>JAYVLO010000192.1:0-2255 GCA_043759455.1 Pseudolysobacter sp.
GGCACCGCATCGGCGAAATCGCGCGCAAAAAAATCCGCGACTTGTTGCGGACTGACGACGGTCGCGAAACTCGGATCACCGCTGTTCGGCAGGAACAAGGTCACGGTAAAACTGCCTTCGGCATTCGGTAGAGCGATACACATGTAATGGCCGCGCGGCCAGATGTGCAGCGCGTTGCGTTCGATTGCAAAACGCTCGCCGGCAGCGCGCTTGTCGGTGAGTTCCGGCGACAGCGTGCTCAGCGGAAAATCGACTAGCGCCGGAATTTCAAGTTCCTTGTAACCGTGGCCCAGCGGCTCGAAACGCTCACCCAGCGGCGCGACCGCATTGATCGCCGCGCGCAGTGCCGAACCCGCGCCATCGGTGCCGAGCATGACGGCAGCGTGATGCTCGCGAATTTCTGCGCTGGCTTCATCGAACATGCGTAAGGTGGATGCCGCGAAATCTGCCGACTCGAGGCGCTGCCCGAAATGGACTTTCGCACCCGCGGCTTCGGCAGCGTCGATCAGCAGCGCATTCAGCTGGCCGCGATTGATCGACCAGATCACTTCGCTGTCGTCGCGACCGTAACGCAGTAGCTCGCTGTGACCATCAAGCGCATGTACCATGCGCCCGCGCATCATTACCGCCTTGTCCATCACCGGCGCAGTGAGTCCGGCCAGACGCAAGCCGTGCATGCCGCGTTCGGCCAGCGCGAGGTTGATCGAGCGACCACCGAGATAACCCATTTTTCGCGGATCGGCGCGCCGCTCGAACAGCTCGACCACGAAGCCGCGTTGCGCGAGCAGGGTGCCGAGCAGCGCACCGACCAGACCGGCGCCGATGATCGTGATGGGCGGGCGAGAGGACATCGAATTCGTGTTCAAGATGGGATCAACGACTTGCCGTCCATTGTTTTGCGGCATCGACAAAATACCAACAATCGGCATAACGATTGTACAGCGGCGTGGGCGCGACGCGAATCACGTCGGGCTCGCGCCAGTCGCCGATGATGTGCTGCGCGCCCAGATGATCGAACAGTGCCCGGCCACTGTCGCGCGGGCCGTGCACGCGCAGACTGAGTTGTGCGCCGCGCTGATCGGGCGCCGTCGGCGTGACCACGCTGAGCACGCCTTCGAGTTCGCGCTCGATCAGCCAGATCAAATACGCGGTCAAGCGCAAGGATTTTGCGCGCAGATTTTGCATGCCGGCGCGATGGAAGATTTCCAGCGATACACGCAGCGGCGCGAGCGCGAGAATCGGTGGATTCGATAACTGCCAGCCATCCGCGCCCACCGTCGGCACGAACTCCGATCCCATCTGGAAGCGCGTGGATTTTTCGTGACCCCACCATCCGGCGAAACGTGGCCGCGGCGTCTGCGCGTGGCGCTCGTGTACAAAACAACCACCGACCGCACCGGGGCCGCTATTGAGATATTTGTAACTGCACCAGACCGCGAAATCGCAATGCGTATCGTGCAGCTGCAGTGGAATATTGCCGACCGCATGGGCGAGATCGAAGCCGACCACACAGCCCTTGCGATGCGCGATTTCGCTGATCGCACGCAGGTCAAAAACCTGTCCGGTGAGGTATTGCACGCCGGGCAACAGCACCAGTGCAATGCGTGCGCCATGCTCGTCGATCACACGCTGGATCGCATCAAGCGACAATGTGCCATCAACTGTATCCGCCTCGATTTCGATCAGATCGGTGGCTGGATCGAAACCGTGGAACCGCACCTGCGATTCGACCGCATAACGATCCGAAGGAAACGCACGTTTCTCGATCAGGATCGCCGGACGCTCGGCCGTGGGCCGATAGAAGCTCACCATCATGAGGTGCAGATTCACGCTCAGCGTGTTCATCGTCACGACTTCGCACGGCAGTGCACCGACCACTTCGGCGAGATGATCGCGCACGAATTCGTGATAATCCATCCACGGCAAACGACCGCGGAAATGGCCTTCGACGGCGAGGCTGCCCCAATAATCCATCTCGGCATTGACCGCATCGCGCACGCCGCGCGGTTGCAGGCCGAGCGAATTGCCGCACAGGTAAATCTGCTCGCCGCTGGCGTGTTTCGGAATCAGGAATTCATCGTGGAATGCGCGCAGCGGATCGGTCGCATCCTGCGCCTGCGCCCATCCCAAACTTGCTTCGAAGGATGAACTCACTGCTGCACGCTGCTCATCAGTAAATCGCAGCCTTGTTCATATGCCTTCGTCCACGCATTGGTGGTCGCGGGCAATAACGGGCGCACGCAACGCACGTGGAT
>JAYVLO010000193.1:0-4646 GCA_043759455.1 Pseudolysobacter sp.
GCCTACCAAACTCCACCCGCAATTCGCATCGACTCAACCCGCCTTCGATGCCGCTCCTCTGCAGGGCCGCGAATACTAGCCGACACTTTCAAATTTGCATAGAGGTATTTTGAACTCCTACGAAAACTCGTGAAGTTTCTGCGCTGCGGCAGTTGCAGCGCCGTCGGTTTTCAGCGAGCAATTTCCCTCCGTCAGCCTGGTTAATCGGCTTTCGCAAGCTGATAAGATTCCAACACTATCCAATCTACCATCGGACAATCGTATGACTCGCACAGCAGTTCTCGGTTTTCTCGCGCTCGGCGCGATCTTTACCAGCATAAGTCATGGCGCGGATTTACCCACCGGGAGCGTTGAACTCAAGGGCAAGCACTTCTCGGTCGAGCTGGCCAAGGATCCTGCTTCACAAGAACAGGGACTGATGTTTCGCGACGTCATGAGCTCGGACCACGGCATGTTATTTGTGTTTCCAGACGCAACACGACAAACCTTCTGGATGAAGAACACGCATATCTCGCTGGACATCTTCTATTTTGACGCCAAACGCACGTTGGTAAATGTGCAACAACGCGTCCCGCCATGCCTGTCTAACGACAACCAGTGCCCAGTCTATCCCAGCACTGGCGCAGCGCAGTACGTGCTGGAACTCAACGGCGGCAGCGCCGAAAAACTTGGTGTCAAGCCCGGAGACGAGCTGACGATTCATCAATAACCATTGGTGGGGCATTGGCGTACACATCAACACTCGGTGGCGCGAACAGCACCACGCCGCCATGTGCGCCGCCGCTCAAGCGGTGCAGGCAGTGCAATCCATACTGATACGGCACCGGCATTTCGCCAAGAGCTGCGCGCTGAAACAACATCTCGTCGGTCATTGGTTCAAATTGTTTCACGATCCTGCATCCGGCTGATTTTGGCAGATACAGTTCATCATGCCGGAATGGAACAACCATGACGCTTCGCAGCGTTTTCCCGGGCACCCTGTTGACTGCATCACACTGGTTTCGCGTAAGATCGAATCAACCCATTGGGCCTGCCGGAGAGAAGCGCATGGACAATTCGTGGCTGCAATTGAATCTGGTCGAGGATGAAGAAATTCCGCTGTTTCGCACGGCGCTGCTGATCGCGCAAGACGAATACCCGCAGTTGGCCGCAGCGGAATACGAGGCGCGCATCGATGGCTATTTTCGCCAACTGCGCACCGAGCTGTCGCCGGCACTGCTGCCAGCTGCGCAATTGCAGCATCTGAATCGTTTTCTGTTCGAAGAAGTAGGTTTTGCCGGCAACGAGAGCGACTACTACGATCCGCGCAACAGCTATCTCAACGACGTGCTCGACCGCCGCCTCGGTAATCCGATCTCGCTGGCTGTGGTGCAGCTGGAACTGGCGCAGCGACTCGACATCCCGCTACAAGGCGTTTCATTCCCGGGTCATTTTTTGGTGCGACTGCCGGTAGACGATGGGCTGATTGTGCTCGACCCTTACCAGAAAGGTCGCTCGCTGGACGAAATCGAACTGCGTTCGCGCGCTCGAGGCTATTTCGATGCGGCTCGAGAAATCGACGATCATCATCTCGCGCGCATGCTCGAACCTGCCAGCCACCGCGCCATTCTCACGCGCATGCTGCGCAACCTGAAAGCGGTTTATACCGAGCGGGAAGATCTGGCGCGCGCCGTGCGATGCAGTGATCGCCTGCTCAGCGTCGATCCGCAGCAGCATGAAGAATATCGCGATCGCGGCTTGCTTTATCTGCGTCTGGAACACATCGGCGCAGCGCGCGAGGATTTGCGTCGTTACCTCAAACTGGAACCCACCGCGGCGGATGCCGATACCATACGATTGCAGCTTGCGGACATCAGCAGCGCCCCGGTCAGGCTAAACTGACACTGACAGGGCAGCGCCGATAGCGCAGCTCAGACGACCTGCATCATTTCAAAATCAGCCTTGGTCACACCACAGTCGGGGCAGGTCCAGGTTTCAGGCACATCGTCCCAGCGCGTGCCGGGTTCGATACCATCGGCGGGCCAACCCTCGGCTTCGTCGTAGATAAAGCCGCAGACCACGCACATGAAGGTCCGAAAAGGCACGTCGGCATCGAGCGTGGAAGTTGTTTGAGTCATTGCTGAGTATCCGGAAGTATTCTGATGGTTCCATTTTCGCAGGTGTTGCGCATGGGCGAAAGGCGCAAAGGTAAAGTATCGTGCTGAATTCAGCGAATCGCGGCCTGTATGCCATTACTGATGGGCCTCGTGGTGATCTGCTGGCGCGCGTCGAGACCGTGCTCGATGCCGGCGCGACACTGCTGCAATATCGCGACAAGAGTAGTGATGTCGCACGCCGTCGTAACGAAGCCACGGCATTGCAGAAACTCTGTATCCGATTCAACGTCCCGCTGATCATCAACGATGATGTCGCGCTTGCCGCCGAAGTCGGCGCCGCAGGTGTGCATCTCGGCGAAAACGATATCGATATTGCCAGCGCACGCGCGCAGCTCGGTGGCAATGCGATAGTTGGTGTCTCCTGTTACGACTCGCTGCAACGCGCACATGAACTAACACAGCACGGCGCGAGCTATCTCGCGTTCGGCAGCTTTTTTCATTCACCAACCAAACCCGCCGCACGTCGCGCCACGCCTGATTTATTGATCGCCGCGCATAAATTCGGCCTGCCATTGGTAGCCATCGGCGGCATAACTGCGGAGAATGGCGCGAGCCTCATTCAGGCGGGCGCCGATTATCTCGCCGTAATTTCCGGCATCTTCGGTGCAGCCGATACGGCCATCGCCGCGCGCAAATATGTGCGACTTTTTGCCGACTTCTGAGTCATCAGGCTTTCAATCATTCAGCGCAGAATCGTCCGGCATCAGACCGGATCGTTTCTTTCAAATCCGTCACAAGGTTTAACCATGAACACCAATCACGAACTGTTCCAGCGCGCGTTGAAAAATATTCCTGGCGGCGTGAACTCGCCGGTACGCGCATTCAAATCGGTCGGCGGCGAACCGTTTTTCACCCAGCGTGCGCAAGGTGCGTATCTGTGGGATGTCGAAGACAAACGTTACATCGACTATATCGGCTCATGGGGGCCGATGATCGCCGGCCACAATCCAACAAGCGTGCTCGAAGCCGTGCTGAAAACCGCGCGCGACGGATTATCATTCGGCACGCCGAATCCACTCGAAGTGACGATGGCCGATACGCTTTGTCGCCTGGTGCCATCGCTGCAAATGGTGCGCATGGTCAACTCCGGCACCGAAGCCACGATGGCCGCGATCCGACTCGCACGTGGTTTCACCGGCCGCGAAAAAATCATCAAGTTTGAAGGCTGTTATCACGGCCACGGCGATGCGTTTCTGGTCAAGGCTGGCTCCGGCGCACTCACGCTGGGCGTGCCGAATTCGCCCGGTGTACCGAAAGCATTGGCAGACCTGACTTTGACCCTGCCCTACAACGATCTCGATGCGGCGAAAGATTTGTTCGCCAAGATCGGCGATCAAGTCGCTTGCGTCATCATCGAACCGATCGCCGGCAACATGAACTGCATTCTGCCGCGCGATGGCTATCTGCAAGGCCTGCGCGAACTGTGTACGCAACACGGCACGCTGCTGGTGTTCGACGAAGTGATGACCGGTTTTCGCGTTGCACTTGGCGGCGCGCAGCAGTTGTACGACGTCACGCCGGATCTTTCCACATTCGGCAAGATCATCGGCGGTGGTATGCCGGTCGGTGCTTACGGCGGACGCCGCGACATCATGGAAAAAATTGCGCCGAGCGGCCCGGTTTATCAGGCCGGCACCTTGTCGGGAAATCCGGTGGCAATGGCTGCCGGACTGGCGACGCTCGCGCTGATCCAACAGCCCGGATTTTACGATGAGCTGTATCGCAAAACACGCCTGCTCACCGATGGTTTGCTCGCCGTCGCCACCGATGCCGGTGTGCCGTTTTCGATCACACGCGTATGTGGCATGTTCGGATTGTTTTTTAGCTCGGAACACGTCGAAACCTTTCAACAAGCCACGGCGTGCGATGTCCCCGCGTTCAATCGTTTTTTCCACGGCATGCTGGAGTGCGGTGTGTATCTCGCGCCCTCCGCGTTCGAGGCAGGATTTATTTCGGCAGCGCACTCCGAGCAGGATATCGCCGACACGCTGGAGGCAGCGCGTGCGGCATTTAGTGAAACCACTTAAAAAACGATGGCGCAAATTCTTCCATGAGCCGCGACAAGACTCCAAAAATTGCAGTGATGCGGACTTGGACTGCGAAGATCCTGCCGTAATTTGATAGTACTGCCGAATTCTGCGGTCGCATCCGTTTGTTTAGTGCTGTACGAAGTCACGCCGCTGCGCCAGTCCGCGTCACGACCACGGCGGCGAACGTGGCCGATGTCACCCAGGCGCGCCAACTGCTGCACGGCGAGGAATCGTTTGCGTATGGCGACGCTGGCTAAACGGGTGTGGGCAAGCGTGAGGAAAATCAGAATCGCGCCGTACGTCGGGAGATTGCAGCGCGTCCAGGCACGATCCGGGCGATGCCCGAAGGTAAGCTCAAAGCCGGTGCGAAACGCGTGGAATACTGCAAGGCACGCATCCGCGCCAAGGTCGAGCATCCTTTCCGGGTGATGAAGCGGCAGTTCGGTTACGTCAAAGTCCG
>JAYVLO010000194.1:0-5845 GCA_043759455.1 Pseudolysobacter sp.
TGCATGTGCAGTTCCACTTGGCGGTGAAGCTGTGCAGGCTACCGCGCCTGCGCCTCTTCACATCAGCAGGTGTTGCACTTCAGAGTTGAATCCGCCCAGCAGAACATAATGCCAACAGCAGAGTAGCGAAGACTCATGCGTATGAAAATCAGCAACTGGGAGACGTAAGGGTGCGCAGCGTAACAGTTCCGATTTATTCATGCCATTGACTATTCGTGTCGTCTATTCATGCCATAATAAAATGTGCGATCCATTTATTTTAAGCGCTCCACGGGGTTCAATTCCCTGCCGCTTGCGGCGTCGTCTTGCGGGATGAGCGAGCACATACACAAGAGTCATAATGTTTCGGTTTTGCTTTACCACTTGGTCTTTCCGGCGAAGTAGAGACAAGCAGTATTTGACGAGCGAGTGGATCAGGTACTCACGGAAGTATGTCTGGGGATTGCCGAGCGCTATCCGGTGAAGTTTATGGAGATCGGAACAAACAAGGACCATGTCCACTTTTGGGTGTAATCGGTGCCGAGTTACAACGTGACGAGGATCGTGATGTTGATAAGGAGTTTGACGGCGCGAGAGGTTTTCAAACGCTGCCCTGCGGTAAAGAAGCAACGATGGGGCGGAGAGTTTTGGACGGAGGGTTACTTCGCCAGCACGGCAGGAAAGCACGGAGAGGAGGCGATAGTTGGAAGGTATGTGAGCAACGGGGTAAGGAATACCAGAAGCGACATGCGGACTATCCGCTTGCCTGGTTCTGAAAATATCCCGCCCCTTGGGGTGGGGATCTTTATTCGAGCACGATGCCCTGCATCCGCACCACATCGGCGGCAGTGAGTGTTGCGCGATGGTCGCCAAATTGCTGGCGCATGTAATTGAGTATCGCGACGATTTCGGCCGAACTCAGTTGCTGTGCGAATGGCGGCATCGAATATGGCCGCGGATTGAATGCGGTGGTCGGCGCGACACCGCCATACAACACCATTCGCACCGCGTTCATCGGGTCGACGGCGAGCACCGACACCGCATCGCGCAACGGCGGATAGATATTTTCCTTGCCGCGACCGTCCTTGCCGTGGCAATCGGCGCAATTTTTTTCGTACAAAGCTAAACCATCGCCCGCGAGCGCACCGAGATCGTGTTCGATCTTGCGGGGTTCCGTCGGTGGGCTTTTCACCACGCGAATCGACTTGAGATAGGTCGCGGTCGCGATTGCGTCCTCCGCAGTCAGGTATTGCAGACCATTCAATACGACTTCGGCCATCGGTCCGTAAGCTGCGCCATGAGTGGATGTTCCCGCGCGTAAAAACGTGGCGAGTTCGTCGACGGAAAAACGCGTGAGACTCGTATCGTCAAGCGCTGGCGCGTACCAGCCTTGCACCGGAATCACGCCGCCGGCGAGATAACCGCTGGCCGGCAACGAGGCGAGCGGGCCACGCGTGCTGTGGCAGAACGCGCAATGTCCGAGCGCATCGACAAGGTAACGGCCGCGATTCCATACCGCGGATTGCGTGGCATTGGCGATGAAATTCTGTGGCCGATAATTGAACATGCGCCATAGCAGAATCGCGCCGCGCCGGCTTTCCGGAAATTCGAGCGCATTCGCATGCGCTGGCGCCTCCACACCCGGCACGCTGCGCAGGTAGGCGAATAACGCATCGATATCCGCATCGACGAGTTTCGAGAAATTTTCGTAAGGAAAAATCGGATACAAAAATCCATGTCGACTGACACCGTTGCGCAGCACATGACGGAATTCTTCGAGCGACCAGTCGCCGAGTCCGGTGCGCTGGTCCGGCGTCAGGTTGGTGCTGTACACCGTGCCGTACGGCGTATCGAACGCACGACCTCCAGCAAATGCCGCACCGCCGCGCGTGGTGTGACAGATGCCACAATTGCCGATGCGCGAAAGATATTTTCCGTGCTCCACGACATCTGTATTGGCCGAAATCGAAACCGCGACAGCACGCGGAATTTGCATCGGCGCGAAACCGCCCTGCAGCAAAAACAGCACAGCGCCGATGCCGACCACAATCAAGATTATTGGCGCCAGCGCTGCGAGGAAAATGCTACGCCGCAGCCTCATGGCGCGGCTTGCGCAAAAGGTAGATGACCGCATGCGAGCGGCGGCACGAAGGTTCCCGCTGCGGCGGGGCGACGCACATCGGCGAAGGATTGCTGCGACAGCCATGCTGCGACTGCGATGATATTTTCCGAGGAAAGTTTGCCGGCGATGTTCGCCATGCAATCCGGCGCCGTCGAATGTCGTACGCCGTTCTGCCAACCGCCGAGTTGCGCCACTATGTAGTCCGCCGGCAAGCCGACCAGCGCCGGAATACCGGGCTCCAGGCCGGTGAGATCGGCGCCGTGGCATGCACTACACGCTGGCACGCCCGCCGCGGCATCGCCATGTTGCACCAGTTGTTCGGCGCGCGCCTGCATTGCCGCACTCAACGATGTCGCCGCGTTGTCGGCAGCACGTAGCCGCGGAGTTTGCGCCGCATAGTAGTCGGCGATGTCGTGGAAGTAGGCGTCGTCAAGGTATTGCACCAGCGATACCATTTGCGGATAGACACGCCGACCGTCGCGAAAGCCCTGCAGCTGATCAAACAAATAACCCGCGGGTTTGCCGGCGAGGTGCGGATAATATTCGGCGCCGCGTTTGCCTTCCCCGTGCTCGCCGTGACAGGCCGCGCACGCAGCAAGGCGATCATGCAGATCCGGCGATTGCGCAAAGCCATCGATCGCGAAAAAAAGAATGGCGAAGCTGAAAAAGTGGGCAAAATAAAGATGCATGATTGCGATAATATACCATCACGTCATGCATCATTTTTATTCGGAACCAGATTCATTTTGCGCATCGATGCGCGAAGGAATTCTTTGCATCCGCGAATTCGATCAGCGCAAATCTGCGCACTAAAAATTCGTCAGAAATGAATATTGCCGTTTTCGCCGAGCAGGCCGACCACGCCTATGATGATCAGGTAAATCGCGACGATAAAATTTAGCAGGCGCGGCACTAGCAGGATCAGGATACCGGCGATCAGCGAGATGATGGGGGCGAGACTTAGATGAATATTCATGGCGGTACTCCTTAAGTTGGTTGGACCGAAAGTTTCAGCAGCACGCGTGTAGCGGCGCCGATCATGTTACTCGAGTGCAGTTAATACCACGCCGGTGTCGAGCACCTTGTATTTACCGTCTTCGGTATCCACCACAAGCAATCCGGTCGACGTGAACAACTCCGGCGGCCGTGGAATGGTCTCACGCTCGGTTTCGCCCGAAAATTCGATTCCACCGACACGCACGATAATGTCGTAGCTGTGGCCGTCGTCGCCAAGCGCGCGAAATTCTCCTCGTACTGGCATTTTGTCCTCCCGTTGTGATCGATCAAAACTCCAAAGCTTATACCTTGTGTTATCGCGAACACTCTGTGAAATTTCCAGCCACGCAAGGCCATCGTGCCGGCGAAAAAATCGCATCGCGAGGCGAAAAAAATCTTGTATTGCAAGCGAGATTGCACGGTGCGGATGACGGTGCAGTATGTCGCTGGATGCTTGTTATTTCGGAATAAACCCAGTCTTTGGTTGCGTTACACAAGGATGGCGCCGTGCAAAACAAGGCGATGACGGACCTCTCCAGCAACGGTGGCGAGATCGCGAAATTCCTGTCCGGCGCCAATCTGAATCTGGCCGAGAGTGCGCTGATCGGATTGTTGACCGCGCATGTGGCGCATCAACATCTGAGCGCGCTGATCGGCAGCGATTGCGTGGAACGCACGCAATCGCTGCCCCACGCGGTCGACCGCAGGCACGCTTTCGTCGTACCGAAACCGGTCGCGCATTGTGCCCGCGTAATTACGGATTGATTTCTGCGGCGTTGCTGGAGCAGTTGCAGCAACGTATTGGCGAAGTCGAGGTCGGCGAATTATTGCAACAGCTCGGGAGAAATCTTGGGGGCAGCGAAGTACCGCCGCCGCCGAGCACGAGCGGCAACGAGGTGGCACTCGCACTCGCGCAACGACATCGACGCGCTCGGCTACGAAGCGCATCCGGCGCGACATGGAGACGAATGGCAGATCGAAGCGTTCAACTGTGTTTTCCATGCGCTCGCGCAAAAATTTCCGCGGGTTTGCACGTTCGTTCTGGCATACGTGGAGTCCGCCACGCAGCGACGCATTCATCACCTCGAATGTTTCATGCGCGGGGCCAGATGTGTCGGTTCCGCATCGGCGAAACGATCAAGCACAGCAGCGAATGAAACGCGTGTGCGTGATCAATTTCTCTCACGCGTGGTGTTCATGTTGCGTAAGTCGATTTCGTGACGCGCCTGCAAATTGACGCGCTCTCGACGTTGCTTGATTGATCATTGATTCGTTGAAACAGGAATCATCCATGAAACTGCGTCATCATCTTGCCGTCCTCGCACTGCTTGCAATGTTGCTGCTCGTATCCTGCATCACTCAAGGAAACCGCGACGTGCCGCTACTCACTTCCAGCGCAAAAATCGATCTGCAGCGTTACATGGGTGCGTGGCACGTGATCGCGAATGTGCCGTATTTCGCCGAGAACGGCAAGGTCGCCACACGCGATGTCTACACGCTCAACGCCGAGGGCGAAGTCGAAACCACCTACGTTTATCGCAAGGCGTTTGGTGAGCCGGAGAAGACCGCCGGTTCGCTCGGTATCGTGCAGCCCAACACCGACAATCGCTACTGGGTGATCCGTATTTTCTGGCTGTTTCGCGCCGACTACCTGATTCTCGAAACCGCGCCGGATTATTCGTGGGCCTTGATCGGGCAGCCGAGCCGCAAGTTGGGCTGGGTGTTTTCGCGCGATGCCGCGATGGACGATAAAACGTACTCCGGGCTGCTCGAAAAATTCCGCGGTTACGGTTATGAACCCGATCGATTCAAACGCGTGCCTCAGTTTGCGGAGCAGGTGGGTAAACCCGGGTTTCAGTAAGGCCGCACGTTTGTGGAATGCAGGTGCGTGCTGACCCTCTGGCCAGCAAACTCACACGGCACCGAGTAGCGGTTGCGCGCCACGGACACCAGGCATGTACTGCTCACCCGAGCGGGCTTTTCCACGTAGCCCTCTAACGGCGCCGGCATCGGCATCAGGTATGTCTGCTCGTGCTCAAGCATCTCGGCGACGCTGAACTGGTCGTGTTTCGGGTGTCGAATCTCCTCCCACCATGCCCGGCAGCGGTTGCCCAGCCACGCATTGAGTTCGGCGAATGAACCAAAGCGTTGTTCCTTCGCATCGATCCAGATGCGGCGCCGACTGTCTTGCACGTTCTTCTCGACGACTCCCTTCTCCCAACCGTAGGTGGCGTTGCAAAAATCGGCATCGAACAGGTAGTGCGTACACATTGTCGAAAAACGCGTGTTGACGACACGGCCGTTGCCCTTGTCGACCGCAGTCTTCATGTTGTCCCCAAGGGGACTTCCTGCGGGGCGTCGTAGATGCCGCGGCGGGCGATCCCACCCAGCACAGCGAAGCTGCGCGTGTGGGCATCGAACAGCATCGCGTGGCCCTGACGGGGATAGGCCCACCAGCCAGAACGCGTGGCTCGCGCACAACTTCATGTGCGATACCTGCGCCCGGTGGTAGATGCTGCCCACCACCACGCCCTCTTCGCTCCAGTCGAATTGGAACGCCTCGCCCAACTCGAAGGCCAGTGGCACGAACGCGTTGACGGCTTTGCTTGATCCACGCCACTCGCGAATAAAGTCGGTCACGCGCGAGTAACCGCCGCTGTAACCGGCAGCCTTGATCTGGTTGTACAGCGCCAACGCCGTGCGACGTTCCTGGCGCGGTCTCAGTGCGTCTGCCTTGAGCGCGCGTTG
>JAYVLO010000195.1:0-26018 GCA_043759455.1 Pseudolysobacter sp.
TCGAGCAAGGTATCCCAGAACCAGCGCGCGCCATGCAGCCAGTGCTGGCGCAGGTTTTTAGTGAGGAAGCTCGCCACCAGCATTCGTACGCGATTGTGCATCCAACCCGTACGCCAGAGTTCGCGCATGCCGGCATCGACGATCGGAATACCGGTCTGGCCTTGCTGCCAGCGCGTGAGTGCAATCGCATCGTCGGGCGCCCACGGGAATGCATCGAACTGCGCTTGCAGCGGCTTCTCCGGTGTGTGCGGAAAGTGGTACAGCAAATGATGCGAAAACTCGCGCCAGCCGAGTTCGCGCAGATACGGCTCGCCCGCTTCCTGCAACACCAATGACGATTCGCTACGCGCATAACGATCGAGCATCCACGCGATCTGGCGCGGCCCGATTTCACCAAAATGCAGATACGGCGAGATGCGCGACGTGCCGACATGATCGGGACGGTCGCGCTCGACCTTGTAATCGCGCAAGGCCGCTTCGCAAAACTGCTGCACCGATTCGTGCGCGCCGAATTCACCGGGCAACCAGTGCGCGCCGAACTCGCTGTCCCACGGAATTTTCGGGCGCAGATGCAACGAATTCAGCGCGGCCGAACCTTCGGCTTGTTTTGTATCGATGTGCGCCGGCGCAGCTTGCGGCGCTTCGATCTGCAAATCCGCACGCAGCTTGCGCCAGAACGGCGTGAACACTCGATACGGATCACCCTGCCCGGTTTCGATCTGCCACGGCTCGATCAATAACGCGCCATTGAAACTTTTTGCGTCGATGCCGTCATCGCGCAAGGCTTGCTTGATGCGTTTATCGCGCCCAATGCAGGCCGGTTCGTAACCGCGATTCCAGTAGACCGCATGCGCACCCGTGACAGCGATAAGTTCGCGCAGACTTTGCAGCGTCGCGCCCTTGCATATATGCAGGTACGAACCACGATCGCGCAACGTCTGATCGAGCGCCGTCAGTGACTGATGCAACCACCAGCGGCTGGCCGCACCGGGTGCCCACGGCGCTTCTTCTTGCGGCGCGTGGATATAGACCGGCAATACGCTGGCTCCGCTGTCGATCGCGGCGATCAGCGCCGGATTGTCTTCGAGGCGCAGATCGCGGCGAAACCAAACGATGATGACCTGACTCATGCGTGTCATTCCCGGATATCCAATACCACAGCATGCCCGTACCGACGTGGACAAAAGATAAACGCCGCTACATCAACTGGGCGACGCGTAAGACGCAGTCAATCCTCAAGCGCTGGCTTTCCACCTCGACAACTATTTCGGCAAATCTGCAATCGCGCGGCATTTCGCCACAATTTCGCCAGCATTGACGATGCGGCGCTGGCTATACTGCGACGACTTTCGAGTGTCCAGGAGTGATCATGCGCATGCCGTCCTTGTTCCGTTCGCCGTTGCGTCGTATTTCGCTCTGCACCGCTACTGTTGTGTTCATTGCGGCACTCGCCGCCTGCGGCAGATCCGAGACACCGAACAATACCTCGGCACCGAATGAAAACGTTGCGACCGTCGCGGCGAAACCCGCAGCGCCGATAAAAGTCGAAGGCTTCGGATTGGTCAGCGCCGGGCTCGATGAGGACAACGAAAACGATCGCCCGAGCATCCTGCTGAGGTTCTCCGAAAAGCTTGCAGGCGCGCAGAAATTCGATGAGCTGATCCAGCTGACCGGACCAAAAGGCGCCACGGTCTCGGGCAGTTGGGCACTCGATGACGACGGCATGCGGCTGCGTTTCCCGTTCCTCGACGCGAACAAAAACTATAAGTTGCATATCAAGACTGAGCTGTCATCGGCCGATGGCAAAGCATTAAAAGGCTCGGTCGATCAGGAGGTGTTCACCGGGCCGATGCAACCTGCGGTAGGTTTCGCCTCGCAAGGCAGCGTTTTGCCCGCACGCGATACGCAAGGTTTGCCGGTAGTGAGTATCAACGTGAGCGAAGTCGATGTGGAATTTTTCCATGTGCGCGACAAATCGCTGTCGACGTTTTTCGCTACTTATCAGCGTGCCGGTCAGCACGGCTCGTGGGAACTGTCGCGACTCAGCAAGATCGCCGATTCGGTCTACAGCAATCGTTATGTGCTCGATGGCAAACCCGATCAGCGCGCGTTGAATTATCTCCCCACCCAGAACATCAGCGAGATCGCGCAACCGGGTTTGTATTTTGCAGTGATGCGCCGCGCCGGCCAGTTCGACGGCACCTACCAGACCAGTTTTTTCTTTGTCAGCGATATCGGCCTGCATACGCGTGTGCACGCCGACAAACTCTGGGTACATGCGGCGTCGTTGAAAACCGGCGAACCGCTCCGCGGCGTCGAGCTGCATGTGCTCGACAAGGCCGGCAACAGCGTCGCCGGCAGCGAACTGCAGACCGATGCCGATGGCAACAGTGAGTTCATCTACAAGCTCAAGGCCGATCAGGTGCTGGTCGCGAAATCCGGCACCGATGTGTCATTGTTGCCGTTCAATCAACCGGCGCTGGATCTGTCCGATTTTGCGGTGAGCGGACGGCGCCAGGATTGGTATGAAGTATTCGCGTGGTCGGGTCGCGATCTTTATCGGCCCGGCGAAAACGTGCGCATTTCCGCGCTGCTGCGCGACTACGATGGCAAGCCGATCAAACCGCAACCGTTGCTGGCAACGCTCAAACAGCCCGATGGTCGCGTGTTCGCGACGGTCACTTTGCAAGCGAAGGAACTCGGCTATTTCGAATTCAATCGTATCATTCCTGAGGATGCACCGACCGGACGCTGGCAGCTCGAATTTCGCGTCGATCCGGCAGCGAAGGAAACCGATCATCGCTACAACTTTCGGGTCGAGGATTTTCTGCCCGAGCGGCTTAAGCTCGATCTCAGCAGCAGCAAGGCCCGACTCGCGCCAGGCCAGACTTTGCCGCTGTCGGTCGAGGCTGCGTATTTGTACGGCGCGCCCGCCGCGGGCAATCGTTTTACTGCCAAACTATTGTTGAGCGCGGATCAGCATCCGGTCGATACACACAAGGATTTTTTCTTCGGCGATCCGACCATCGAGTTGCCGAAAGAAGCACAAGACAGCATCGATAGCGAACTTGATGCACAAGGAAAACTGAGTCAGGAAATCAAGCTGCTGACCGATGCCAAAGCCGCGGCGCCGATCGCAGCACTGATCAGCGGCAGTGTTTACGAAAGCGGCGGGCGCACGGTCACGCGCACACTCAAGCGCACCATCTGGCCGGCCGATAGCTTGATCGGCGTGCGGCCGCTGTTTGACGACAAGGACGGCGCGAATTCGAATAGCCAGGCCGGCTTCGAAATCATCCGCAGCAACGCGGCCGGAGACATGCTCGCGTCGGAAAAACTGCACGCCGTGCTGAAGCGCGATCGCCGCGAATTCCACTGGACCTACGATCGAGACGGCGGTTGGAAATTCGACTTCACCCAGCACTGGGAAGATGCGATCGAGCATGACTTCACGATCGAAGCCGGCAAGGCCGCCCAGCTGCAGATGAAAGTCGACTGGGGCGATTACCGGCTTGAAATCAGCGATCCGCAAACCGGCCTGACCACACGTTATCCATTTATCGCCGGCTGGTCGTGGTCGGACCAGAATCGTGGCAAGGAAGCGCGCCCGGACAAGGTCAAGGTGACGCTCGACAAGGAACGCTACCAGACCGGCGACACGCTTAAGGTGACGATCACGCCGCCGCAGGCCGGCCCAGGTTTGTTGCTGGTCGAGAGCGACCATTTACTGCTCAGCCGCAATATCGATGCGAAGCCCGGCGCGACGTTCGAGATTCCGGTGAGCAAGGAATGGGAGCGCCACGATGTCTATGTCAGCGCGATCGTGTTCCGCCCCGGTTCGGCCGCCGAACACACCACACCGAATCGCGCGGTTGGCGTCGCCCATGTCGAAATGGATCGGCGCGCACGTACCATCGCGGCCAGCGTTAGCGCGATCGATACGATGCGCCCGGATCAGGATCTCGAAGTCACCGTGAAAGCGGCCGCGCTTGCCGGCAAGCCGGCGTACGTCACGTTGTCGGCGGTGGATGTCGGCATCCTCAACATCACGCGTTTTTCGCTGCCGGACGCGGTCGCGTATTTCTTCGCGCAGCGTGCGCTTGGGGTGGATGCGTACGATCTGTACGGTCGTGTGATCGAAAGTTTCGAGGGCGGTCGCGCGCATTTGCGCTACGGCGGCGATGCGATGCTTTCGGCATTGCCGCAGGCGCGACGTCCGACCGCAAAAGTATTGACCGTCGATCTGTTCAACGGCCCGGTGCTGCTCGATGCCAAGGGCGAGGCGAAACTGAAACTGCATGTGCCGGAGTTCAACGGCAGCTTGCGCGTAGCGGCAATGGTCTACGGCGACGAGCAATACGGCAGCGCGCAAACCGAGACGATCGTGCGTGCGCCGCTGGTCGTGGAAGTTTCTACGCCGCGCGTGATGGCGCCCGGCGACAGCGCGACGTTGACCGTCGATCTGCAGAATTTTTCCGGCAGCACGCGTGAATTCACTGTCCAGGTCAGCGCCGACAAACCGCTCGCGCTCGACCACGGCATACGCAAGATCACACTCGCCGACAAAGCCAAGACCAGCGTGAGTTTTCCACTGAAATCACTCGATGGATTCGGCATCGGCCACTTCCGCGTGTTGGCGCAAAGCGGCGAGATCAAGATTGATCGACCGTTCGAAATCGCACTGCGTCCGGCGTATCCGAGCGTGCGACATTCCACGCCGCGCGTGCTCGCAGCGGGCGAATCGATTGGCATCGGCGCGGATGCGATTAGTGGTTTGCAAGGTGAGTCGGTAATTACGCGCTTGAGCCTCGGCACGTTGCCGCCGCTGCCGTTTGGCAGTGCGGTCGAGCAGTTGTTCAAGTATCCGTACGGCTGTCTCGAACAGACCACGAGCAAGGCATTTCCGCTGATCTGGCTAGACGCGGCCACGGCGCAAAAACTTTCGATCAAGCCGATGGATGCGGACAAACGTCAGCGCCAGATCGACGAAGCATTCAGCCGTCTATCGTCATTCCAGTTGCAGAACGGCAATTTCTCGATGTGGGGCGGCGACAGCGAAGGCAACGAACAACTCACACCCTACGTTGCAGAATTCCTGCTCGACGCGCGCGATACGGGCTTCAAGATTCCGGAGACGACGTTGCAGAAAGCACTGTCGCGAATCAACGACGACCTGCTCGCCGGCGGTCATCATTTTTACGCCTACCAGCAACCCGAGCACCTGCGTTTCGCCAACGAGGCGTACTCCGCGTATGTGCTCGCACGCGTGCAGCGCGCGCCACTCGGCACCTTGCGTGCGATCTTCGACAACGAACGCGAGAAGTCGCTGACGCCATTGCCGCTGGTGCATCTCGGCATCGCGCTCACGTTGCAGGGCGACAAGCCGCGCGGCGAAAAAGCGATCGCCGAAGCGTATGCGAAGGTTTGGAAACCGCGCCCGGACTATCTCGGCGATTATGGTTCGGAGTTGCGCGATCAGGCATTGATGCTGGCGCTGTTGCACGAACATGGCATGAGCAAGCCGGAATACGACGCGAGCATGATCAAACTTGCGCAGGACTACACCGCGCGCAAACACGATGGCTGGAATCACCTGAGTACGCAGGAAATGGTCGCGCTGTTCCGCCTCGGTCGACAACTGTTGTTGAGCGACATACCGACCTTCAGCGGCAAACTGACCATTGGCGGTACATCGAGCGAGATTCCAGCGGACAAGCTCTGGTCGCAGGTATTCGGTGGCGATGAGATCCGCAGCGGTATCAGCATTGCATTGAGCGGCAATGCAAAAAGCATTTACGCGATGCAGGATGTGGTCGGCTTCCCAAGCAAGGCGCCGGCGATGGACGACAGCAAGGTCGCAATCACACGCGCCTGGTTCACACCGACCGGCGAGCCGATCACCGACGCCACATTGACCGAAGGCCAGACCGTGGTCGTGGCGATCACGCTGGAAGCGAAAGAATCGATGCCGGACGCGATGCTGGTCGATCTGCTGCCGGGTGGACTCGAAATCGAAAACCTCAATCTGACCGATGCCAGACAATGGGGCGAAGTCGTGATCAACGATGTCAAACTCAGCGAGCGCGGCAACGCCGCCGAGATCGTGCATGAGGAATTCCGCGATGATCGTTATGTCGCCGCGGTGAAACTCGAACCGGGCCAGAAGGCACAGTTGTTCTATCTGCTACGCGCCGTTTCGCCGGGCACATACGCCGTGCCGCCAACCTTGGTCGAGGACATGTATCGGCCGCAGTTGCGTGGTATCGGCGCGAGCAAACCGGCTGTGATCAAGGTGGTGGAGCCGCAGTAGTCGCGCGAGATTTTTATAGGCCAGCCGAATACTCGCCTGCATCAACCGTGTATGAAAATCCGTTTCAGACGTGTACCGATTTTTCCGCCGCCCGGAGAAATCGGCATCACCACGCACGACAAGAAAAACCGCTGGCGCTGGGGCAAATGTTCCGCATTTTTTCTGTTCACGATATTCGCGATTGCGATTCTGTTCGACCGCATTTTTCCGCTGCCGTTGCCCGATGCGAACGGCCAACGGGGCGCGATCGTGCTTGCGCGCGACGGCACTCCGCTGCGCGCGTTCGCCGATGAATCCGGCATCTGGCGTTATCCGGTGACGCCAGAACACGTCTCGCCGCTGTATCTCGAAACCTTGCTGAACTACGAGGATCGCTGGTTCTACCAACATCCCGGCATCAATCCGCTCGCGCTGTTGCGCGCGTTTGGGCAGATGCTGCTGCATCGACATATCGTGTCGGGCGGTTCGACCCTGACGATGCAGGTCGCACGCATCATTGATCCGCATTCGCGCTCGTTCGGCGGCAAACTCTGGCAAGTCGCACGCGCGCTGCAACTCGAAGTGCATTTGAGCAAGCGGGAAATTCTCACGCTGTATCTGAATTATGCGCCGTACGGCGGCACCATCCAGGGCGTGCAGGCCGCGAGTTACGCCTACCTCGGCAAACCAGCCGACCGCCTCAGCCATGCCGAAGCGGCGCTACTCACCGTGCTGCCGCAATCGCCGAGCCGCTGGCGTCCGGATCGCGATGCGGCACGCGCGCAGTCAGCGCGCGACAAGGTATTGCAGCGCATGGGCGATCTGCAGATCTGGAGCAAGGCGCAAGTCGACGATGCCCGCATCGAAGCGGTCAGCGCGCGTCGCCTGATACCACCGCTCAAGGCCGCATTGCTGGCCGAGCGTTTGTACGAAGCCGCGCCCGGGCAACGCAATATCGCCACCACCATCGACAACGAAATGCAGAGCGCGATGGAAGCGCGCGTTGCAGCGTACCTCACGCATTTGCCGGATCGAACGTCGGCGGCGATGCTGATTGTCGACAACGCGAATCTCGATACCCTCGCCTACGTCGGCTCAGGCGCCTTTGCCGATGAGGCGCGCCTCGGCCATGTCGATATGGTGCGCGCGTGGCGCTCGCCAGGCTCGACCTTGAAGCCGTTTTTGTATGGACTCGCGCTGGACGACGGCTTGATCGATTCCGAAAGTTTGTTGCTCGATGCGCCACAGTCGTTCGGCGATTATCGGCCCGGCAATTTTAGCGCCACGTTCAACGGTCCAATCGGTGCGGCCGAGGCGTTGCGCCTGTCGCTGAATGTACCGGCAGTGGATCTGCTCGATCGTGTCGGGCCGACGCGTTTTGTCGCGCGACTCGGCAATGCCGGCCTGAACATCAAGTTGCCGGCAGGCGCCGAACCGAACCTGTCGATCATCCTCGGCGGCGGCGCGGTGCGGCTGGAGGATCTGGTCGGCGTATATGCGGCACTGAATCGGAACGGAGTTGCCGCGCATCCGCGACTGCGTCCAGAAGATCCCTTGATCGAACGCCATGTCCTTTCCGACGGCGCAGCGTGGATCGTGCGCGCGATGCTCGAGGCAAATCCGCGCCCCGGTTATGCGCCGGGTACGTTCGATCTCACTACACGCCCACGCGTTGCGTGGAAAACTGGCACGAGTTATGGCTTTCGCGATGCATGGGCGCTCGGCACCACACGGCGTTACACCATCGGCGTATGGATCGGTCGGCCCGACGGCACGCCACTGCCCGGCCAATACGGTGCGGTGACGGCGTTACCGTTGTTGTTTCAGGCGATCGATAGCCTGCCGCGCAACAGCATTGCGCTGCTGCCGGATGTGCCGCCAGCGAGCGTGAGCAGTGCAGACATCTGTTGGCCGCTGGGGCTGGTTTTCGATGCAGCCGCGCCCGAACTTTGCCATCGCAAATTCACTGCATGGGTCTTGAACGGTGTGATTCCACCGACCTTGCCGGAACGCGAGGCGAATATCTGGAGCCCGGGCAAGATCGGCTTTCGCGCCGACGCAAAAACCGGTTTGCGCCTCAGTGCCGATTGCCACCACGCGCAGGAAAAAACCGGACAGATCGCACGCTGGCCCGCGCTCGCTTATCCGTGGCTGAGTCGCGCGCAACGCCAGCAGGCGAGCCTGCCCGCACTCGCCGTCGATTGTGCCGCCGATGCGCTGGATAGCGGCAACAGTTTGCGCATCGAGGGCGTCACGCCGAACGCCGCCATTGCGCGCGCGCCGGGCAGCGACAAACCCGCCACGTTGAGCCTGCGCGCAATCGGCGCCAACACCCGCGTGATGTGGTTGATTAACGGCAAACTCGAAGGCGAAACCCTTGCCAACAAGACGTTCGAGCACACGTTTCCGACACCAGGCGCGCAGACCATCACGGCGATGACCGCAAGCGGTCTGTACAAGCAAATCGAGATCCAGGTTTTGCGCTGATCCCGGCGCGCAAGATTTTATTGCTGCGATCAAAATCGCTGGCTTGCCATTCCTGTGCGCTGTTTCCGTGTTCAAAAATCCGGCGCGTGGCATAAACCAGTTGGCGCTACATCTCTTTACTTGCCGGAACTATATTTGCCTTGACAAATACATACCGACAAGTACAGTATATATCCCATGCCAGCTAACGACGCCAGCCACAAAGGTCACCACAACGCCGCAGCGCGTGAAGAAAGCTTCGGCCAACTCATCGGCAATGTGCGCAGCGCGTTGTTGAGTCGGCTCGAACGTGAATTTGCCAAACAAGGCAGCGAACTCAATTTCACGCAGTATCTGGTGATGAAAAAACTTTCGACCGAAGTACCGATGACCGCGACGGAACTGGCGCGCTCGATCAGTCACGATGCCGGCGCGATGACGCGTCTGCTCGATCGGCTGACCGAGAAAGGTTATCTGCGTCGCCTGCCACACGCGCAAGATCGGCGCGCGCTGCAGATCGAAATCACCGAAGCCGGGCGTGAGGTCTGGTGGCGCATGAACAAGTCGGCCGCCACCGTTATGGAGATGGCTCTGCACGGAGTCAGCACGGCAGATCGCGAAAAATTGACGCGGACACTGAAACAGATTCAAGCCACATTGCAGCAAGAAAACAATTAGTCCCCGCTACTATTTGACGCCCCTATGCATCTGAAATCCGCTCTTTCCTCACTCGCCATTGCACTCTCGGTGGCAGGTTGCGCCAGCATGGAGGGCCTTGCCACGCAAGGTCGGCCGCGCGACAGTAACGGCCTCGCCGCGAGCAAATCTTTCGCCGCGCTGAAAGTCTCGACCGCCAGCTGGCCGCGTCGCGACTGGTGGCAGAATCTCGGCGATCCTGCGCTCGATGGCCTGATCGCCGAAGCGTTGCAAGGCAATCCCGATCTTGCGATCGCCGATGCGCGCGTGCGCCAGGCCGTGGCGCAAGCACAGGCCACCGATGCGCTGCGCAAGCCGAGCGTCAAGGCCAGTGCCGGCACCACCGGCGTACGTATTCCGCAGACGGTCGTGCCGGAACCGTTCGGTGGGCATTATTCGACGGTCGACCAGGCGATGCTGAGTTTCAGCTACAGCTTCGACCTGTGGGGCGGCAAACGCGCCGCATGGGAAGCCGCACTCGGTCAGGCGCGCGCGGCCGATGTTGACGCGCAGGCCGCGCGACTGACCTTGTCGGCGAATGTCGCGCGGGCGTATTCGCAGTTGGGTTACGCGTTCATCAGCAAGGATTTGGCGCAAGCCGAAATCGATCGCACCAATACCTTGCTCGACCTCACACGCCAGCGCGTTGATGCCGGTATCGACAATCAACTGCAGCTGCGCCAGACCGAAAGCTATCTGGCGAGTGCCGACCAGCGTTTTGCCGAAGCCGAACTCGGCATCGCAATGAGCCAGGTGACGCTGGCCGGTTTACTCGGTCAAGGCCCGGATCGCGGCCTAAGCATCGCCCGTCCGCAGGCACTGAAACCCGAAGCGGTCGCGTTGCCGAGCACACTGCCCGCCGAACTGCTCGGGCGCCGCCCGGATGTGGTCGCGGCACGCTGGCGCGTCGAAGCGGCAACGCACGATATCAAGGTCGCAAAAACGCAGTTTTATCCGAACCTGAACTTGAGTATCGCCGCGGGTCTGGCGTCGATGGACATCGGCAAATTCCTCAGCGCAGGTAGCCGTTTTGGCGAACTCGCGCCGGCGATCTCGCTGCCGATTTTCGATGGCGGCCGCTTGCGCGCGAACCTCGACAGCAAGGACGCGGAGTACGATCTCGCAGTCGCGCAATACAACAAGATCCTGGTCGGCGCTTTGAATGAGATCGCCAATCGCCTGACTCAGCTGCATTCGTTCGATCAGCAACTCGCTGCCGAACAACGCGCCTACGACAGCGCCAAGGCGGCGTGGGATCTGGCGATGCTGCGTTACAAGAACGGCGTCGGCAGTTATCTCGAAGCGCTCAGTGTACGTCAGGCATTGCTGGTCGCTGAGCAAGGCCTGGCTGATCTGCAGCGTCAGCAGATCGATATTTCCGTGCAATTGATCGAAGCCCTGGGGGGCGGATTCAACGACAGCGAAGCCACCCCGGCACCGGTTCCAACCCGCACCATTACACCCCCGATTTCCTGAGGCACGTCGATGAGCAACGAAACTTCCAATCCGGGTTCTGCAAATACTGTGACCCCCAAAAATGCCAGCAAGCGGCGCTGGATGCTGCGCGGCCTCGCCGCCCTCTGCGTGATCGCCGCGATTGTGGTGACGGCGTGGTATTTCATGGTCGGGCGCTGGTATGAAAAAACCGAAGACGCCTACATCGACGGCAACGTGGTGCAGATCACGCCGCTGGTAGCGGGCACCGTCATCAGCATCGGCGCCGACGACAACGATCTCGCGCAGGCCGGCCAGACCTTGATCGAATTCGATCCGAGCGATGCACGCGTGGCCTTGTCGCAAGCCGAGGCAAACCTGGCTCGTGCGGTACGCCAGGTGCGCGGATTGTTCAGCAACGTCAGCAGCCTCGAAGCCGATCTCTCCGCCAAACAGGTGTCGCTGGACAAGGCGCGCGCCGACTACCAGCGCCGCAAGAATCTGGCCACAAGCGGCGCGATCTCGAACGAAGAACTGGCGCACGCCCGCGAAGCATTGGCTGCAGCGGAAAGTGCGATGGCCGGATCGAAACAGCAACTTGAGGCCTCCAAGGCGCTGGTCGACGACACCGCGATCGCCTCGCATCCCGAAGTGCTTTCGGCCAGCGCGGCATTGCGCCAGGCGTATCTCGCCACCGTGCGCACGACCCTGGTCGCGCCGGTCACGGGTTATGTCGCAAAACGTTCGGCGCAGGTCGGGCAACGCGTACAGGCCGGCACGCCGCTGATGGCGGTGGTGCCGCTCGGCCAGGCTTGGGTCGCGGCGAACTTCAAGGAGACGCAACTGCAACACATGCGCCTCGGTCAGAAGGTCAAGCTGCGTTCGGATCTGTACGGTAGCGATGTCGAATACAACGGTCGTATTTCCGGCCTTGGCGTCGGCACCGGCAGCGCGTTCTCGCTGTTGCCCGCGCAGAACGCTACCGGCAACTGGATCAAGATCGTGCAGCGTGTTTCGGTGCGCATCACGATCGATCCAAAGGAACTGCAACAGCATCCTCTACGCATCGGTTTGTCGATGGCCGCGGAAGTGGACCTGCACGATCAATCCGGCCAGGTGTTGTCGCAACAGGCACGCAGCGAACCGGTGTTTTCGACCGATATCTACAAACAGCAACTCAGCGAAGGTGATGCCCTCGTCGATCGCATCATCCGCGAAAACATGGCGCAAGTTGCCGGCGGCGATGTCAGCGGCGGTAATTCGCGCCAGCACAGCAAACGCTGATCGCGACGCGCCTGTTTGCAGCGATGAACAAGCTCTTGTTCATCGCTGAGAAATCCGGATACGCCATGCCGATGTCGACTCAACTCGAACGATACCGGCAGCGGCGCACATCATTGCAACGCAAAAATCGGCTCAAGGATTCCAGGCCATGAGTGCCCCGGCACCAAGTGCACCTCCGTTTCGTCCACCCAACCTCGCGCTGGCAACCCTCGGCCTGTCGCTTGCCACGTTCATGCAGGTGCTCGACACCACTATCGCCAACGTATCGTTACCGACGATCGCCGGCAACCTCGGCGTAAGCGCGGATCAAAGCACCTGGGTCATCACCTCGTTCGCGGTAAGTAACGCGATTGCGTTGCCGCTGACCGGCTGGCTGACGCGACGAGTCGGCGAAGTGCGCCTGTTCATCTGGGCGACCTTGCTGTTCACGCTGGCTTCGTTCCTGTGCGGTATCGCGCAAAGCATGGGCATGCTGATCCTGTTCCGCATCATCCAGGGCGCCGTGGCCGGCCCAATGTATCCGATCACGCAGAGTCTGCTGATCTCGATTTATCCCGCGGCGAAACGCGGCCAGGCACTGGCCTTGCTGGCGATGGTGACCGTGGTCGCGCCGATTGCCGGTCCGATTCTCGGCGGCTGGATTACCGATAATTACAATTGGCCGTGGATCTTTTTCATCAACGTGCCCATCGGCATTTTTGCGTGCAGCGTGGTCGCGAGCCAGATGCGCGGACGTCCGGTGTTTCTCGAACGGCCGAAGATGGATTATGTCGGTTTGATCACCTTGATCATCGGCGTTGGCGCGTTACAGATTTTGCTCGACAAGGGCAACGACGAAGATTGGTTCCAGTCCACGTTCATCGTTACGCTGGCAATCATCGCGGTGATTTCGCTGGCGATTTTCCTGATCTGGGAACTCACCGACAAAAATCCGATCGTCGACCTGCGCCTGTTTCGCCATCGCAACTTCGCCGCCGGCACGCTGGTACTGGTGCTGGCCTACGCCGCATTTTTCGGCATCGGCCTGCTCGTGCCGCAATGGCTGCAGCGCAATCTCGGCTACACCTCGACTTGGGCGGGATTTGCCACCGCGCCAATTGGAATCCTGCCAGTGCTGCTGACGCCGTTCGTCGGCAAGTACGCCGGGCGATTCGACCTGCGCGCGCTCGGCATGATGGCATTCGCGATCATGGGCTCGACGTGTTTGCTGCGCGCTGGATTCAACCTTGATGTCGATTTCCAGCATGTTGCCCTGGTGCAGTTGCTGCAAGGCCTCGGCGTGTCGCTGTTCTTCATGCCGATCCTGCAGATTCTGTTATCCGATTTGCAGCCGAACGAAATCGCCAGCGGCGGCGGACTCGCCACCTTCCTGCGTACGCTCGGTGCGAGTTTCTCGGCGTCTTGGATCACCTACATGTGGCAGCACCGCGCAATCCTCCACCACGCCCAACTGGCGGAAAGAATCACCGTTTACGATCCGACTTCGCAAGCCGCAATCGCGACGCTGGGGCAAGGCAGCACGGTGCGTGCGGGTTTCGTGCTCGATCAGATAATCACGCAGCAGAGCTACCAGATTTCGTTCAACGAGCTGTTCTTCATGCTCGGCTGCGTGTTTGGCGCGCTGACCCTGATCGTGTGGCTGGCCAAGCCGCCGTTCTCTAGCAAGGCCGGGCCGGCGGCGGCTACAGCGGGTGGTCATTAGTGCGCAAAACCAGCCAGCGTTCGCGCAAATTGGTTGTCGGCTTTTCAAAGAACCGGTAGTTGACTGCGGATAACAGCAGCGCCAATGCGAGCCACCCAAGCGCTGCAATGGCGATCAATATTGGCTGCCGTCTGATGCGATCGGCAAACAGCAGAATCAGCGTATACAGCAACGGCAGATGGATCAGATAGAGTGAGTACGACCATACACTGATCCGGTTGATTGCCCGATTGATACGCTCGCTCGGTGTGCCCGGCAGTTTTTGCAGCAGCGGCAGGCAACATGCAAACCCCGCAGGTAGCACCGAAAAAAACAATGCCGCCAGAACGCCCGCCACGCCATCCAACGGAATATTTGCCGAGACGCTTGGCGCGACCGCGTACAGATATAGCAGCGAGGGAAGCAGCAGCACGATCGCCAAAACAAAAAACCGGCGCGCATGTAGCGCGAAAAAATTCGCGTGCCGAACTTTCAAATAGGCGAACAACACGCCCCACATCAATGAATCGAGTCGCAACAAGGTGATCTTGCGCAAACCCGCATCCCATACCGGGTGGTAAGCCCCGATGTACAGCAGTCGCGCGATCGGCAATACGATGATGAGAATCGCGCAGCTCCAAGGAATGACGGCACCGCGATTACGCCCGACGCGCAGCAGAACCAGCATCAACAACGGAATCAGCAGATAGAACCATTCCTCGACGGCAAGGCTCCACGCTTCGGAAAAAAAATGGCTGGTTGACGGGCTCGACAAGGATTGTCCAAACCACACGTAACGCCAAATGCCAGGGAAAAGGTCGAAAAAACAGCCGTAGAAAACAAGATTGATCAGCAGGAAAAGATAATAGTTCGGCAATGTGCGAAACCAGCGTCGCAACCAGAACCCACGCAAAGACATTTGCGATTGGAGCACCGGAAACAGCAACTGGCCGATCAGAAATCCACTCAGCACAAAAAACAGCTCGACTCCGATCACCGAAAAGGCAACGAATTCGACCAACAATCCGGACCAGGTGGGAATGGCCAGCATCAGTCCATGCGCGAACAAGACGCAGGAAACCGCGATCGCACGCATCAGATCGAGCCCGAAGTTGCGTTGCCGATCCAGGCTCATCTTCAAATCTCGCGCTGCGCTTTTTTTGTGACGCGATCACGTGCGCGTCGATACCAATCCAGAAACGGTTGTATCAGCGCCTTGCCCAGATGCGTGTCTTCGTCGCCGTCCAGCCCGGTCGGGGGAAACTCGTCGCGCTTTGGCAAATATGCGGTTCCGAAAATGATGTCCCACACCGGCACGTATGCCGCGTAGTTTTTGTTGTGATGCGATGATTCCAGCGAATGATGGATACGGTGATATTGCGGTCCGGCCAGCACACGGGTAAACGGGCCAAGATCCAAGCGCAGATTCATGTGGATGAAAAATGGCCAGTAACCAAAGATCGCCGCCAGCGATGCCACGTCCGGATTTTTCAGGTCGAACAGCAAGCCCATCGGCAAGGTATTCAGAAAAATTCGAAATGGAGATTCTAGCCAGTGGTGCCGCAAGGTACTACTGGTATTGATCGCTCGATCGCTGTGATGCAGTTTGTGCTGCGACCATAACCACACGCTTTCATGCTGGGCGCGATGCCACCAGTAGTAGAAAAAATCGTAGATCAGAATATAGACCGCGATCGCTGCGAGCGAGCCCCAGAATCAATCGCGAAATCCAATATGCAGCCAGCCAGGATGGTTGGGCCCGATGAACGGCGCAACCAGTGGATTCACGCCGGAGGCTGCCAATCCACCGAGCAGCACCAGCACCGGCACGCATAGCAGATTGAAACCGAGCCGCGAGTAAGATTGCGCGCGTTCCGCCGGCAGCAAACGTTCGATCAGCAAACCAACGATAGTGATGATCGCGATATTGCGCAGAAGGTAGTACGCGCCGACCGCATCGTCGGCAAGCGCAGTGGTGAGCGAATCCAGACTCATCGAATCTCGGGGAAAATGCGAGGGCCAACTGTAACGCAAGCACCGCGTGCGCGATAAACGATGAAATCGAACTGGCTCGCAAATGTCTCCGGCGAACGGTTTTTTACAGCATCCCAAAACGTCGGATCAGCCGGACTTTGACGAACTGCGTCAGCGCCATGTAGCAGATCAGGATCACTCCGAGGAACAGCCAGTACAGTGCCGGCAACGGAGAGAGGCCAAACTTGCTGGCGAGAGACGAATACGGCAGCACCGCGCCGATGAGACAAACCACCAAGGTCGTTATGGTCAATGCAAGGCTGGCGCGACTCTCGATGAAGGGGATCTTGCCGGTGCGGATCACGTGCACGATCAATGTTTGCGACAGCAGCGATTCGACGAACCAGCCGGTCTGGAACAATGATGCATGCTCTGGCGAATTCGCCTTGAACACGAACCACATCACACCGAACAAGACGTAATCGAAGATCGAACTGATCGGGCCGATGAACAACATGAAACGCGTGATCGCAGGCAGATCCCATTTGCGCGGTTTGGCCAGATATTCCTTGTCGACATCGTCAGTGGCGACCGAGGTTTGCGAAAAGTCGTAGAGCAAATTGTTGAGCAGTATCTGCACCGGCGCGATCGGCAGGAACGGCAAAAATGCGCTCGCGCCGATCACGCTGAACATGTTGCCGAAGTTCGAGCTCGCGGTCATCTTGATGTACTTCAGGATATTGCCGAACACCTTGCGACCTTCGAGCACGCCCTCCTCCAGCACCATCAGGCTTTTTTCGAGCAGGATGATGTCCGCCGACTCCTTGGCGATATCCACTGCGGTATCGACCGAGATACCGACGTCGGCCGCGCGCAATGCCGGGCCGTCGTTGATGCCGTCGCCCATGAATCCGACCACATGCCCGTCGCGATGCAGCGCCTCGATCACACGCACTTTTTGCTGCGGATTCAGGCGCGCGAATACTTGCGTGGTGCGCGTGGCGAGCGTGAGTTCATCGTCGCTCATCGCTTCGACCTGCGGGCCGACCAGATAATTGGTGACTTCGAAACCGACCTGGCGACAGACGTTGCCGGTCACGGTAGCGTTGTCGCCGGTGAGGATTTTCACCGCGATGCCGTTTTCATTCAGCGCACGAATCGCCTCGGCCGCGCTGTCCTTTGGCGGATCGAGAAACGCGAGAAAACCCATCAGGGTGAGGTCGGTTTCATCGGCGAGCGAATACGCATGTTTGGCCTCGATCTCGCGCATACCCAGCGCAATCACGCGGAAGCCATCCTCGTTCATGTCGCGTGCCACACCGCGCGCTTCGTCGAATTTTTCCGGCGTCAACGTTTCGTCCGCATTTCCCCTGCGCTGTGAAACACAGATACCGAGCGTTTCTGCAACGGCGCCTTTGGCGATCAGGAAATGTTTGCCGCTCTCATCCCTGACGATAACCGACATGCGTCGGCGCGAAAAATCAAACGGCACTTCATCAACAAGGGTGTACGTTGATTCCATGCGCGTACGCATTGCCGCATCGAACTGATCGAGCACCGCCAGATCGAGCAGGTTTTTCAGACCGGTCTGGTAATGACTATTGAGATAGGCGAACTCGAGTACGTTCTGGTCATCGTTGCCCGCGATGTCGACGTGGCGCTGCAGAATCACCTTGTCCTGGGTCAGCGTCCCGGTCTTGTCGGTGCAGAGCACATCAATCGCGCCGAAGTTTTGGATCGCGTTCAGGCGTTTCACGATCACGTCTTTCTTCGCCATCGCCATCGCACCCTTGGCGAGATTGATCGTGACGATCATCGGCAGCATTTCCGGCGTGAGTCCCACCGCAACTGAGACCGCAAACATGAAGGCCTGCAGCCAATCACCCTTGGTAACGCCATTGATCAGGAATACCAGTGGCACCATCACCGCCATGAAGCGGATCATCAGCCACGCAAAACGATGTACGCCCTTGTCAAAACTGGTCTGCACACGCTGGCCGATAAGCGAGCCGGCAAGCGCGCCGAAATAGGTTTTGGTACCGGTCGCGATCACTACGGCGGTGGCGCTGCCGCTGATCACGTTGCTGCCCATGAAACCAAGATTTCGAGCTTCCAGCGGCGCTTTCGCCTCATGATCCACGCCAGCAAATTTTTCCACCGGCATCGATTCACCGGTCAGCGCGGACTGGTTGATGAACAAATCCTTCGCGATTAGCAAGCGCAGGTCGGCAGGAATCATGTCGCCTGCGGAGAGATGCACTACATCGCCCGGCACGAGCTGATCGATTGGCACCTCGATCTTGTGCGCATGCGGCGCCGACGCGTTTTTTTCAGCATCGGCAGCGGCTTCCGGAACACGTCGCACGGTTGCAGTGTTGCTGACCATGCTGCGCAGTTTCTCGACCGCGCGGCCGGTGCGTGCTTCCTGGAAATATGACAGAAACACCGCCATGAACACCATCACCAGCATGATTGATCCACCGACGGCGTCGTCACCAATTGGCGTATACAGGATCACCGCGAGTACGGTCAGCAGGATATTGATCGGGTTGGTGAAAAAGCGATGAGCGATTTCGCTGAGGAAGGATTTTTTCTTTTCCTGCGCCACCGTGTTTGGGCCGAACTCGTCGAGGCGCGCCTCAACTTCAGCCTCGTTCAAGCCTTCGCCACTGACACCGAGGCGATGCAAGACATCGCTGCCTTCGGCCTGGACCATTTCAAGCAACATCAGATTGCTGCTCGCGGTCGCTTCGGCACGCGCACGATCACGCGCGACATTCGGCAGCGCGATGGAAAGCAGGGAAATACGATTGAACATGACCAACTCCAATGACTCTTCAGTTTGTCAGTCCTTTGTTACAAGAACATGCCAAGCGAAGCAGACTGGATCGATCAGGCCAGGGGCAAAATCGGAATCAGATGCTTCGGCGCGCCCGCAGTCGCGGACGCCGCCGGTAACGGGCTATCCGCGCTGTGACGCAGCGTATTGCTGCAACAAAAGAACTGCAGGTAAGGGACTACTGCAACTGTCCACAGGGGACATACCTCTCTTTGGGAAATTGCGCGAACAGTAGAGTTCGAACCACGGAAAGTCAACCGCCAAGAAATTGCACATAAACGCCAATTTAATGCAAGCTCAAGGAAACTCAAAACGGGGCGTCATTCCAGCGCAGGCTGGAGTGACGAGCTTCGCGCTACGGGCTTCGTCAGCTTGCGGTCAGCTTGGCAGCAACGTCATCGAAAAACGCCTGTGGCAATTCGGCGCTGACCGGCACGTACCAGAGGCCCGAGCGTGCGAAAGAGCGGCATTTCACCGCATCTTTTTCGGTTATAAAAATCGGCAAGTCTTCGGCAAAAACCAGATCGCTGGCGACATACAGATGATGATCGGCAAAGGCATGTTCCACCGGCTCGATGCCGTGGCTACGCAATGCCGCGAAAAAACGCTGCGGATTGCCGATCGCCGCCACCGCATGCACACGCTGGCCGGAAAATGACGGCAGTGTCCGACTGAGCGCGGCATCCGCCAGCGATACCGCATGATCACCGCGCAGACGCATCGGCACTTCATCGCCTTGCGGATTTTCGCCATTGCAAACACGAAATTCGACACTCGCCAGACGGCTGACCGACTCACGTAACGGACCCGCCGGCAGCAAGCGCCCATTGCCGAAACGGCGTTCACCATCGATCACGCAAATTTCCACATTGCGCAAAAGTGCATAATGTTGCATTCCATCATCGGCGATCAGCACATCGGGCTTCGCGACCGCCATCAACAGACGTGCCACGGCGACCCGATCCCGCCCTACCGCGATCGGCACGCCGGTGCGTTGACGGATCAGGCAGGGCTCGTCGCCGACCGTGCCGGGTAAGGCATCGTTATCGACCAGCGTTGGGCCTTCGCCGCTCGCGCCGTAACCTCGGCTGATCACGCCGGGGTGCCAGCCACGCGCGCGCAACGCTTCGACCAGTGCAATTGTCAACGGCGTCTTGCCCGTGCCACCGACGCTGATATTGCCGACCACGATCACCGGGATGGGCAGCGACTCGACCTTGAAAATGCCGCGTCGATACAACGCGCGACGCACACTCGCGAGCATCGCGTAAATGCCTGACAGCAGACGTAACCAGAGCGGCGGGATTTGTTCCGGCGCGTACCAGAGACGCTCCAGCCTCGCCTGGAAATCAGGTCTGCTCATACCTTTATTGGCGCAGCCTCAATCCCGGCGGCATCGCGAAATTGCATCTGATACAACGCGGCATAATGTCGATTCAACGCGAGCAATTGCTGATGCGTACCGCGCTCGACGATGCATCCGCCGTCGAGCACGATCACCTGATCGGCATGCTCGACCGTGGACAGGCGATGCGCGATCACCACGGTGGTACGTTCGCGCATCATGCGATTCAGCGCATCCTGGATCAGCCGTTCGGATTCGCTGTCGAGTGCCGAGGTGGCTTCATCGAGAATCAGGATCGGCGCGTTCTTCAGGATGGCACGCGCGATCGCGATGCGCTGGCGCTGTCCGCCCGATAACAACGCACCACGTTCTCCGACCGGACTGTGGATGCCTTGCGGCAGGCGGTGGATGAATTCCATCGCGTTCGCCGCCTCGGCGGCAGCGACGATATCCGCTTCGCTCGCATCGCGCAGAGCGCCGTAGGCGATGTTGCGCGCGATGCTGTCGTTGAACAGCACAACACTCTGGCTGACCAGCGCAATCTGTGCGCGCAGGCTGGGCAAATCGTATTGTGCGAGCGCCAGTCCATCGAGCAGTATGTCGCCGCTGGTCGGTTCGTAGAATCGCGAAATCAGGCTGACCAGACTGGATTTGCCGCTGCCGGAACGACCTACCAGCGCCGTGACCGTACCCGGCGCACAATGCAGATCGATGTTGTGCAATGAAGGCATCGGTGCGCGCGGATAGTGCAAGCCGACGTTGCGCAATTCGATCTCACCGCGGCTGCGCACCAGCGCGATACGGCCGGTATCCGACTCCGCCGGCGTATCGAGAATCTCGAACAGGTTCTGCCCCGCCGCCACGCCGCGCTGCATCAACGCCTGCACCGTAGTCAAGCGCTTTAGCGACGGCAATAACGCCAGCATCGCGGTGATCAATGACATAAACGTGCCGGGCGTCATGCTACCGACCATTGATGCGCGCGTCGCGAAAAAAATGATCGCCGCCAGCGCGCTCGCTGCGACCAGTTGCACCAAGGCGGTCGAAAGCGCATTGGTCGAAGCCACTTTGAGATTGAGTCCGCGATTGCGCTCGTTGACATCGGCGAAGCGCGTCTGCTCCGAATCCTGCGCACCGTATATCTTGATTTCGCGCTGCCCGGTCACGGCTTCCTCGACGATACCGGTGACCGACCCGACCGACGTCTGGATACGATGACTAATGCGTCGATAACGGCGCCCGACAAAAAACACGATCGCACCGATCAGCGGCATCATGAAAAACAATGCGAGGGTCAAGCTCGCGCTGTGATAAAGCATGACGATGACCAGCCCGATGATCGTGAGCGTGTCCTGCACCATCACCTTGACCGCATCGGTCGTCGCCTGCGCGACTTGCTCGACGGTGTAGGTGAGGCGCGCGATCAACTGTCCGGCCGGCTCGCGGTCGAAATACGCGACCGGCAGTTCGAGATAACGCTTGAATATCTGGCTGCGCAGATTGTGCACAACGCCGCGACCGATGCGCGCCATGCTGTAATCGGACGTATAGGTGGCTATTCCTCGCACGGCAAAAAGCGCGATCAGGATCAGCGGCATCCAGAAAATGATGATTGGGTTCGGATGCATGAACAGGTCGTCGAGCATCGGCTTGATCGAGTACGCAAACGTCGCCTGCACCGCGGCGTCGAACACCATGCCAAGCATGCCAGCAAGCGCGATGCCTTTGTACTGCGCCGCATAACCGAGCAGGCGCCGATACGTGGCAATGCCACTGGCGTGAACGTGCGCGGAGGACGTATCGGTCACTGGGCTGAACTCACTGCGACAGGTTTCTCGTGCGGTTTATTTGGGTTTGGTTTCGGTGCTGGGCGTGGTCGCGATCGACAAATGCAGGAAACCGAGCTGGCCGAGTGCATCCATCGCCGTCACTACGGCTTGATGCGGCGTCAGACCATCGGCGCGCAACTGTACTGCGCGATCATGGTCCGCACCGGTTTCGCTCAGGGCCTGCTTCAGCGCATCAATGCCGGGACGCAGCACTTCGTTGTCGTTGACGAAAAAATGTCCCTCGCGATCGATCAGGAGGATCAGCGGATTTTGGGGTGCTTCGTCTTTCGATTCACTGGCCTGCGGCAAGGTCACTTTCATCTGTCGGTGCTGGACAAAAGTGGTGGTCAAAACGAAAAACATCAACAGGGTCAACAGGACATCGATCAGCGAAATCACGTTGATTTCGAATTCGTCCTCGCGCCGCGAACCGCCGAGCTTCATCGTGACGGCCTCAACGGACGGCGGGTCTTGCGAGCACTGGCGATTTCTCGACGTGCATCAGTTCATCCAGCAACGAACTCGCCTGCTGCTCCATCTCGAGCACGAGACCGGTCACACGGCCGCGCAGCAGGCGATGAAAGACATAGGCCGGGATCGCCACGCACAAACCGGTCGCGGTGCAGATCAAGGCCTGGCCGATACCGCCGGCCATCTTGCCTGGATCGCCCATGTTGCCGTTGGATACCACGAGGAACATGTCGATCAAGCCGATCACCGTGCCGAGCAATCCGAGCAAGGGCGCGATCAGCGCGATCGTGCCGAGCGTATTCAGATACCGCTCCATCTGATGCACGACAAAGCGCCCGGTATCTTCCATGCGCTCCTTGACGATCGCACGGGGTTTGTCGCGCACCACCAGTGCCGCGGCGAGCAATTCACCGAGCGGCGAATTCGCGCGCAATACCTCGATATGCGCCGGATCGAGCTGCGCTGAACGCGCCCACTGACGCACATCGGCGCCGAGTTTCGGCGGCAGCACCGCATCGTGGCGCAGGCTCCAGTAACGTTCGAGGATGATGGCAAGTGCCACCGCGGAAGCTATCAGAATGGGCAACATGGCCCAACCGCCCGCCATCAAAATCTCTAGCACTGGAAGCAACCTCTTGTTGTTATGCGTAGTTGTCCGCGCAAACGCGGGGCGTGACGGAATGATAACAGCCACACGACAGATTGCCTGCGCGTTGCGGCGCAGTTTCACTCGGGAGGTATGAAAGCCTCTGTTCGTCATCCCCGCGCAGGCTGGAATCCATTTTGATTTTGCTGTGTCAGCGCCACGTTCGTAGCTCAAGGTCAACCTGGATTCCAGCCTGCGCGGGCATGACGAGAAAAAAGTTATTCGCGCCAATACGGATGCCGCGCGAGACGACCCTGCTCTACCACTTCCACGCCGTTTTCTGCGCTGAAATGCACTTGCACAAACCCGCTGCCGGCAGTATTCAGAAAAGCAATATTCTGCTCGGCATAACGCGCCACCACACTTGGATGCGGATGACCGAAACGGCTGCGATATCCCGCCGAAGCAATCGCCAGTTGCGGATGTAGCGCCTGCAGGAAAGCGAGACTCGACGACGACTTGCTGCCGTGATGCGGCACGATCAGAACGGTATGCGCCGGGACAGATCCGATCTCGATCGCGACGCGCGCCTCGACCTTGCTGCTGATGTCGCCGCTGAGAACCAACTCCGCGTTCGCACTGCGCACCACGACCACGCAGCTGGAGTCGTTATCCAGATCGGGCGAATCGGCAAGCGGGTGCACGACCGAAAATTGCACGTCGTTCCACGTCCAGATTTCTCCGGCCATGCAATGCTGCAGCGGCACCTGCGTACGTTGCGGCTCACTACCTTCGCTGATATCCGGTGTGTATGCAGCGACCACCGCATAGGCGCCACCGGCATGATCGTTGTCGCCGTGCGAAATGACCAGCCGATCGAGATGTGTGATCGCCAGCGCACGCATCGCCGGCACCACCGCGACTTCGCCAAGATCGAAACCGCTCGGGAAACGCGCGCCAGTGTCGTACAACATGACGTGATCGCGCGTTTGCACGAGCACCGACAAACCCTGACCCACATCCAGCACAGTGATATCGACTTCGCCATCAAGCAACGGCGTATGCAGCGGCCACAACAACGGCAGGAACAGGACCACACCGAGCCCGCGCGCCGGCAAACCGCGCGGCAATAATAGCCACAATGCGCCGAGCAGCGCGAGCATCAGCGCGAGCAGACTCGGCTCGGGAAAATAATGTTGTGCCGCCGGCCATCCCGCCATTTTCTCCAGCACCAGCCAAAGCCAATGCGTGAACCAGCCCGCGAGCTGCAGCAGCGGCGCACCGAGCGTTGGTGCAATCAAAAATATCAGCCCACCGAGCACCGCGAAAGGCAGCAGCACAAAACACACGACTGGTACCGCCAGCACATTCGCCAGCGGACCGACCAATGAGCTCTGACCGAAAAACCAGATCGTCAGCGGCAGCAGGCCGATACTCGCAACACCCTGCGCGCTGAGCATTTCGCGCCAGCCATGGCGGCGTGTACCGCGACCACCGAGGCACAAAATCAGCCATGCCACGCCGACAAAAGACAGCCAGAATCCGGCGCTCAACACACACAGTGGATCGCAGATCAGCAATACCAGCACGGCGAGCGCGAGGCCATGAAACGACGATCGCGCGCGCCAGACAAATGATGCCACGAGGATCGCCGTGATCATCACCAGCGAGCGCCGCGTCGGCAAACCGAAACCCGCCAATACCGCATACGAAAGTGCAAAGATCAGGCTCAATGGCGCTTCGAGCATCGGTGCCGGCCAGCGCAAGGTCAGTCTTGGCAACAGACGCCACAACAAACGCGCGAGCAGCACGCCGAAGCCCGCGAACAGTGCGATGTGCAGACCCGAAATCGCGATCAGGTGCGGAATGCCGGTGGCGCGCGCGACGGCCCACTCGTGTTCGTCCATCGCCGCCTGATCGCCGAACGCCATCGCGCGCAAGACATGGCTCTCCGGCGTATCGCCGAGCACGCTGTCGATACCCTGCAGGATTTTCTGGCGCAGGCGATCGACGCAGAAACCGCTGCCAGAATCGAGTTCATGGTTGGCTGCATCGTCGTGCACATAACCGGTGGCGACGATGCCCTGGGTCAAGGCGTGGCGCTCAAAATCGAAGCCACCCGGATTGATCAGGCCACGCGGACGTTTCATGCGCAGCGAAAGTTGCCAGTGCGAACACGGCGCGATCTCGGGTGCCGTTCCCTCCTTGCTCGCGTACCAGTTCAGGCGCACATGACCAGCAAACGGCACGCGGGTTTTATCGTGCGACGCGGTCTCGACGTACAACTCGAATCGCGTCGAACCTTCCTGCGCTTGCGGCAGGCCGATGATGGTGCCGCTGACCTGCACATCCTCGCCTTCGAGCGCGAGCGGCAATCGCTGCGCAAGTGCGTAGTCGGCGCGCAGGCATGCCCACGCTGCGCCACATAAAAAAATCGCGAGCAGACGCAAGCGTGGCGAATACCACAGCAGCAACAATGAAAACAGCAGGCCGGCAATTTCCAGCCAGACCGACGGCAGTTGCGGTAGTAGTTGCACGATAACAACGCCGGCCAGCAGCGCGACACTGCCCGACAACAGCGTCAGCGCTGGCGCCTTCATCGACACGGTCTTGTCATAAGGATCAGCATGCCCGACTCCGTGGCTGGTGCCGAGACGGCACGTATTCCCATGTTACCGATTAAGCACGCCGACCGATTCGCGAGATCGGCGCAACTCGAACGATCAGATTTTTTTCGCGATTTCGTGCAGCTCACCCGCACGCAATTCAAGCACGCGATCCATGCGCTGTGCGAGCACATGATCATGCGTGACAAGGATAAAACTGGTGCCGATTTCGCGATTCAATTCCAGCATCAGCGCATATACCTGGGCGGCGTTGTCCTCGTCGAGATTGCCGGTGGGTTCATCGCCGAGCACGCACGCCGGTCGTGTCACCAGTGCGCGGGCGACCGCACAACGCTGACGTTCGCCACCGGACAGTTCGCCGGGTTTGTGTTCGAGCCGCGCGCTCAAGCCGACACGATCGAGCAACGCACTCGCGCGTTTGCGCGCTTCGGCGATCGCCACGCCGCCGATCAGCAGCGGCATGCAGACATTTTCCAGCGCGGTGAATTCCGGCAGTA
>JAYVLO010000196.1:0-6414 GCA_043759455.1 Pseudolysobacter sp.
AGGCATCCGTCCCTGTAAATCCGCAGGAACTCCGGCGAATGCTGCTGCGTCCCCGCTCAACGTCATCAACGAGTCACCATGCTTGAACTGCGCTCTGGCCGAAGCACATAGTCCAGTGCGTTCGTATGGCTTCTCAAAATTTTCTGCGCCGCAACCGTCAATAATCCATTTTTTGAATAGCGCGCTAATCCAGGGCGTCGTGCCAGTTATGGTCCAGCGCACCAACTCGGGTGAGGAGGGAAAACCATCGGTTGCGAGCGCAACTTTGGGGACGGGTATTCGCCCCGAGATTGCTACGGCATGCTTCAGCAGATCGAAGTCGTAATCGTGCACGCGTGATGCCTGAGCCGCACGCCTCAGCGCACTGTTGGCTCTATCCGGGGTATCGTCACGATTCGTCGCATAGGCGAGCGCGAACCAGGACATGGCATTGTCGGGGTCAATGCGTGTGAGTGCCTGCGCCGCAAAGATGGCGCGTTGGTAGCCCTGACATACGGTGCCCTTAGGCCGGCAATCATTGGTGATCGCCACAACCCATAGCACTTTCGGATTGGCCTTTCCGACGGCATACGCTCTATCCAGCAAATGCTGATCGGCTTCGCCATGCCCCCATAACGAAGGCAACGTTATGAAGTACGCCCCGAGCAAAGAATCCGAGTCGTCATGCTTGCACAAGGAATGAATAAGTTCATCGAACCACATGCTGAGCGGGTCAGTCCGAGAATCCCTGTCGCACACCGATGGTGACGCATCCAAGTCGTCAGCGTCGAAGTCGAAAGCATTTTCGATAGCGCCGCCACTTTTGTGTGCTGGTTTTGCAGGCTGATCAGCAGCGTAGATAACGCCAACGCATGCTGTAAGCGCGATAAGCAAGAAGGCGAGGACTTTATGAATTTTCATCATCACATCTCCGAAATCCGCCAGCCCCCATCAGAGCATTGAGTCAGACGCAACGGGAATCCGCTGCGCGTTTGCGCGACTGTGTCGTCGCGCAAAATCAACACGTCCGCGAATCCAATGCCGAGTTGGCCATCGATGATGACACCCATATTTTGGGCCGTGCTCGGCATGCTCGCACCCAGCCCGGTGAAATGTCGGCGCGAACGACGGACTGATAAGCGTTGCTCGCCCCCGGCGCATCTTGGGCGGTCAGGCGGTCTTTCACGTAGCCATAGACGTCGCACAACATGCCGCGCTGTGCCGCCAAGTCCGGGATGAGCACGGAGCGATAGGTGGTGTAGGTTTGGCTGTTGCTGTCGCTGATGACGATGTGCACCTGGGAAAGCCCCGGCTGCGTGTAGGTGAAGCTCGATGGAGCGCCGCTCAACGGCCCACTATAGTCATCGGTTCCGGTTTTATGGAAATTGACCGCGATGGATTGCACGGTGGCGCTCCAGGGCAACGTGCCTACGGCGTAGCGGAATCCCACCGTGAACGGAGCGAACCCGATGGCATGGTCGGCTTGAACGCTGACCAGCGATGCGCTACCGCTCTGGCTGACCGAAGACGACGCGGTGGCGGTACTGCCCGGCAGCGTGGTGGCCTGGATGCCGAGGGTGTTGGCACCGGCGACCAGCAGCACGCTGGGAATCAGGAACTGACCGTTGGCCACTTAGCCGGTGATGTTGTTGACGGCGATGCCGGTGTTGACCGGACCACTGTAGGTGCCGAACACGTCCACAGGGGCATCCCCGGTCGTGCTGCCAGTGCCCGGAGAAGTAATCGCGACACGGAAGGTTGCCGAGCCGATGATGTCGGTCGTCAGGCCCGGCGAGGAAATTCCGCCGGCAACTTGGGTGATGCGCACGAAGCCGGCGGCTTCCAAGCCATCGGCAAAAATCGAATCAATGCCACAAAGCTCTTGCGCCTGAGCGGATACGGCCGCCACGCCGAACAGCGCAAGAATCAAACGAAATGCCGTTGTCCGCAAATCATGTGCTCGCATGCAGAACCCATCCGCGTGGCGAACCTGTTGAATCCCCGCCGCAGCGTATCAGGTCGCTGCAGTCGTCGTATGTGACCTGATAGTAGTTTTTGGCACACGTTTTCGCTCTGCAAACTACATATCACTCCAAACGATGAACCCAACATTACGCGTAATTTTCTCTCGATACTGATACCGCATTTTCCGGTTAACTGGTTATGTGAGGATTTTTTTGGCCGCCCAACTCTGGAGCGGTCATGTCAAAAACCATTTACCGGCAGGAACATCGGTTGCTTGCCGATCTGCTGCGCGAACTGCGCGAACTGCGCGAGAAAGCGGGGTTGACGCAAGCCGACCTCGCGCCACGCCTGGGGCGACCGCAAAATCGCATCGGCGATTTCGAGCACGGCGGGCGGCGTATTGATGTCATCGAATTTCTCGACCATTGCGCGGCGATTGATGTCAGCGCGGTGAGTGTGCGGAACAAGTTGCAGCGCCGGATCAGCGTGGCTCCTGATGTGCATTCCGCCGACAAGCGACGCAGCCGACGCTGATGTATTTCAGGCTCGTGTGAGTGTTCGTGGTGACAGTGTGCCAGGCGGCGCTGGCTCAACGCCCGGCGAGCATTTCGTCCGCGCCTTTTTCCTGCAGCAACTTTGCCACGTGATGTCCGAGTGCTTCGGGATCGTTTGCAGTGCCCTGTGCTTCGGCGCGCAGCAGGCGACCGCTGCTGACGTCGCCGACCAGCCCGGCCAGAAATAGCCCGGACTCGGTGTGGATGCAAAACGCGGCGATCGGCACGTTGCAACTGCCGTGCAGTTGGCGATTCATGACACGCTCGGCGGCCACGCAGGTATGCGTTTCGGTATCATCGAGTATCTTCAGCAATTCGGCGGTGGCGTTATCGCCGCTGCGATATTCGACCGCGATGGCACCTTGCGCGACAGCGGGCAACCAGTCCGGCGCTTCGAGCCGGCTGCGGATGCGCGCCGCGAGGCCGAGACGTTCGAGCCCGGCGCAGGCGAGGATGATCGCGTCGTAATCACCGTTATCGAGTTTGGCCAGGCGGGTATTGACGTTGCCGCGCAGGTCAACCAGTTCGATATCGGGACGCACCGCACGCATCTGCGCCTGACGCCGCAACGACGATGAACCGACGCGCGCACCGTGTGGCAACTCGTTCAAGCGCGCGTAGTGATTGCTCACAAACGCATCGAACGGATCGGCGCGCTCGAGCACGGCGCCGAGCGCAAAGCCGGGTTCGAGATCCATCGGCACATCCTTGAGCGAATGCACGGCGATATCGGCGCGACCGTCGAGCATCGCGACTTCGAGTTCCTTGAGAAAAAGTCCCTTGCCGCCGATCAGCGACAACGGCTGATCGAGAATCTGATCACCGCGCGTCGTCATCGGCACAAGCTCGACCTCCAGCCCTACATGCGCGATGCGCAAGCGCGCCGCGACATGCTCGGCCTGCCACAACGCGAGCGCACTCTGCCGCGTGGCGATACGCAAACGCGCGGTCATAACGTGCGCACCAGTTTGCGCAAGCCGGGCAGGTTGCGACGGCTGACTTCGAGCGGCGTTTCCTGCCCGATCACCTGCACGAAAATCCGCCCGTCGCTGGCGCGGGTCATGCCGGCCATGCGGTCCCGCGCGACGAGGCAGTTGCGATGGATGCGCACAAACCGCTCGATGAATTCGTCTTCCATGTTTTTCAGCGCCTCTTCGATCAGGACTTCGCCGTGGCGATGCCGAACCAATACGTATTTGTCTTCGGCCAGCAGATAGTCGATATCCATCACCGGGACCAGCACGAGGTTGCCGCGCACGCGCGCACAGATGTGCGTGCGCGTGATGCCAGCGACCACCGCTGGCGCGGATGCCGGTGTTTGCGTTACGGAAAAACGCCGCGCGCGTTCGAGCGCTGCCTGCAGTCTTTCGAGGCGAATCGGCTTGAGCAGATAGTCGATCGCATGCGCTTCGAACGCGGCCAAAGCGTGTTCATCATAGGCGGTGCAAAAAACGATGGCCGGCGGTTTTTCGAGCGCACCGAGATGACGCGCGACTTCGAGCCCGTCCATGTCCGGCATGCGGATATCGAGCAGCACCAGATCAGGCGCCAGGGTCGCGGCGGCCTGCAGGGTTTCGTGGCCGTTACCCGCTTCGCCGACAACCTCGACCGCCACGCAGTCGTGCAGTAACGCGGCGAGCCGCGCGCGTGCGAGAGGTTCATCGTCAGCGATCAGTATTTTCATCGGGCAAACGCAGGCTACAGATAAATTGCTCGGCGCCGCGGATGGTTTCGAGCGTACCGCGACGACCGAAATGGTACTCGATCCGGCTGCGGATATTGTTGAGCGCCATACCGTTGTGCGGGCGCGCGCTCGGCGCTTCGGCCGGACACGGATTGATGATGCTGATTTCGATCATGCCAGCCTGACGTTGCCCGACGATTTTAAGTACACCGCCCAGCGGCAGGCGCTCGATGCCGTGATAGATCGCGTTTTCGACCAGCGGCTGCATCAGCAACGGCGGCAGCGGCAGATCGAGCGGCAATTCGTCGAGCTGCAAGTCGACCTGCAAACGCGCGCCGAGACGCAATTGCTCGATCGCGAGATAACGCCGGATCAGATCGAACTCGTCGCCGAGCGTACCGAGCCGTTCACCACTGCGCAGCGCAGCGCGAAACAAATCGGCGAGATCTTCCACGCTGCGTTCGGCCTGCACGGGATCGCTGCGGATCAGGCTCGCAATCGTGTTCATGCTGTTGAACAAAAAGTGAGGTCGGATGCGCGCCTGCAAAGCATCGAATTGCGAACGCGCCACCGCACGCACACGCTCGCGCCATTGTTCGAGCACGAAGAAATATCGCAGCATCGCCGCCGCAATCAACGCTGCCAACGCGGTGCTGCCGACGACAAAACGCAAATGGAATTCTTCCGGCAACGTGAGCCGCAACAACAGGGTTTGATCGATCAGAAACACCAGCTCGCTGGCCAGCGCGACGATCAGGATAATCAAGCCATACGCAATCAGCACGCCGTGCAGCGGCGCAAAACGTGCGAGCAGCGGCTTGAGCTTGCACAACGCGACCACACAAAGCGCTGCCAGCCATTGCGCGAATACGCTGGTGGTGCCGAGCCGCGGCAGGACCTCGCGCGGCTCATCGCTTGGCGCCAACACGATCAGCAACACCGCGAGCTCGGTCACCGCGGCCACCGCCACGAGCACCGGCAGGCTGCAGAAATTCGGCAGCCATTGCGGTGCATCCGCCGAAGCGGTTTGAGCGGAATTGCGCGACACAGGCAGTTTGGTTTTCAGAAATGTTCCCGTGGAGAAAATACCCGACCCGCGATCAGCCTGCGGCGATACGCGCCGTGATCCACGCGCGCAAGTCATGGATTTCTTCCAGACACAATTGATGCTGCATCGGATATACATGCCAATCTACAGCAAAGCCGAGCTGCTGCAGATAATCGTGACTCATCAGGCCCAGTGCCTGGGCCACCATCGGATCGTGCGTACCGTGCGCGATGAAAATCGGCAGGTTGCGATTTTCCGCGCTGCATTCCGCAGCGGTTTTTTCCGCCAGCGGCAGATAACTCGACAGCGCGATGATGCCGCCGAGTTTGCCGCTGTGCCGCACGCCACCGCTGAGCACGATCGCGCCGCCTTGCGAGAAACCTGCGAGCAAAACATGCGCTGGAGCGATGCCGCGTTCATGCTCGCGCGTTATCAATTCCTCGAGCAGTTTTATCGACGCGCGGATGCCGACTTCATCCTGCATCTGCGCGATTTCCTGGCCGGAAATGTCGTACCATGCCGGCATGCGCATGCCACCGTTGATCGTGATCGCGCGCTCTGGCGCATGCGGAAAAACAAAACGTAGTGGCGGCCATGCCGGATCGACCAGCTCGGGCACGATCGGCTCGAAGTCGTGGCCGTTCGCACCGAGCCCGTGCAACCAGATGATGGCCCATTGCGGACCGGCCGCGGTTTCGATTTCCACACAAGGCAACGCCATAGCCGATCCTGTTTCAAATGTCTGGCGCGATGTTGCCATATTTGCCGTGCCGGATGGCAGCCGTGCGTGACTTATGGCGGCTTGTCATCCGCGTCGGCTCGGCTATGCTGGCGGTTTTATCTGATCCGTTTCGGAGAACCGCGCATGAATCGTTGGCTGCTGGCTGGCTGTACCACCTTGATAAGCTGTGCCGCCGCGCACGCCACAGTGCCGCTGACGCTCGAACAGATCATGGCCGATCCGCAGTGGATCGGCCCGGCGATCGAGCGGCCTTACTGGTCTGCCGATGGTCACAGCGTGTATTACCACCTCAAGCGCGGCGCGGGCAGCATCCGCGACCTGCACCGCATCGATCTGGGCAATGCGCAGGATACGGTCATCGACTCAGCCGGCATGGTCGGAGCCGATGGCAGCGAGGCGGTCTACGACCGCGCGCACAAGCGCGCGGCATTCGTGCGTAACG
>JAYVLO010000197.1:0-20538 GCA_043759455.1 Pseudolysobacter sp.
CTGGCCGGCGGGCTGCTGCTGATTGATGGCGATCAGCGGTTCGTTGTTATTGCGCTGGTTATCGGCGTTGCTGTCCTGAAATACGATCCAGCCGCTCTGCCAGGATGTTTTGCCGCTGCAGGTCTGGATATCTTCGCTCGCGCACAGCACGACGTGGTTGCTGCTGGTCAGCGCACTCGATCGTGCAAGGTTGAGGCTGGTCATCAAGCTGTCGCGGGCGCTACGGGCCTGGGTGCTTTGCATCATGCTGCGAAACGAAGGCAATGCGGTGCAAGTGAGAATGCCGACTACGACCAGTACGAGCAGGAGTTCGATCAGCGTGACACCGGTTTGACGATGAAGTTTGCGCATTGCCATGATGATTCCCCAAGTCAGAATGAAGTGTTCCGAAGTGCGACAAATTCTAGGCAGCAGGCGCGCGTGCCGAAATGGACGATGAATGCGAGTCCGTGTAGGAAAATGCCGATCGTTCAGGTGCGAACACTTGTGATGTGCGGGTTGCGCCCGAACATCTGGCGCATGCTTGAATTGCAGATACTTGTTCGCGCCCGCACAGCGCAGCCGATTTCGTGGGAGCCGCAATGACCGATCGTTTTCAGCTTGTTTCGAACTACCAGCCTGCCGGCGACCAGCCGGAGGCGATCCGAAAATTGATCGCCGGTGTGAACGATGGCCTGGCGCACCAGACCCTGCTTGGCGTGACCGGCTCGGGCAAGACGTTCACGATCGCCAACGTGATCCAGGCGATCCAGAAACCAACCATCGTGCTCGCACCGAACAAGACATTGGCAGCGCAGCTGTACGGCGAATTCAAGGAATTTTTCCCGCACAACGCGGTGGAATATTTCGTCAGTTATTACGACTATTACCAGCCGGAGGCGTACGTGCCTTCGAGCGATACCTACATCGAAAAAGATGCGTCGATCAACGAGCACATCGAGCAGATGCGGCTGTCGGCGACCAAGGCATTATTGTCGCGACCGGATGCGTTGATCGTTGCCACCGTGTCAGCGATCTATGGCCTCGGTGCGCCCGAGACGTACCTGAAGATGCGCCTGCATCTGATGCGCGGCGAACACACCGATCAGCGCGAACTGGTGCGTCATCTGACCGAGCTGCAATACACGCGCAACGATGTCGAATTGCGGCGCGGTACCTTCCGTGTGCGCGGCGAGGTGATCGATGTTTTTCCGGCCGAGTCCGAAGCCGAGGCGGTGCGCATCGAATTGTTCGATGGCGATATCGAAAACCTGAGCATTTTTGATCCGCTCACCGGCGCGGTGATCCGCAAGGTGCCGCGCTTTACCATCTATCCGAAGTCGCATTACGTGACCACGCGCAAAAGCGTGCTCGACGCGATCGAGACGATCAAACCCGAGCTGGTGCAGCGGCTCGATCAACTCTACAAGTCGAACAAGCTGGTTGAGGCGCAGCGGCTGCAGCAGCGTACGCAGTTCGATATCGAGATGATGGCCGAGATCGGCTATTGCCAGGGTATCGAAAACTATTCGCGCCATCTCAGCGGCCATGCGCCGGGGCAGCCGCCACCGACCCTGTTCGATTATCTGCCGCCGGATTCACTGCTCGTGGTAGACGAATCGCACGTCACGTTGCCGCAGCTCGGTGGCATGTACAAGGGCGATCGCGTGCGCAAGGAAAATCTGGTCGAGTACGGATTTCGGCTGCCGTCGGCACTCGATAATCGCCCGCTGCGATTCGAGGAGTTCGAGGAGCGCGCACCGCGTTCGATTTACGTTTCGGCCACGCCACGCGCGTACGAGCTGGAGCATTCCGGCGATGCGGTCGTCGAGCAGGTGGTGCGTCCGACCGGCTTGATCGATCCCGCCGTCGAGATTCGTCCCGTACGTACGCAGGTCGATGATTTGTTGTCCGAGGCCAACTTGCGCATCGCGATGGGCGATCGTGTGCTGGTGACTACGCTGACCAAACGCATGGCCGAAAATCTTACCGATTATTTGAACGAACACGGCGTGCGCGTGCGTTATCTGCATTCCGATATCGAAACCGTGGAGCGTACCGAAATCATCCGCGATCTGCGTCTGGGCAAGTTCGACGTGCTGGTCGGCATCAACTTGTTGCGCGAAGGCCTGGACATGCCCGAGGTATCGCTGGTGGCGATTCTCGATGCGGACAAGGAAGGCTTTTTGCGTTCGGCCGGTTCGCTGATCCAGACCATCGGCCGCGCCGCGCGCAACGTGCGCGGTAAGGCGATTTTGTATGCTGATCGCATCACCAATTCGATGCAGATCGCGATTGCCGAAACCGATCGCCGCCGGCAGAAACAGGTCGAGCATAATCTCGAGCACGGCATCACGCCGGAAACCATTGTCAAGAAAGTTTCCGACATCATGGAAGGCGCGCGTGCCGAACCCGAGGCGCTGAAGTCGCGCGGCTCGCGGGGTCGTGCGGCGGCGGAAGCGCGGCGCGTGGCGGAAGAAGAAATCGATTACAGCGGTCTGTCGCCGACGCAGCTGTCGGCCAAGTTGAAAAAGCTCGAAGCGCAGATGTACAAACATGCGCAGGATCTGAATTTCGAGCAGGCCGCGCAGGTGCGCGATGAGATCAAACGCGTTAAGACGTTGAGCCTGGTTTCGTAGCTTGATCGCTATTTCGTCGGCATCGAGTTAGCGCGGCGCGAATGGATGTCAGCGCTGCAGCCAGCCGTGCGCGACCAGCACATCGACCAGTGCGCGAGTGTAGGCAGGCTTGTCGTGATAGTCGAGATGCGAATCATCGGGTAGCGGAAATGCGTTGAGGCTGGGCTCATCAACGCCCGACAGCGCGATCGAAACGGTGCTCGCGAAACGATCCCAATACAATACGCGCGGCAAGGCGCGATCGATCGCCGTTTGTTGCACGCCGTGTACCGGGCTCTGGAAAAAAATCACGCGCCCACCGCGCGCCTCAATGCGTTTTGCCCACACGCCGACCGGTGCAAGATCAGCCAGCCATTCCTCCGCTGAGCGTTTTGGCATGCCGGCGAGATTGCCGTCAAGCGTGTCCAAAAAATGGTGTTTGATCGCTTCCGCATCGGTGCGCGAAAAATCCAGATCGCCGCTGCGGTCGCTGTGAAAATCGACGTAGTTGTGGAATGGCTCGCCGGTTTTATCCAGCCAGCGGCGCGCGGTCGCGACGATGTTGAAGGCGGGATCGGCGATCAATGCATGCGCTTGCCAGTGATTCAGTAGCGCACGATGCAGATGCCAGCTCGGCGTCCACTGCCGATGAAAATATTGCACGTACTCGCGCTGCATTTCGTTGTACTCGCGCAGCAGGCCGACGCTATCGACATCGCAAAGAATCACGCCGCGGAAGTTTTCATCCTCGGCCAGGTCGCGCAGCGTCGCCAGCGGATAATGCGCGTTCACCGCGAGCATGACCGGCAGGTAGCGCGGCAGCAATTCGCGCATGACGTTCATGTCGATTCCGAACTCGATACGCGATGCGCCGAGCAATAGCAGCGGTATTGGCGACTGCGCATACACACGATCGCGCTGCACCGACCAGAGCAAGGTGGAATCGAGAATGGTCGGGCGATAGTCACGACCGCGCCAGTGATGTTCGACCACACCGAGTGTCGTGACAACCAAGCTCAACGCGATCAGCCACGCGATCAGCCAGCGTTTGCCACCGCCGGATTCCGCGTTGGCGGAATCAGAACTGGAAGTAGATGAAAGCATGGTTCTCTCCCGGCGAAAGCACGATCAAGGTCAACATGATCGCGAGCAGCAAACCCAAAAGCAGCGGATGCAAACGTGTGAAAAGTTGCTTGATATCGCGTTCACGAAACAGCCAGTGCACCAAGATCAGTGCTAGCAATGTGATCACCGCGATGCGCTGATCGCTACTCGATGCGGCGATGCCGGCGCGCAATGTGGAAAGCTCCAACAACTTGCTCTGGATCAGCCATGCCGATGAAAAATCGCTCGCGCGAAACCAGATCCACGCGAGCATCACGCCGCACAATGTGAGCACGCCATAACCGAATCGCACGACCGCATTTTGCTGCCAGCGCGCCGGCGCGAGATGCTCGCGGATGACGCGTTCAACGCACAGATAAATGCCATGTAATCCACCCCAGACCACGAACGTCCACGCCGCACCGTGCCACAAACCGCCGATCAGCATCGTCAACATCAGATTCAGATATGTGCGCCACGCACTGTGGCGATTGCCGCCGAGGCCGATATACAGATAATCGCGCAGCCAGCTCGACAGCGAGATATGCCAGCGGCGCCAGAAATCCGAGAAACCGATCGCCGCATACGGGTTGCGAAAGTTGACCGGCAATATGAAACCGAGCGCAAGTGCGGCACCGAGCGCGCAGCTCGAATACCCAGCGAAGTCGCAGAAAATCTGCCCGGCAAACGCGAGCGTTCCCGACCAGGCGAGCGCGCCCCCGGCAGCTTGCGGTTTGTTGAACAGCGCGTCGGCGACCGGTGCAAAAATACTGTCGGCGAGTACGATTTTTTCGAACAAACCGAGCGTGAGTAGGGTCAATCCCAGGCCAAGGCCTGATGCCGTCGTGCGGCGCGGTGTTTCGATCTGCGCGCGCATCTGCGTGAAGCGCACGATCGGGCCGGCGACCAGTTGCGGAAAAAATCCGACGTACAACGCGTAGTCGCGCCAACTGCGCGTCGGCGCGAATTTGCCGCGATAAATGTCCAGGCAATACGACAACGAATGAAACGTGTAGAACGAGATGCCGATCGGCAACACGATATCGAGTTTGGCTGGTACGTAATGCACACCAAACGGGTCGAGCAGCGCGGCAAAATTATCCAGCAAGAATCGGCTGTATTTGAAATATCCGAGCACGCTCAGATTGACCAGCAGCGTTGCCACGATCCAGGTCTTGCGTCGGCGGGGATCGGTCGCGGCATCGATGCGTTGGGCGATCCACCAGTCGAGTGTGGTGGAAGCGATCAGCAATAGCAGGAACGGCGGATTCCACGCCGCATAAAAAATGTAACTCGCCAGCAGCAGAAACCACTTGCGCGCGCTCCACGCCGGAATGGCGTTGTAGATCGCGAGTACCAGCGCGAAAAAAACCAGAAAGGTGAAGGAGTCGAATTGCATGGCGCGCATTGTAGTTGCGCTGATGCATTCGCGGCAGAAAATCTGCGGGCGGATTCGTTGGATTGAGTTCGTGCCAGCCGTAAGTTGGTGTTGCTGTGCGCGGCACTGCGCGAGAAAAATTCGGCGCGTACGACGAATCCGGTTGAGTGCGCGCCTATCCCTGTGTTATGTTCGCGCCCCAAACGGGCGGTTAGCTCAGCGGTAGAGCACTACCTTGACATGGTAGGGGTCACAGGTTCGATCCCTGTACCGCCCACCACCTTGAGTCGAATCACCGAAACCGCTTCAACGTGTTTCGGTGATTCTGCATAACAAGGTGGATGACCCCGCACTGCCCCCGCGCAAGTGCGGTCGTACTCCGCGAAATCTCGCGTACCTGCGCTAAAGGTATTGGTGCATTCCCAGGCTTTGATTGGCTGCGCGCCCATCGATTGCGTCGGATTCATCGTGGAAAGCACGCGGCATGGCATCCATTCCATACCGCTGTCCTTGAATTGGGAAAGCCGATACGGCACGGCGCTTTGCGCCTTGATGTGGATGTCGTGAAACAGGATCACACCGTGACGCCACAGCAGCATCAGTGTTAGCACACGCTGGCTGGCTTCATCGGCGCTGACGCTATTGTTCCAGTCCTGCGAATCGATATTTCACAACGCCACCTTAATTTTTTTCGCCGAAGAAACTCGCGCTGTCGGCCTTGCGCTGGCTGTACGGCGGGCGAAATAGCGGCGCGTACATGGCTTGGAGATTGTCGTGGAGGAGGGCAGTCGTTTTCACCACCGAATCCTGCCATTGCAGCCCGCTGCTATGCGACTTGTGTTCTCAGCCGTGCATGCCGATACACATGTCCTGATAAATGTCGCTGACTGGCGCGCCGTGCGTATCGTGCATGCGCGTTTCCAGATTGCTTCCGAGCACAAAAAACGTTGCGTTCAGATGCGCCTGACGCAATACCGCGAGTAGCTTTTCAGTATTGCCGTTACTCGTCGTCGGGCCGTCATCGAAGCTCAGGAAAAATTGTCGATCGGGCAATTCGCTGCCGCTGAATTCGTTGGGATTGAAGGTATCGACTTCGCTGCTGACATACGGGAAAAGCGCGGTGAGGCGCAGTTCTTCATCGAGATAGATACGATGAAATTTCGTCGCGTTGACTTACCACGGCGCATAACTCGCACCCTTCGGCGCATTGAAATTGCCGCTGATGGACTTAAATGTTTTGCGATCCGCTGCGGGCTGGCAAAACGGTTCGAGCATGGCGCGATGTGCGGAGGCGAGAGCGTAGTTGTGCACCGCTCGTTGCCAGTAAATGTCACGCATCTGCAGCAGGTGCGCATGATCGATGGTCTTCAGGTGCAGGCGCGCACGCCAGGCATCGTCGTCGAGGATTTCGGTGCTCGCCAGTTCGTGTCCGAATACGAGCAGTTCGGCGCGGGAAGCGCGATCGAAGTAGGCATTGGAATGGAACGCGTCCGGCCACACCGTGCGATTTGATCGCGCAACATTATCCGGACTCGCGGCTTGCGCGGTTATCACGGCGAATGAAATTGCTGCGCAGAAAAAATAATCTTGTACATCCAGTTATTCCTATCTGTAACGAGCGCAGTCAGCGTAAAAAATATCGACCGATTGTCGCAGCGGGAGACAATCGGTCGGCTTTGATCGTTTCGCCACGTTTGAAACTATGGATGCGCGCTGACGCGCTCGATCGTGTTAGCGCACACCGTATCGGCCTTGGGCCATCGCGATGGTCGATATCGGGAGCTGAGCAGATAGCCGCTACTCTGGAATTTGATGATGCCCCCGGTGTGATAGGGCTAACGATGGGGTGGACGTTCGATGAGGCAAGCAACGCAGGCGGTTCATGGCTGAAATACCGCGTGCTGGCATGGCATTTGAACCATTTGATTTTGAGCGTCGGGATTTTCCGCACTGAGCGTGTTCGCGTTCGTCCGGCCGAAACGCCACAATAGGCAGATGCATCTGCAACTCCTCGATCTCGATGATTCACTCACTGCGCAAAGCTCGCTGCATGATGCAGCGCCGTGGGATTCGGTGCGCACGCTCGATTTGCGCGATCTCGGACCGCGCCTGCGCTTGTGGAGTCGCGCCAAAACCATCGGTCTGTTGCGCCAGCGGTTGAGCGAGGCTGGCGATTTGCCGGGACCGTGCATCACGCTGATGGGCTCCGGCGATTTCCATCATCTCACCACGCTACTGATGGCACGAGCGCGTCAACCGTTCACCTTGATCCATTTCGACAACCATCCTGATTGGGTGCGTCTGGCACCGCGCTGGCATTGCGGATCGTGGATCAACCAAGCGCTGAAGCTAGCGAACGTCGCGAAAATAATCACGCTCGGCGTGTGCAGCGACGATCTGGTGCGGCCGGATCTGAAAGGCGGCAATCTGCCCGCGCTCGAACGCGGCGCACTCGATTTGTATCCATGGAATCATGCACCATCGAAAGTCTGGCGGCGTGTCATCGACGGCCCGGGTCGGCATTTTTCCGCCGGTCATATCCACTGGCAGAACCTCGTCGAGACCGATCTCGATCAGCAGCTCGCCGCGATCATCCGGCAAATCCCGACCGAGACGATCTGGATCACGATCGACAAGGATGTGCTGGCCGAAGAAGAAGTCGTGACCAACTGGGATCAGGGCCAGATGCGTCTGCCGGCATTGCTGCGCATGATCGAGCTGATCGGTGGCGCCAGGCGCATTCTCGGTGCGGACATCTGCGGCGAATACGCCGCGCCGAATTTCAGCAACGCGCTGAAGCGTCTGGAAGTGCGTATGGATCAGCCCGAGCGTGGCGATGTAGCGGCCATGCTTAAGCAGAACGAAAGCGTCAATCGGCTATTGTTGTCGACGATAGAATCTGCCGCAGGCTCACGTTGACATAATGATCTTGATGTTTGTGCTTCTTTTCGGTGCGGTGGTGGGCGACGTTTCCGGCCAAGTGTGTTTCAAGCTCGGATTGAACGCCGATGAGGCGCCGCCGGTTCGGGGCCCGCTCGGTTTCGTCATGGCGCTGGTGCGCTCGCCGTGGATCGTGATCGGGGTTGCCGTGTATGCGGTCGAATTCGTGATCTGGTATGCCGCGCTGACTATTGCGCCGCTGAGCGTTGCCTTTCCGTTCGCCGCTTTGTCGTACTGCGGCGTGGTGCTGGCGAGCAAGTTTATTTTGCACGAGCAAGTCTCGCGACAGCGCTGGCTGGCGACCGCGGTGGTTGCGATCGGCGTGGCGCTGGTGTGTGTTCTTTGAGCGTTTCCTCATACGATCCGGTGCTGTTGCGATGATCAAGAAAGCAGACTTTTTCCTGCAGGGCGGGCGCTCTGGCGTATTGCTGATTCACGGTCTCACCGGCACGCCAGCGGAAATGCGTTTTGTCGGTAAAGGTTTGCATCGCGCCGGTTTTACGGTACACGGCATGCAGCTTGCCGGGCACTGCGGCGATACCGCCGACCTGCTCAAGACCGGCTGGCGCGACTGGTATCGAAGTGTTGGCGAAGCGGCTGATGAATTGCGTGGCAAGGTCGATCACATGTTTGTCGCCGGACTGTCGATGGGCGCGTTGCTCGCGCTCAAACTCGCGGCCGATCGACCGAACGATGTCGATGGACTCGGGTTGTACGGCACCACGTTCGTCTACGACGGCTGGGCGATCCCGCGCATCGCAAAACTCTCGTTTCTGCTGCCGCTGGTCACGCCATTTGGTATTGGCCGTGGCCGCAGCTTTCAGGAAACCGAACCGTACGGCATCAAGGATCAGCGCATCCGCGATCGTATCGCCAGCAGCATGCTCGGCGGCGACAGCGCGGCGGCAGGTTTGCCGGGCAATCCGTGGCCGTCGTTGTCGCAGTTTTATCGCCTCGCGTTTCGCATGCGCCGCGAGATTTCGAAAGTGCGCGCGCCGAGCCTGATCATGCATGCCGCCGAAGACGACATCGCCAGTCCGCGCAACGCACGCAAGGTTGCACGCGGCGTGCGCGGACCGGTCGAAACGGTGTTGCTCAAGGACAGTTATCACATGATCACGGTCGATCAGGAGCGCGACAAGGTGATCGAGCGTTCGGCCAGTTTTTTCGGACGCATCGCCGCCGGCCGGCTAGGTGAGCCGGTGGCCTATCCCGCAGCGGCGGCGTTTGCCAGCGACTGATGGAGGTCGTTATCGCGAGCTCGATCGACGACTTTGCGCGCGACGAGTGGAACCGCCTGTTTCCGCACGAACTCGAAGACTGGTCGTACTACCGCGCGATCGAACGCGCCGGTCTGACCGATTTCACCTACCTGTATTTTGCGCTGCGCGCAAACGGCGAATTGCGTGCCGTGGTGCCTGCATTCCTGACCGACTACCGCCTCGATACCACGCTGCAAGGCGGCTTGCGCAAGATCACCGATGCAATCAGCCGCGTATTTCCGCGCCTGCTGCGGCTGCGTTTGCTGTCGCTCGGCTCGCCGGTCAGCGAAGTGTGCCATCTCGGTTTTGCGCCGGATTGCGAGCGCGCCGAGCAAACGCGTTTGCTGGCAAAGATCCTTGCCAAGGTCGAGCAGGAAGCGCAAGCCCAACGCATCGGCATGGTCGCGATCAAGGACGCCGGCGCAGCGCAAGACGATTTATGGGCCGATGCCTGTGCTGTCGCCGGTTTGCGTCGCCAGCCCGGATTGCCGACCGCGAGTCTCGATCTGCCGTATAAAACGCTCGACGAATATCTCGCTACGCTGAGCGCCGGCACACGCAAGGACATGCGCCGTAAGCTCAAGAACGCGGGCGCGTTGCGAATCGAATGGCGCGACAATATCGACGATATCCGTGATGACGTGTTGCGCTTGTATCGCGCCACGTTTGATCATGCCGAATTCCAGTTCGAGGAACTCACGCCCGCGTATTTTCAGAATGTGTTGAGCGAACTCGGCGCTCGCGCCAGTTGCGTGACGTACTGGCTCGATCAGCAGTTGATCGCGTTCAATCTCGTGCTGCACGATGAGCGGCGCCTGCTCGACAAGTTTTTCGGCATGGATTACGCGGTGGCGCGAAAGTACAGTTTGTATTACGTCAGCTGGATGGAAAACGTACGCCATTGCCTAGCGCAAGGCATTCCGCTGTATCAAAGCGGGCAGGGATTGCATCACGAAAAACTGCGCCTCGGCAGCCGTCTTGCGGCAAACTGGTTGTGGTATCGACATCGCAATGGTCTGCTCGATCGCGTCTTCGCGGTGGTCGAGCGCCTGTTTCGCCTCGACCGTCTCGACGCCGATCTGGCACAGCACATCAAGGAACCAAGTCGATGACCCTCAACACAAAACCGACGCGCTGGCTGAATCCGGTGGCGCTGTCGTGGCTGATTCTGCTCGGCTTCGAAACCCTGTGCCAAGTTTCGCTGAAACTCGCGGGCGAGCAATCGGGCGCGTTTGAATTCACCTTCGCGGCGGCGCTCAACGCAGCACACTCGCCATGGTTGTGGAGCGCGGCGGGCTGCTATCTCGGCGCGTTTCTGGCGTGGATGGTCATCTTGCGCAAGTCATCGTTATCCAGCGCGTTTCCGACCAGTGCGATCGTATTTGTCGCGGTGATGGGCGCATCGTTCCTGATCGTTGGTGAATCGTTGAACTGGTCCAAGCTGCTTGGCTCGGCGGTCATCGTCTGCGGCATCCTTATGCTGGGTTCGGATACGCCGAAGTGCGCCGATCATTGAGGTGCAATACAGCGCATGCCGTCCGCACGATAAACGCCGCCCGCGTAAAATCTCAAAGTTTACCGGCGCATACGCTAAACTATGCGCAGGAACAGGGTATCCCGGAGAAATAAATGAGTAATGTGCAGGAAACCATTTTCGCCATCATCGCCAAGGAATCAGGCATCGAGGCGAGCAAGATCACGCTCGAATCCACGTTGAAGGATCTCGAAATCGATTCGCTCGATGCGGTGCAGATCATTTTCGAGCTCGAAGATAAATTCAAGATCACCTTGCCTGATCGCGACCCGACCGTGGATACCGATTCGGTGCAGGGTCTGGTGACCGCGGTCGAACGCCTGGTCGCCGAAAAAGAAGCCGGCGCTGCTGCGCTGAGCTGACGCACCGTCATCGCAGAAATGATTCGCAAGATGCATATATTCCAACCTCGAACGAGATTCGCATGCGGCGTGTCGTAATTACCGGAATGGGTTCGTTGTCGGCGCTCGGACTCGATGCGGCGACGTGCTGGAATGCGATGCGCGAAGGTCGTCAGGGCATCGCGCCGATCAGTCGCATCGATGCCAGTTCGCTCAAGGCGCGCATCGCCGCGGAGGTGCGCGGCTTTGATCCGCTCGCGCACTTCAGCGAAAAACAATTGATGCTGCTGGATCGTGTGTCGCAGTTCGCGCTGGTCGCGGCGCGCGAGGCGGTCAAACAATCCGGCATCGATTTTTCGGGCGACGAACTTGGCGAACGTACTGCGTGCATCATCGGCACCGGCGTCGGCGGCGAGACCACGCACGACGAAGCGTCGCGCCGCTTGTATGGCGAGAACGCGCGGCCGCATCCGCTCAGCATCGTGCGCCTTATGGCGAATGCGCCGGCGTGCCAGGTCAGTATCGAATTTAAGCTCACCGGCCCGGCGTTCGCCGTGGTCAGTGCGTGCGCGTCGTCCAATCACGCGATGGCACAGGCGTTCCACATGGTGCGCAGTGGGATGGTCGATGCGGCCGTGACCGGCGGCACCGAGGCCTGCATCACGCTCGGCTGCGCCAAGGCGTGGGAAGCGATGCGTGTGCTGGCTGATGACACGTGTCGCCCATTCAGCAAACAACGCCGTGGCCTCGTGCTCGGCGAAGGCGCGGCAATTTTTGTGCTCGAAACGCTGGAGCATGCGCAGGCACGCGGCGCGAATATTCTCGCCGAATTCGCGGGTGCGGGCATGTCGGCGGATGCGGCGGATATCGTGTTTCCGTCCGAAATCGGTGCAGCACGCGCGATCGAACGGGCGCTGTTCGATGCAAAACTCAATGTCGCCGATGTCGGTTATATCAATGCGCATGGCACCGGCACGCCGGCCAACGATCCGACCGAAACCGCGGCGATCCGGCGCGTGTTCGGAACGCATGCGAATGCACTTGCGGTGTCGTCGACCAAATCAATGCACGGCCATGCGCTCGGCGCGGCTGGCGCGATCGAACTGGTCGCGGCGATCGGTGCATTGCGCGATGGCGTAGTCGCGCCGACGCTGAATTTTGTCGATCCCGATCCGGTCTGCGATCTCGATTACGTGCCGAACATCGCGCGCGAAAAAACCGTGCGTGCGGTCTTGTCCAATTCGTTCGCTTTCGGCGGTCTCAACGCGGTAATCGCGCTGAGACAGGCGCCGTAAATTCCGCTTTCATGAAATGAATTTCGCGGTATCGCTGCCGTGTGTCCTTTGCAAGTTCGACTATTCGAGTTATGGAGATAAACGTGAAAAGACGTGGTTTTGTTCTAGGTTCTCTCGCTGTTCTAACGGCATCAATCATGCCGCTGCTCGGTCATGCCGCACCCGCCGCGGCTGCCGCCGCCGCCGCGCCTGTTGCGGTGTTGCCGTTTACTTGGGATATCGCGCCACCGCTCGACACGCGCGAAAACTTCGTCGCGTGGATGGTGAAAAACCGCGGTGAAGATGCGGCGTTTGTCGGCAAGCGCTGGGATCGTCTGCAGGCGATGTTGACCAACAAGGATCTCAGCGCCGATCGCGAAAAGCGTGCGTTCCTGCTCACGCCACGCGAAGACTTCGTGCGTCCGATCAATCGCGCCCATTCCTACGACAGCGCGTTCCTCGACATCGGTTATGGCGTGACCATTTCCGGACCGCATCTGGTCGGTCACATGACCGCGTCGCTCGATGTGAAGCAGGGCGAAAAGGTGCTGGAAATCGGTACCGGTTCGGGCTACCAGTCGGCGTATCTGTCGCACCTGACCGACAAGGTGTATTCGATTGAAATCATCAAGCCGCTGGCCGAGCGCACGCGCGGCGTATACGACGATCTGATCAAGAAAGGCTACAACGAATTCAAGAACATCACCTCGAAGCAGGCCGACGGTTATTACGGCTGGGAAGAGAACGGCCCGTTCGACAAGATCATTGTCACCTGCGGTATCGATCACGTGCCACCGCCGCTGCTGAAGCAGCTCAAAGCCGGTGGCATCATGGTCATTCCGGTCGGCCCACCGGGTGCGCAGCGCGTGCTCAAGGTGGTCAAGAATCAGGCTGCCGATGGCACCATCACGGTCACGCGTAGCGATATTTACAATGGCAAGATCGTGCCGTTCGTACCGTTCACCAAGCTCGAAGGCGACGTCATCAAGGCCACGCATAACGGCAAGCCGGATACCGACAAGGTGGAAGGTATAACACCGCCGACAGCCAAGCCTGCGGCTGATAAACCGGCGTCAGACAAGTCGGTACCGGCGAAGCAATAACGGTTTTTGATGCGAACGTTTCATCGCCGTCATTCCCGCCTGTGCGGAATGACGGCGCGATTTGCCGGCTTCGTTTCATCATTCGACTAGCGCCAGCCGGCGGTCGAATTCCTCATGCCGCATGACGCGGATCCATCCGCGCATCCGGCGACAGCAAGGCTCAGCAGAACGCAATGACCCTCAGCAAATCTTCACCGCGCACCGGCGCCCACGAACAACCTGCACTGCTTTTTTACCTCGCCGTGGCGATGGTGTCGGCGGCGATCATCGCGCTGCAGATTGTCATCATGCGGGTCTTTGCCGTCGGCAGCTGGGCGCATTTCGGCTCGATGGTGGTGAGCCTGGCGATGATGGGTTTCGGCCTCACCAGCGTGGTGATGTGCGCCGCGAATGCATGGTTCGAGCGGCATTGGCGGGGTGTTGCAAACGTGGCGTTGCTGTTGTTCGGTCCGCTGATCATTGTCTCGAATCTGCTCGCGCAGCAGATTCCGTTCAACGCGATTTTCCTGGTCTCCGATCCGCTGCAGAAATGGCGGCTGTTCGCCAACTTCGTGCTGTACCTGCTGCCATTCCTGAGCGGTGCGTTTTTCCTTGGCGCGATATTTCTGCGCATGAAGGCGATCTTCGGTCGCGTGTATTTCGCTGATCTCGCTGGCGCCGGCGTCGGCGGTTTGGTCGTGCTGGCGACCTTGTATGTTTTCCGTCCCGACGATCTGATCGTGGTGCCGCTTTTGTTGTGGCTGATCGGCAGCGTGATGTGGTTTGCGCATCAGCGCAGTATAAAAAACCTGATCGGCGTTGCCGCGGTTGCCGCCTTGTGTTTCGCGGTGCAGATTTTCCTGCCGTCCTGGCTCGGCATTTCCAAGCTCGCGGTGTCGGATTACAAGGGCGTTTCCTACGCGCGCAAATTCCCGGATAACCAGCGCATCTACGAGAACGCGTCGCCGTTCGGTTACCTCGAAGTCTATTCGAGTTCGTACCTGCATTTCGCGCCGGGACTTTCCGACAACGCCGCATTCAATCTGCCCGAAATGCCGACCAACGCCTACCTCGGCATGTACATCGATGGGGAAGGTCCGTTCGGTATCATGCGCAACCTGTCGGACGCGGAAAGCGCGTACTTCCGTTACCTGCCGATGGTCTATCCGTACCAGATCAAGTCCGACCCGAACACGTTCGTGGTGCAGTTCGGCGGCGGCATCTCGACCGAAGTGGCCTTGCGGTATTCGAAGCACGTCACCGTGGCCGAATCCAATCCGACGATTCTCGCCGCGTTCCGCAACGACAAGACCCTGCGCGAATTCAGCGGCGATGTCCTGGGCAATCCCAAGCTCAGCGCGATCGATTACGACGGTCGTCTGTTTCTCGCAAATACAGATCAGCGTTTCGATGTGATCGATCTGAGCCTCGCAGACTCGGCGGGTTTGTCGAATCCCGGCGGTTTTGCGATCGTCGAAAAGTACGCCTATACGCGCGAAGCAATGACCGCGTACATGCACGCGCTGGCGCCCGGAGGCGTGCTTTCCGTGACATTGTGGAACAAGGAAGAGCCACCGAAATCGATCCTCAAGTTGTATGCAACGATGGCCGACGCTGCGCGCAGTCTCGAGCCGGGTGCGGCGATCGACGATCGTTTTTATGCGGTGTCGAGTTATCTCTCGACCACTACTGTGCTGTACAAGCGCGGCGGCTTTAGCGCCGCAGACATAACCAAGTTACACGCCCATTCACACGCAATGTCGTTCGATGAAATCACGTACCCCGGATTCGTCTACGACACGACGCAAACGACCGCGACGCTCGATGCATACGAAGCCGGAATCTTCGGTGCGGACGCCACCATAAAAGCGGCTGGCCCGACCGAGTCGGATGCTGGGACAGCTGCGAGCGCCAATTCTGCCGAGCCAATGGCTGATCCAACCGCGCCGTCAGACAATACCGATTCGGCCTCCTCGACCACGCCGACACAATTGCCAGCGACCACGCTCGCACAACTTGCATGGAGCAGCCTGATTCACGGCGGTTGGGACGACATCGCGCATCGTTACGTGTTCGACGCGCGGCCGTTGACCAACAATCATCCGTACTTCGCCGCCTACGTAAAACCCGCCGACCTCACGCGTGTCACCGATCGCCTCGAACTGTTCCAGGATGAGTGGGGTTACCTGCTGGTGTGGGCCACGTTCGGCATCGCGTTGCTCGCGGCGATCGTGCTGATCGCGTTCCCGGTCGCGTTCGGCTGGCGCACGATTTTCAGCCGTTATCCGGGACAGTTCCGCACCATTCTGTATTTTGCGTGCCTCGGTCTCGGTTACATCGTGGTCGAAGTTTCGCTGATTGCGAAGTTCGTGCTGGCGCTCAGCAACCCAACGATTTCCGCTTCGATCCTGATTACCGGCATGCTGGTATTTTCCGGACTTGGCAGCCTGATTTCGGAGCGCTACATGGAACGCGCGCGCACCGTCATGCCACGTATCTTCGTCGCGATTGCGGCCTTGCTGATCGCCTACAGTTTCCTGCTCGACCCCGTGCTGGATCGTCTTGGCAGCCTGCCGTACGCGCTGCGTCTGTTGTTCTCGTTTGCATTGATTGCGCCGCCGGCGTTCCTCATGGGTTTCCCGATGTCGATCGCGATGACGTGGCTCGGTCGCCTCGGCAAGGACGCAATGTTCCTGTGGGCGTGGGGCATCAACGGCTCGTTCTCGGTGGTCGGCGCGGCGGCCGTACCGATCATCGCGACTTCATTCGGCCTGGCGGCGTGTCTGCAGGTCAGCAGTGGTGCGTATCTGCTCGCGATCCCGGCGTTTTTTGCGATCTTCCTGCCGTTGAAAAAAGCTTCGGAATAACACAGGCATGCTCGCGCCGTCGCAACGATTGCCGCGCGGCTTTTCGCTGCTGAAACCCTGCGCGGCACTTTTGCTTTTGACGTTGCTGTCAGGCGTGGTTTTGGCAGCGCAACCGATCGCCAAAAACACACCATCGACCGCGGCTAAAACTGTACAGACCAATGCGGCGAAAAAGCCACTCGCACCGTTGCCCGCAGCTAAACTCGCGCTCGTCAACTTCAAGACCGCACCATTTCCGTATCGCGGTTTGATCCCCGATTCCGGCAAGCATTTTCTCGATACCAGCGAAGGCAATCGCACCGGCCACTCCACGCGCGACGGTGTGCATTGGGAAGATGCGATCTATCGCGACAGCCGCGTGTTGTTGTACATGCCGGCCGGATTCGACATCCGCAAACCGGCGCTGATGGTGGTGTTTTTTCATGGCAACGGCGCGTTGTTGACGCGTGATGTGATCGAGCGCCAGCAAGTGGTCGAGCAACTCGCCAGATCCGGTGCGAACGCGGTTTTGGTCGCGCCGCAATTCGCGATCGATGCCGCCGATTCGAGCGCCGGACGTTTCTGGCAGCGTCGCGGTTTCATCGAATTTGTCGGCGAGGCCGGCGTGCGCCTGGTTGAACTGTATGGCGACAAACGCGCCGAGTCGCAAATCTCGCAAATGCCAGTGGTGCTGGTCGCCTACAGCGGCGGTTATCTGCCGGCGGCGTGGTCACTGGCGATCGGCGGCGCGGGCCGGCGTTTGCGCGGTGTGGTCATGCTCGATGCGATGTACGGCAATATCGACAAGTTCACGAGTTGGGTCGAACAGATGCGCTGGCCGACGTTTTTTCTCAGCGCGTATACCGAGTCCAGCCGCGAAGGCAACGAAGCCTTTATGCAGGAATTGAAAGAAGCCAACCTGCGTTTCAAGACCGTACCGCCGAAGAATTTTTCGCAGGGCGGCGTGACTATTCTCAGCACCGACCCCAATACCAAACACGAGGACTTCGTTACGCGTGCGTGGGTCGACAATCCGTTGCGCTGGGTGCTCGAGCGTATCCCCGGATTCGCGCGTTACAGCAAGCCGGTAAAACAGAAGACGAGCAATGCCCAGTCGAAATAGTCGGGCTGCGTTTTCTTGGATCGATTGTCGCTCTCTTTGAAATGGTACTGAATTGCAGTACCGTCAGTGCATGAAGCGCAAGCATGCAAAGACATTGAATGCCATCTTCATCCATCCGGCCTCGGCGAACATACATTGGCAGGATATTAAAGCGCTGTTCGTAGCCTTGGGTGCAGAAGACAGCGAGCGAGAAGGATCGCGCGCAGGCGTTGAATTATTCGGTGATGCGCGGGTGGTTCATCGTCCGCATCCTTCTCCTACAGATAAAGGTGCAGTTGCAAACATTCGCAAATGGCCGGACTCCAATGGAGTGAGACCATGAACATCATGGCTCTCGACGGTCAAAGAGCCGTTATCAATTACGATCCCGAGATCGATATGTTTCGAGGTGAGTTTCTCGGTTTGAGCGGCGCTGCCGATTTTTATGCCACCACAATTCGTTCGCTTCGTGCCGAGGGCAAGATTTCGCTCAGGGTGTATGTCCAAATGTGCGAAGAGAAGGGAATTGAACCCTTCAAGTTCTTCTCGGGAAAATTCAATACGCGCATCGATCCAGAACTGCATGCGCGTGCCGTTGAATTGGCTGCGGCCAACGGGATCAGCTTGAGCCAGTTTGTCGAGCGCGCAATTCAGCAAGAGATCGCCGCCTGAGCCTCACGCTGCGTATCGCTATAGCGAACTCGAATCTTCCAAAACAACGCGCTGCCGGTCGATAACGCGACTGGCAGCGCGGATTGTCAAAGCCGCATCAAACCAGCTTTTTTGCCTTGGTCAGCAACTGATCAAGCAGTGCGATACCGAGATCGATTTCCTCGGTGCTGATATGCAGCGACGGCGCGAACGTGATGACGTTCTTGTAATAACCGCCGACGTCGAGCACGAGGCCCATCTTTTTGCCATTGTGTTCGAGTTCGCCGGCCAAGCCGAGGTCGGCCATCTTGTCGAGCAACTTCTTGTTCGGAGTGAAACCATCGGCTTCGCAGATTTCACCGCGAAGGGCGAGGCCCAGACCATCGACGTCGCCGATTTCCTTGTGACGTTTCTGCAGGTCTTTCAGACCGGCGAGGAAATGCGCGCCCTTCGCCATGACCATCGTTTCATAGTCGGTTTCGGCAAGCATCTTCATCGTCTCCAAACCGACCGCCGTACCGAGCGGGTTGGACGCAAACGTGGAGTGCGTGGAGCCTGGTGGGAACACGGTCGGATTGATCAGCTCCTCGCGGGCCCAGATGCCGGCGAGCGGATTCAGGCCGTTGGTCAGCGCCTTGCCGAACACGAGCACGTCCGGCGTCACGCCGAAATGTTCAATCGACCACAACTTGCCGGTGCGGAAAAATCCCATCTGGATTTCGTCGACCACCATGAGGATGCCGTATTGGTCGAGCACGCGCTTCAGGCCCTTGAAGAAATTCGGCGGCGGGATCACATAACCGCCGGTGCCTTGGATCGCCTCGACGTAGAAAGCGGCGTATTCGCACTGGCCGGCTTTCGGATCCCACACGCCGTTGTATTCGGTCTCGAACAGACGTTCGAACTTGGCCACGCACTGCTCGCCGTATTCTTCTTTCGACATACCCTTCGGACCGCGGAAGTGATATGGAAATTCGATGAACTGGGCACGATCGAAATGGCCGTACCGACGACGATAACGGTACGAAGAAGTAATCGCCGAGGCACCAAGCGTGCGCCCGTGATAACCACCCTCGAACGCAAACATCAGGCTCTTGCCACCCTTCGCATTGCGCACGATCTTGAGTGAATCCTCGATCGACTGCGAGCCACCGACATTGAAATGGACGCGGCCATCGAGGCCCCATTTTTTCTTCGCGTCTTCGGCTACGACCTTCGCCAGCTCGATCTTGGTCGGATGCAGATATTGGCTTGCCACCTGCGGCAGGATATCGATCTGTTTTTTCAGAACGTTGTTCAGGCGCTCGTTCGAGTAACCGAAATTGACCGCCGAATACCACATCTGCAGATCGAGAAATTCGGTGCCTGCGCTGTCGTAAAGATAACTACCTTCGGCGCGAGTGAAAATTTTCGGAGGGTCGGAATAGTGAACAGTATCGCCGAAAGAACAATACTTGGCCTCGTCGGCCAAAAGCTCTGAATCACGCATTGGAAGAAATATCCTGGATCACATTGAGAGAGGAGAAATTGGTCAGGCGGCCGGCGATTAGTGCCGGCAACAACGCTAGCGCTTCGGCGAAACCAGCAATCGGTGTGTGCGGAATACCGGCCGCAGTGCAGTGATCGATCAAGCGCGCTTTCGCAAACACATGATCGACGGCGTCGGCGGCGCAGAAGTCCGATGCACCATCGCCGATCAGCAATATATTGTGCGGCGGTTTGCGCGCACGGCTGACACAGGCACATTTGCAGTTGCCACTGGAGACGGCGCAGCTCGGGCTGGCGTACGGAAATTTCAACGACCACTCGCGCGCGCCTTCCGGCTCGAAATGATTGGCGATAATCGGCAGATCGGCAAGGTCGTAGCGCGCCAGAATCTTGCTGATCGCATAATCCAGACCGTCGCTGACTATGGTGATGGAAATGCCGGCGGCTTTGGCGGCGGAGACGAACGCCGGGAACATCGGATCGATTTCCATATTCGCCAGATGCGCGTCAATTTCGGCTTGGCTGGCATCGAGCAAGGCGACTTGGCCACCCATGCATTCGCGCGAGCCGAGTTTGCCGGAGCGCCATGCGCTCTCCAGCGTTTCCCAGCCCGGACGTGCAAAACGTTCGAGCAGGGAGTCGGTAATATCTTTGAGTGCGATCGTTCCGTCGAAATCGCAGAGGATGTTCCAGTTGAGCACGGTGCAATTCTACCCAGGATGAAAGTTATTGGAGTCTAGAGATTTAACCTTTTGATTTGCTTTTGCCGGGCGCGGGTGGCGCGGCGACCGAGTGGTCGCGGATCAGGCGGGGGCGTTGCGCGCGTCGGATGCAACGAACAATCTGATTCCGTGACGCGCTGCGAGCATAGCGCGCCGACCACCATCGCGCGTCCGATTCGCGCCGGACTTGGCGATGTGCACGACACGTTGAGCCGTA
>JAYVLO010000198.1:0-14710 GCA_043759455.1 Pseudolysobacter sp.
AACGTGACTTGCCAACACGTTTTGCGAGCAGGTTTGAACGAGCTCGTAGAACGCATTTCGATTTTTCCAGCAACCGCAGAGTGAGCAGCGCATGACCCGTGGAAAACGCATTTACGTACTCGACACGAATGTGCTCATGCACGATCCGACCGCGCTGTTCCGATTCGAGGAACACGACGTATTTATTCCGATGACCGTGCTCGAAGAACTTGATGCGGCGAAGAAAGGAGCATCCGAAGTCTCGCGAAATGCGCGCCAGGTCAGTCGTTTTCTGAATGAACTCATCGTGCACGGCGGCGCCGACGGCATCACCCAAGGCATTGACCTGATCATGCCGCAAGGTCTGCAACTGAAACGCGCAGACCAGATCGGCAAGCTGTATTTCCAGACCCGCACCGCCCAAGCGCCCGCGATCCACGGCAAGAAGGTTGGGCTTCCCGATAACCAGATTTTAGCCAGCGTGCTGAGCCTGCGCGAGCAGAATGGCAAATCACCGGTCGTTCTCGTCTCCAAAGACATCAACCTGCGCATCAAGGCTTCGATCTACGGCATTCCCGCGGAGGATTACGAAAACGATCGCGCGCTGGATGATTTCAATCTGCTCTACGCCGGGCATAACGAGTTACCCGAGGATTTCTGGTCGCGCCACGAAGAAGTACGCTCGTGGTCGGAGCGTGGTCACGCATTCTATGAACTGAAAGTGCGCGAGGACGAGGATTGGCACCCGCATCAGTTCCTTTACATGCCAGGTGAAAACCAGCTGGAACTACGCGTCGTAAAATTGCGCGGTGGCGTGGCGACCTTGCAAATCGTCGAAGACTATTCGAAGGGATCGCATACGGTCTGGGGCGTCGGCGCGCGTAATCGCGAGCAAAATTTTGCGATGAACGCGTTGATGGACCCGGAAGTGGATTTTGTCACCCTGCTCGGCACTGCGGGCACCGGCAAGACCCTGCTCGCGCTGGCGGCGGGCCTCGCGCAGACCATGGATCAGCAGCGCTACCGCGAGATTATCATGACTCGCGCAACGGTTTCTGTCGGTGACGATATCGGTTTCCTGCCCGGCACGGAGGAAGAAAAAATGACCCCGTGGATGGGTGCGCTGACTGACAATCTCGAAGTACTGGCCACGCCGACTGAGGGCGGCGCTTGGGGCCGCGCGGCGACCAATGATTTGCTGGCGTCACGCATCAAGATCCGCTCGCTGAATTTCATGCGTGGCCGAACTTTCCTCAATCGGTATGTGATCATCGACGAGGCGCAAAACCTGACGCCGAAGCAGATGAAAACGCTGCTGACCCGAGCGGGACCAGGCACCAAGATGATTTGCCTCGGCAACGTCGAGCAGATCGATACGCCGTATCTGACCGAAACCACTTCGGGGCTGACCTATGCCGTGGATCGCTTCAAGGTCTGGCAGCACAGTGCGCATGTCACCTTGCGCCGCGGCGAACGCTCACGTCTGGCTGACTTCGCATCGGAAGTGCTCTGAGATCTACTCCATGGGTGGCTACTGACGGACGATCAAGTTCGTCCGTCAGCTGTTGCTCAGGCGTGTAAGGGCAACGCGTTGGATTCACCATGAAAAACGGAACCCTTCGGTTCCGTCAATTTTCTTGGCTGTACAACGCTACGGTCAGAAGTGCACCAGGTACAAAGCTTCCAGCTCGGTCTGGTTGCCGCCGCTGCGCGACGAAAAACCATTCATCGCACCAAAGATATATTCCGTGGGGGCATAACTGGCGGCAAATTTAAGCTCAGAATATTTACCCAGCGTCTTACCAAAACTCAAAGCAAGGCTGTAGTTGGACAGGCGATATTTCAAAGCCTGATACAACGCATCCGATGCAGGCAATGGCTGCTCGCGTGTGCTGTAACGTAATTGCCAATCGCCATATTCAGCGCCATGCCAGGTCCAGCCAAGGCTGTAAACCGACAGATCACGCTGCGCATAGATTGAATTTACATTGCCGTCACCACTACCACCCGCACCAACTCGGCTCGGTGGGGAGAGGCCCACAAAAGGCGTGGTGGCACTGTATTGAATACGCTCGGCACGCAGATCCAGACTCTGGCTTGGACTCAAGGCATACGCAAGATCCACGCGAACGCTACCTGGGATATCGTACACACCCGGTTGCGAATACACCCCCATGGCACGGTTGTAATCGTCCACCGCAATCTTCGAGCGAAAACCCACGGACCAGCGCAAAGAATCACTTAAGGCATTGGCGACCCCCAATCCCAAGCCAGTGCCGTACGCCGCTGCGTTGCTGCCATAGGTGTTGTTAGCGCGCATTTCGTAGATGCCGAAACCAAGCGACGTGTGCCGTTGATAGGCAAGAACACCTGAAACTCCCCAAATGCCTTGATTGCCCCAGCGTTGCTCCAGCGTTGGAGCAACCAAATCGCGATGGGTGCTGGTAGCACTTTGTAGCAATGTGCCGCGCACGCTGCTTGAGGAAAACGCGCGATTCTCCGGCAGATTATTGCCAGTAACGCCAACTCTCAGATCGGTACGTGTAGCATCATTGTGCCAAAGGACTACCGAGGACGACATTGACGATGTCGAAGCGAGATTATCCAGCACACTCGGGGGCTGAGGCTTCGCCGCAGCATGATCTGCCCACGAAAAATCTGGCGTTACGCCGGAAAGTGCATAATCGCGCCAGCGCGCAATGATCGTTGAAGCATCGGAAGGTGCGGCGTTGGTTAAAGCAAGACTGCCCGAATCAGCGATAAAAGACGCTGCAGATAATGAGTCATTGGCTGCCGCAGACAAGGAAAGCGAGAGCGTCAGGCCAAAACTGACTACTCTCGCTAACTTTTGCTCCGCCCTGAATTTGCCCTGCATCGCCCTGCTCGCGATTCCGTGCTATGTAATGATGGATCGGACTATCACAAAAAAACAACAGCGTGTCAAGCGCGCAACAGAAAATATTTAGACAGCTTCCTGACGTAGAAATCGTTATCCGAATTGACGCAGCCCACGCGCTTTGAGCACTTCAGTATCCCTGAAGTTGATTTCCGACGTTGCATTTTTACAACATAAAGCGATTGACATGAATTCCTGCGTTCCCGTGGTTCTCAGCATTGCCGGATCCGACTCCATTGGTGGCGCCGGATTACAAGCCGATTTAAAGACCTTTGCGGCTTTTGGGGTACACGGAGTCAGCGTTGTGACCGCCGTCACGGCTCAGAATACATGCTGTGTACAAGCGGTTTTTACCTTGCCGCCACAACAAATCGTGACTCAATTACGCGCTGTGCTGACCGATATTCGGGTGACAGCGATAAAGCTTGGAATGCTCGGTAATGCAGAGTGTGTACGTGTGGTGATCGACTGTTTGCGTGAACATCGTTTCGGCCACGTCGTATTGGATCCGGTGATGATTGCGACCTCGGGTGACCGTTTGCTTGACGAGGCCGGAATCGATTTATTGCGGAACGAGCTATTGCCGCTGGCGAGCGTCGTTACGCCTAACATCCGGGAAGCCGAATGCCTGCTCGGCAGGCGACTACATTCTCAAATGGACATGCTGGCTGCAGCACAGGAGTTGCGAGCATTAGGTTGCGCCGCGGTATTACTCAAAGGCGCACATATGGCCGGAACCGAGGTGGAAGATTGGTACGTGGACGCAAATCACAATCTGTGTTTTCGCCATCCGCGCCTGCAAATCGAAGGCCATGGCACAGGCTGCACGTTGGCCTCTGCCCTCGCCGCCGGGCTCGCCCTCGGTCATTCTGCGGAGCGGGCGAGCCGCAATGCCATCGCTTACGTGCAGGCCGGACTAAAATCGGCGATCCATCCAGGAAAGGGCTCCGCTGTACTGGGCAATTTCCTCTCGAATCAGGGCCGATTCACGAATTGAAGTGCGGATCAATATCCGTCTGCCGATACTCCGACCTGACTTGGATCAACCGAGCAGCGCGCGATTGCCGCCTCGATCAAACACTTCCATGCTGAGCGGAGTTGAACTAAGCCGCCTTGCTGCCCTGACCACGCAGGCTTTCGATCAATGCGTCGGCAAACGACTGCGTGCTTCCGCTTCCGCCGAGATCCGGAGTCACGCGGTCTTTTCTGTTCAGCACATCGCGGATGGCATTGCGCAACCGTGCTGCCTGATCCTCCATGCCGAGATGACCGAGCATCTGGCAAGCGCCCAGCAATAACGCGCACGGATTGGCGATACCCTTGCCGGCGATATCCGGCGCGGAGCCATGCACCGCCTCGAATATTGCGGCCTCGCTACCGATATTTGCCCCCGGCGCAAGGCCGAGGCCACCGACCAAACCGGCGCATAAATCGGAGATGATGTCGCCGAACAAATTGGTCGTGACGATCACGTCGAACTGCATCGGGTTCATCACCAACTGCATGCAGGTATTATCGACGATCATTTCGTTGCAGACGATTTCCGGATATTCCAGCGCCACCTCACGCGCGACCTTCAGAAAAAGCCCTGAGGTGGTCTTCATGATGTTGGCCTTGTGCACGACCGTGACCTTCCTGCGACCGCTGCGGCGCGCGAGTTCGAACGCATAACGCACGATGCGCTCGCTGCCACGATGAGTCACGCGAATCTGCGACAGCGCAACCTCGCCATCGGCTGACAGGGTCTGCCCTTCCGCGCCGTATGCGCCCTCGGTATTTTCGCGCACGGTGATGATGTCAATGCCGTCGTAACGCGCCTTGGTGCCCGGAAAGGTAATCGCCGGACGCACATTGGCGTACAGGTCAAAGCGCTTGCGCAGCTCGACGTTCAGCGATGAAAATCCGTCACCGATCGGCGTGGTCAATGGCCCCTTCAACGCAACACGATGTCTGGCGATAGCGTCAATGGTTGCGGCAGGCAAAAGCTCGCCGTACTTTTCTTGCGCGGAAAGACCGACATCGACAAAATCATAGTGCAGCCCGCATTGCATCGCATCGAGCACGCGCAGACTCGCATTGGTGATTTCCGGGCCAATACCGTCTCCGCGAATCACGGCAATTGTCTTGCTCATAATCTGAAAATCTCTGCAAAAGTGGAAAAGAGAGGTGGCGTCACGCCAAGCTGTGCATTATCGTAGATGCATGTTGCGCGAACAAGAAAATATCGGTTGGGGTATGCAATGCGCTATTTCATTGCCGTCATGGGCGAAATCGCCCGTGCGCTGGTGCGCGGTGCTGGGCGCAATAGCGTTGTGCTTTTTCGGTTGCTCGAATGCTGCCAGCGAAAGCGCAACTGACATTCATCTGATTCCTCCCTCGAATAGCGATCTCGTACTGCCTTGGACACTCGGTGTTTCGGGCATGTGGCCGAATGCCTGCGCGCCCGAAATCGAACGTATCAATGTCGATGGCAATGATGTGCGGATCGATGTGCGCAACAAAAAAACTGTGTGCGCCGCAACGCCTGTACCGTTCACATTCAACGCCGCACCTGCTGCTGCCAGTGGGGTTACGCTCATGCCGGCCGGCAGCTATCACGTCAGTATCTATGCCGCCCAAGGCGCGCACGCCCCGCTGCGCCTGTATGCCTTCGGCTTGGTTGATACGACCTCCGCCGACGCAGTGGCAACACCAGAATCGGGTTATTGGTGGGCTCAGCCGGAAGGTAATTCCACTGCTTCCCCCGGCACCGGGCTGGTAATTGAACTGCAGGGCCGTACGCTGACCGTTTCTGCACTAAGCTATGAAAGCAACGGGGAGCCCGTCTGGTATCTCGGCACGGGCCTGCTTCAAAGCAGCATCGCCCATATCCCGATGCTGCGCGTGCAAGGTGGCAGCAGTCTGTTCGGCGACAAAACGCAGGCATCGCAGGCGGCCACCGCACTGAACCTCGATCTCGAATTTCAATCCAGCGGTCGTGCTGTGGCATGGTTCACTCGCAGTAGTGCCGAGGACTCGAATGCGCTGGAGTTGCGCGCGCTCACCCTGTCAAGGATGGCGTTTGCAGATCCGCCGGATGGGCACGTCTGGCAAGGCGACTGGATTCTGGTGCCCGACGACCCACTCAAGGCAACCCAGCGCCTGCATTTCGACCAGGTACAAACGCAAAGCGAGCAGAATTTTCGGCTGAGCGACAGCAACAGCGACAACTCGCTAAACTGCTGGCGCGATACGCAACGGCCAAGCTCGCCGCCGCAAAGTTGCACATTACAAGGCAACAACGGCATCACGTTGGCACAATTCAATGCTGTCGCGATCGGCCGACTCGAGGGTGTGATGCCCGATCATGGGCGCATACGTCTGATTCGGCTGACGCCCTGATCGTTATCGGATGCGCAGCGGGTTGCGCATAACCCGCCCGTACCAAAACCGTGCAATCATTCCTCTCCGACGCCGATACTGACGTCGATATCGTCTTCATCGACCGAATAAATGTGACCTTCACGCTCGATCTCGTCGAGAAAATCCACCGCACGACGCAAATGTGGGATCACGATCGATCCACCGACCACCAGCCCCACGCTGAACACATCAAAAAACTCGTCGCGGTTCACGCCGGCTTCCGCGCACTGCGCCACATGGTAAGAAACACAATCGTCGCAACGCAATACGAGCGATGCCACCAAACCGAGCATTTCCTTGGTCTTGAGCGATAACGCGCCGTCCTTGTAGGTTTGCGTATCCAGCGCAAAAAAACGCCGCACAACCTGATTATCCTGCTCGAGGATGCGTGTGTTCAGCCGCTGGCGAAAATCCGTGAACTGCCTGATCCGATCGCTCACAGCGTTTCTCCTGCCAGCAACTCGGCCAAACCACCGCTGCGATCAAACGCAACAAGATCGTCGTAGCCACCGATGTGCTGATCGTTGATGAAGATCTGCGGCACAGTGCGGCGCTGCGTGCGCGTGAGCATCTCTTCGCGTCGCGCGGCGTCGGTATCGATGCGTACATCGTCGTAATCGATGCCTTTCTGCTTGAGGAAATTCTTGGCTGCAACGCAATACGGGCAAATTGCGGTGCTGTAAACAAGTGCTCTGGTCATGGCGTTATCTGCTGTGAATGTGGGACGCGATTCGGCATTATCTGCTAAAAATGATGCGCCCTGCAGCGCGTCGCAGATTTTGGCGTCACGCCTTGTTTAATGCGGTCGCGCGACAGCAAAACCCAGCCGGATAGCGCGCGCTGGAATTAGCAGTGGCTGCGGAACTTGCGCTGCGCTAAGGTTATCTAAACCGAACTTCAATCCGGGCTTTACATGCGCGTTAAAACTCTTTTTCCTGTATTCACATTCTGTGCCTGCAGTCTGCTCGCCGGGATCGGCCATGTCCGCGCGGCTGACGTGAATCTGCCGAACATCGGCAGCTCGGCCGGCGAGATCCTGTCACCCGAAGAGGCGCGCCAGTACGGTGCGTCGATGCTGCACGAAATGCGCTCGCTGGATATGGTGCTCGACGATCCGCTGCTGGTGGCCTACATCAATGCCCTTGGCTATCGTCTGGTCGCCCATAGCGACAAACCCGACCAGGCGTTCACCTTTTTTCTGGTGCGCGACGACATCATCAATGCATTTGCTGCGCCCGGTGGTTTTGTCGCGGTCTATACCGGCCTGCTTGTCACGACGACGACCGAAAGCGAACTCGCTGCGGTGATGGCGCATGAGATCGGTCATATCACCCAAAACCATCTGGTTCGCGCGTTTGAAGATGCACAAAAAGCAACGCTGCCAATCGCGCTGGCGATGCTTGGCGCGTTGATCGCCACGCGCGGTGGCAGCGGTGATGCGGGAACCGCTGCGATCGTCAGCGGCATGGCCGCGATCCAGCAGCGCCAGATCAACTTCACCCGCCACGATGAAATCGAAGCCGATCGCATGGGTATACAAACCCTGGCGCGCGCCAACTTCGATCCCAATGCGATGGCCGGATTTTTCCAGCGCATGCAGCAGGCATTGCGTCCCAGCGATGATGGCGAAGTACCGGAATTTCTGCGTACTCATCCGGTTTCCACATCACGCATCAGCGACGCCAAATCGCGCGCCGAAAGTTTGAGCAAGGAAGTCGCGGATCGCAGCCCGCTGCTGGAAAGTACCGCAGGACATACCGCACCTTCATCCTCATGGCTGCTGCTGCAAACCGGGCCTGGCGGAAAAAACTCGCTCGCCAACGGCGCCGCAACGCATGTCAATCTGCAGCACGATCGTGAGATCTCGCAACACTATTACGAACTGATGCGCGAACGCGTACGCGTACTCACCACAATCAATCCGAATGCGATCCTCGGCTATTACAGCGACAATCTGCGCAACAATCCGAGCTTCGACACCACCGCCAATCGCTACGGTTATGCCTTGGCATTGTTGTACGCACACCAGCCGGAGAAAGCGCTGGTACAGATGCAGAAACTCGATGCGGCGCAGCCGAACCAACTGGTGTTCCAGATTGGTATTGCCCAGAGTGAATTCTCGTTCGGCAGGCGCGATGCGGCACTCAAACGTTATGCCGAACTAGAAACGAATTATCCGCGCAATCGCGCGCTTGCGCTGATGCACAGCGATGCCCTGCTGCAGCAGGCGGACGCCGAGAGTGCGCACAAGACCCAGGAGTTGTTGCGTCCGCTACTGCTGGACGAAAGCGACGATCCGAGCATGCAGACCAATTTTGCGCGTGCCTGCGAACTCGCCGGTGACAAGATTCGCGCCGGCCAGGCCTATGCCGAGGCCGCCTTGTACAGCGGGCATGTCGAGGATGCGTTGAACCAGCTCAAAGCCCTGACCAGCCGCGCTGATCTCGATTATTACCAGCGTGCGCGCATCGAGGCGCGCATCACCGAACTGACGCCTTACGTGCTGGAACTGCGCCGCAAGCACATCAAGCCGGATGCGCAAGATACCAAACGGCAAAGCCTGCATGCCCGATTGGGACGCGACAGCGATGCGACAGAACGCAATTCGAGTACCACGAACTCACGCAAATCCTCGACCACGTTCTGCATCGGTGCCAACACTTGCACCCCACTGTCATCCGAGCGTAACAATTAACCGCTGCAATAGGCACGTCATAAAACGCGGCAGCCTGTCGCGCAACTAGCCGGTGAGTCTGTGCAAAAACATATTCTGATTGTCGAAGACGAACCCGCCATCGGCGAAATGGTTGCCTTCGCGCTGCGTAAAGCGGGCATGGATTCGACGCATGCGCTGGACGCGCGCACCGCACAAAACGCCATCATGGAGCGCGTGCCCGACCTGATCCTGCTCGACTGGATGCTGCCTGGCATGAGTGGCATTGATCTCGCGCGCCGCCTGCGCAAGGAAGATCTCACACGTGACGTGCCGATCATCATGCTCACCGCACGCGGCGAAGAAACCGATCGCGTCAGCGGGCTCGATGCCGGTGTCGACGACTATGTGGTCAAGCCGTTTTCCACGCGCGAGTTGCTGGCGCGGATCAAGGCGGTGATGCGCCGCACTCACGGCGACGAAGCCGATGGCGTAATCGAGCTCGGTGGCATCACCATCGACAGCGCCGCGCACCGGGTTTTTGCGAACGGCCAGACCGTGCAGATCGGCCCGACCGAATATCGGCTGCTGCATTTTTTCATGACCCATGCCGAGCGCGTCTATTCGCGTAGCCAGCTACTCGATCACGTCTGGGGCGGCAGTGTCTATGTAGAGGAACGCACGGTCGATGTGCATATCCGTCGCCTGCGCAAAACCCTTGAACCGTTCCATAGCGATGGCTTGGTGCAGACCGTGCGCGGCGCTGGTTATCGTTTTTCCACCAGCCTTTGAGCGCAGACACAGACAAGGCAGTGGCGCATCATTGCCGCATCTCGCAAACGTTCTGCTGCCATAGCACCGCGCAATTCCTCGGAACGACGATTTGCCATGGCACTTAGTCGCGCCTGGCAATTCAGTTTGTGGCGGTTGCTCGGCCTGATCGTCGCAGCGGCAGCCCTCGGCTGGTGGTTGAATGCGCTGGCCTGGTGTCTGCTGATTCTGTTCGCGGGTTATCTGGCCGTGACGTTATGGAATCTGCACGGCTTGGAAACCTCGCTGCGGCTGCAGCGCCGGATACCGCCGGCGGAAGGCTGGGGCATCTGGGGCGAACTGCATGATCTGCTATCGCGGCGACAACGCTCGGAGTTCATGCGCAAACGTCGCTTGGTCGGTCTATTGCGTGCATTTCGCGATGCTGCCACGGCGTTGCCCGATGCGACCGTGGTGCTCGACAATGCGCAACGCATTCTCTGGTTCAACGAGGCCGCCACACGTTTGCTCGGACTGAAATACCCGCAGGATATCGGCGGCTATTTCAGTAACCTGGTGCGCGCCCCGCGCGTCGCCGAGTGGCTTGCCGACGGCGCCGCGATCGAACCACTCGTCGATGTGCCCTCGCCGCCCAACGACGCGATTCGCCTGAGTCTTCGCATGATTCCGTACGGTAGTAAGCAATCGCTGCTGGTCGCGCGCGACATCAGCAACGTGATGCGACTGGAGCAGGTGCGTCGTGATTTTGTCGCCAATGTCTCGCACGAATTGCGCACACCGCTGACCGTGGTGCACGGTTATCTGGACATGCTCGAACCGGAACAGATGCCCGAGTGGGATTCGATCCTGCGCGAATTACGCACGCAATCGCGGCGTATGACCCAGATTGTCGAAGACTTGCTGACGCTGTCGCGCCTCGAAGCGCAAGAAAGCCTGCCGGAAGAACGCGTCGTGATGCATTCTTTACTACTCACGCTCAAGCGCGAAGCCGAAGGCTTGAGCCAAGGCAAACATCGCATCACGCTCGATATCGGCAGTGAGCATGATTTGAAAGGTTCAGCAAAAGAGCTTCACAGCGCGTTTTCGAATCTCATCACCAACGCCGTGCGCTACACACCCGCGGGCGGACGCATCGCGATTCGCTGGAGCGACGAAGAACACGGCGGACGCTTCGCCGTAAGCGACACCGGCCAGGGCATTCCGCGGCATCATATTCCGCGCATTACCGAACGCTTTTATCGTGTATCGACCAGTCGTTCGCGCGAAACCGGCGGCACCGGCCTCGGGCTTTCGATCGTCAAGCACGTGCTGAACCTGCATCACGCACGGCTCGAAATTCAGAGCGAAGTCGGTGTCGGCAGCACGTTCATTTGTATGTTCGATCGCGAACATCTGCTCGCCCCGCAATCGCTCACCGAGGAAGCATGAGCCGTCGCCTGCTCGTATTGATCGCCCTGTTATCTAGCGGCATGCACGGCTTCGCCGCGACGGCGGAACCCGCACTGAGCGGCACGCTCACGAGCGTCGGTTCCGACACACTCGGCAATCTCATGACGCGCTGGGCCGAGGTATTCCAGCAGCTTCATCCCGGCGTGATCGTGCAGGTGCAAACACCGGGATCGTCCAGCGCGCCGATCGCGCTTACCGCCGGCGCCGCGAGCTTCGGTGCGATGAGTCGCGAGATGCATGCCGATGAACTGCAGCGTTTCGCGCAACGTTACGGTTATGCGCCAACGCGTATTTCAGTAGCCCAGGATGCGATCGTCGTATTTGTCCATCCAGATAATCCGCTGCAGTCGCTGCGCCTGCTCGATATCGCGGCGATCTTCGGTGAAACCGGCGCGTGCTCATCAGGGCAAGCTACTGAACAACGCCATATCGAGCACTGGAACGACCTCGATGTGGCCGATCCCGCCGTCGCTGCGCAACGCCTGTTGCGTATCGGTCGCAACGGCGTTTCCGGTACGTCGGCGTATTTCAGCGAAGCCACGCTATGCGGTGCGAGTTATCGCGCCGATATCGTGCAGTTGCCAGGTTCAGGTGCGGTGGTCGCAGCGGTGGCGCAACATACGAACGCGATCGGTTATTCAGGTATTGGATATGTCAACGCGCTGGTCAAACCTCTGGCGTTGAGTTCGGCGACGCAAGCAATCGGGGTAAGGCCGAACAGCCAGACGATCGAAAACGGAACCTATCCGCTGAGCCGTTCGTTGTACCTGTATTTCAATTTGAAACCCGAAACTGCGCCGTCCGTCTTGCTTGCATCATTTTTCCGCTTCATCCTGTCCGCACCCGGCCAGAGTATCGCGACCCGCGAAGGCTTTTTGGCGTTGTCCGTCGAGCAGCGCACGACACAGCTCGCCGCGCTGCATCTAGCGCAATAAATCCACAGGAATTTACATGAACCGCGCCCCCGAACTCGAACGCGATCTCAAAGATCCCAGTCTGTACATCAACCGCGAACTGGCGCAGCTCGAGTTCAATTTTCGCGTGCTCGCGCAGGCGCAGGATCCCGGCGTGCCGCTGCTCGAACGGCTGCGTTACCTATGCATTTCGAATAGCAATCTCGACGAATTTTTCGAAGTGCGCGTCGCCATCCTGCGTCAGCATTTCATCTTCGGTGATGCAGTCGCTGGCGCCGATGGCCTGAGTCCCGCCGAGGTGCTCAATCGCATCCGCACGCGCACGCTGGAACTGGTGCGCGTGCAGTACGATTGCTGGAAAGACATGCTGCTGCCGGAGCTTGAGCGCGAAGGCATCCGGTTTGTCATGCGCGAGCAATGGACGGCCAAACAGCGGCGCTGGCTGCAAGGTTATTTCCGCGACGAGATCCTGCCGGTGCTGTCGCCGCTCGGGCTCGATCCAGCGCATCCGTTTCCGCGCATCCTCAACAAAAGCCTGAATCTCGCGGTGATCCTCAAAGGCAAGGATGCGTTCGGGCGCGAAGGCCACATGGCGCTCGTGCGCGCGCCGCGCTCGTTGCCGCGCATCATCCGCATGCCGACCGAAGTCGCCGAAGGTCCGTACGATTTTGTGTTCCTGTCGAGCATCTTGCAGGAATTCGTCGACGAAATGTTTCCGGGCATGCAGGTCAAGGGTTCGTATCAGTTTCGCGTCACACGCAACAGCGAACTGGTGGTCGACGAGGACGAAGTCGAGAATCTTGCGCTCGCGCTGCGCGACGAATTGCTCGGTCGCGGTTTCGCAAAACCGGTGCGGCTGGAAATTGCCGAAAGCTGTCCGAAATCACTCGCAAAAACCCTGATGGCGAACTTCGAGCTCTCAGACGCCGAGGTTTATCGCTGCGCCGGCCCGGTCAATATCAATCGCACCGTCGCGATCTACGACCAGGTCGATCGACCCGACCTGAAGTTTCCCAAATTCCTGCAAAGCGTGCCGCACGCGGTGCATGTCGATCGTAATCTGTTCGACTCGATCAGCATGGGTGACATCCTGCTGCATCATCCGTACGAATCGTTCAACGCGGTCATCGAACTGGTCAAGCAAGCGAGCCAGGATCTCGACGTACTCGCGATCAAGCAGACGCTGTATCGCGTCGGCAACAATTCGCCACTGGTGGATTATCTGATCGAAGCCGCGCGCGCCGGCAAGGATGTCACCGTTGTCATCGAGCTGCGCGCGCGCTTCGATGAAGAAGCCAATATCAAGCTCGCGAATCGTTTGCAGGAAGCCGGTGTGCAGGTGGTCTACGGCGTGGTCGGCTACAAGACCCACGCCAAACTGCTGCTGATCGTGCGTCGCGAAAACGGCCGCTTGCATCGCTACGTGCATCTCTCGACCGGTAACTATCACCAGGTCACCTCGCGCATTTACACTGACTTCGGCCTGATGACCGCGCACCCGGATATCTGCGAAGACGCGCACAAATTGTTCCAGCAACTCTCCGCACTCGGGCCGGTGATCAAGCTCAAATGCATCCTGCAATCGCCGTTCACCCTGTACAAGGGAATCATGGAAAAAATTGCACGCGAGTCGGCCAATGCCCGCGCCGGAAAACCCGCGCGTATCATCGCCAAGATGAATGCGCTGAACGAACCGGGCGTGATCGAGATGCTGTACAAGGCATCGATAGCCGGCGTGCAGATAGACCTGATCATTCGCGGCGCGTGCACGTTGCGTCCGGGCATTCCGGGCATCTCGGAAAATATTCGCGTGCGTTCGATCGTCGGACGTTTTCTCGAACACAGCCGCGTGTATTGGTTTGCGAATGACAACTCGCCGGAAATTTACTGCTCCAGCGCCGACTGGATGGAACGCAATCTGATGCGCCGCATCGAAACCTGCTTTCCGATCATCGATCCGCATCTGGCCAAGCGCGTTTACGACGAAGCGCTGGAAAATCACCTCGCCGACAACACCCAGGCATGGGCGCTGCACGCGAATGGCGAATACGAGCGACTCTCACCCGGCGATGACATGCCGCACTCATCGCAGCAGGCATTGCTGTCGAAGATTTGCAGTCCGTAGCGCGCAAGTAATGCATCAACGTGACGCTGACCATCGAATCGCGTTGGTGTGCTACGCATGAATCGCGTCGAGACGCATCGCCCACTGCTCCTTTACTTCATGCCATGTCACAATCCGCCGCAGTAGCTAGTGATCGCAGGAAACCCAAGCGTGCCCGAAGGTAGTCACAGCGAAATCCGCAATGGCGAACTCATCGCCGCCGTGGACATGGGTTCGAACAGCTTCCACATGGTGGTGGCGCGATACGAGCATGGGCAGTTGCGCGTGATCGACCGACTGCGCGACAGCGTGCGTCTTGCTGCCGGCTTGAAAGCCGATGGCAGCCTGGAAACCGAACGCCTGCAACGTGCGCTCGATTGCCTCGCGCGATTCGGTCAGCGCCTCAGCGCGCTGCCTCAGCATCGTGTGCGTGCAGTCGCGACCAACAGCGTGCGCCGCTTGCGTTTCCCGCAGGAATTTCTCGACCCGGCCGAAGCCGCACTCGGGCACGCGATCGAAATTGTTTCAGGTCGCGAAGAAGC
>JAYVLO010000199.1:0-3422 GCA_043759455.1 Pseudolysobacter sp.
TCGGTCGGGATCACCGACTTCATGCTGCCGCTGAGCGTCTTGGCATGGTCGATCGCCACGCAAATGGCCTGAAGGCGTTGTAGCGGATCGGCGATATCGGTGGCGAGACTCGAAAACAGCATGCTGACCTGATTGCTGGCCTGCGTGTTGCCGGCATCGCGCAGCGACACCGGCACCGCGGCAATCAGCGGTTTGGCCGGCAGTGCATCGTGATCGTTCAAATACTGGCGCAGCGCGCCGCTGCAAGTTGCCAGCACGATATCGTTGAGTGTGGCATTCAGTAATTTGCCTAGCTGCTTGGCGTCGGCCAGCGGAATGCTGGCGGTGGCAAAACAACGCGTCGCACCGATGGCGACATTCAACGGCGTTTTCGGTCCGAGCGCGTACCCGCTCAGCGCGCCTATGCCGCTGCTGCGCGGCGATGTAATCAAGCTCGATACCGTGCGCACAGCCTCGGGCACGGCGCGAATCGCTTTGGCGTATTGCGCGATCATATTGCCGAAGGCGGCACCGAACAGGGTGCGTTTGCGCGGCATTTTTTTCGCGAGCGCCGCGGGTGGCGCCTTGATATGGCGCGGCTCCGGCGTGACATCCAGCAACGCCTGCGCGAGTGCAACACCCGCCTGACCATCTACCGCGGCGTGATGCACCTTGGCATAAAAGCCGATGTGCCCGCTCGACAAACCTTCAATCACGTAGACGCGCCACAACGGGCGATCGCGATCGAGCAATTCGCTGTGCAAATCCGCCACGAGTTGTTCGAGCTGCGCCATCGAGCCGGGTTTTGGCAACTGCAAACGTTGCACGTGATGATCGATATCCGCATCGGCCTCAACCCAGATCGGGTTGGCCAGATCCAGCGCCACGCTCGCGAGGCGGCGACGGAATACCGGCGCCAGATGCATGCGCGAACTGATGTGCTGTTTCACCGCCTGCGCATAACGGCTGGCGTCATAACCCAACGGCAGTTCGACCAGATTGAGGCTGCCGACATGCATCGGCGTTTCGCGCGTTTCGATATGCAGGAACAAAGAATCGAGCCCACTCATATGCTGCATGGATCGGTATCCTTATGCACGGTTCGCGACACGGTGGTAGAAGCGGAAATGCGTGGTTGCATGCGTTCTGTGCGGTGGCAGCCTGCCGGGTATACGCCATGGTACGGCGCAGCGCGGCGCTAAGCCAGCTAGGTGATGGTAGGGGCCTGGCCTAGTGTAAATATTCCAGTCGAGCGGGTTGGCAGGCAGGTTGCGCGCGACCGCTGGCGGCCAAAGCCGATGTGCCGGCAGTGCGTCTCGGGCCGATCAGATATGCAGACCGCCGAGCCCGACGAGGCCGATGATGATCAGGTAAATCGCCACGATGTAATTGAGCAGGCGCGGCACCAGCAGGATCAGGATGCCGGCGATCAGCGAGATGAGTGGTGTAAGGGCCAGATGAATATTCATGCGTTAATTCCAGCGGCTGGATAGATGGCGATGACGAAAATTTCCGCCCGAACTCTAGCATGTCGCGCTGAATTGGTGAGCGCAAAATCCGGTAACTGATTGTGCGTGTGGGATGACGAAATCCTTATGGCTCAAGTTTCGTCCAAGCAGCGCAAAGTAGCGGGGGAAAAAGATGTTGAAATCATTTTCTACTCGTCCCGGTCTATACATGCAGTAGCGACACAGGCAGCGGCACAGTCATGACTGACTGCCTCAACAGCCGGTTTGAAAAGGAATACGTATGAAGATTTTCAGCGAAAACGCGACAACGCAGATCGGCCGACGCCGCTTGATCGCGGGCGGTGCGGCGCTACTCGGTGCCGGCCTGTTCGGCTGGCGTGGCTTCGGTTTGCAATACGCAGATGCCGCCAGCCAGATATTTGAAATCAGCCACAGCGATGCCGAGTGGAAAGCGCTGCTCGCGCCGGAGCAATACGCGATGTTGCGCCAGGAAGGCACGGAACGGCCATTCAGCAGTCCGCTCGATAACGAGAAACGCGAGGGTGTTTTTGCGTGTGCCGGTTGCAGCCTCGATCTGTTTTCATCGAAGACCAAATTCGACAGCCGCACCGGCTGGCCGAGCTTCTGGAAACCGTTGTCGAAAGCGGTCGGCGAAACCGTCGATTCCTCGCTCGGCATGGTCCGCACCGAAGTGCATTGCCACCGCTGCGGCGGTCATCTGGGCCACGTCTTCGACGATGGTCCGGCGCCGACGCATCTGCGTTATTGCATGAACGGTGTGGCGATGACGTTCAAGCCGGCGGTTGGCTGATCTGCGCTATAGAGAGTTGCTCGCGATTGCCGTAAGCGAGAAAAACGCGACCGCTAAAAGACGCTCCATGGACAGCCGCTTCCGGTGACTGGCCACCCGATGTCGACATGCATCGTGCGTGTTTATGTCATCGCGAGCTTGGCGAACTTTTGGCGGCGAGAATTGCGTTGCGTAGCTCGGCGACGATGGGATGCGCATTCCAACCAAAGCTGAAACGCGCGGCAGGCATAAATATGAAGTCCGTACCAAAGTCGCAGGGTTGATGCAGCAATGGCTGCGCATCCAGTGTTGTTGGCTGACCTGATCTATATCTGCCAACGGAATCCGGCACTCCTGCCGATACTTCGACACATACAACGTCTTGCCATCAAAGCGTACGCGCTTGAGCTGAAAGGCAAACCAGAACGCTTAGCCTGCACCACCTACCCAAATAATCACGGTGAGAAAATGCAACGACATTGGCTGCATAACGGCTGCCTGTGACAGCGCGTGATGCATGGAGTGAAAAATCGCGACACCGATGCCCAGCAGCAAAACGACAGGAAAGATGTACTTCGAGGGGAACGGAGGATTGATGAGGGTGTGCGCATGGGGTCGAAGAATAATTTAACTATATCTGTATATTTATCGATTCCGTAAACCGCACGTGATCGACGGTGGACTGGTGAGCGGCTGATGCAAAATAGATTGATTGATCTCGTATACGAGAAACTTAGAATTGATTTATCGGTTAATGACGAGCTGATCCTCCAACTCTGCCGGCTCCATCTGCGGCGAGAACAAATGAATTACGAGCAACGCGCAAAGATACGCGCAGCTGGCGATCAAAAAAATCGGTGCGTAGCCGCGATCGGCGTCGAGTGTCCAGCTGGTGTATTTGGACATCAGCATGCCGCCGCACGCGCCGAGCATGCCGCGGTGTAGGTCCAGGTCTGGCGCAGGCGCAGCAACCTGGGCCAGCCGATGCGCGTGATCGGCGTTACCGGATCTTGCTGGATCCAGTCGAGTTCGGTTTGCGAAATGCGTTTGACATCTTGCGGGCGGCGATACAGCAGCAGCCAGATCAGGCCAGCGAGGCCGGTGACGACAAACGCCATCTGCCAGCCATAACTCAGCACCACGTTCGGGATGATCAGCGGCGTGACGATCGCGCCGATATTCGT
>JAYVLO010000200.1:0-4577 GCA_043759455.1 Pseudolysobacter sp.
GGCAAAAATCGAATCGATGCCACAAAGCTCTTGAGCTTGAGTGGATACCGCCCACATGCCGAACAGCGCAAGAATCAAACGAAATGCCGTTGTCCGCGACACATACGCTTGCATGCAGAACCCCTCCGTGTGGTGAACTTCTCGAATCCCCGTCGCAGCCTAGCAGGTCGCTGCAGTCGTCGTATGTGACCTGATAGCAGTTTTTGGCGCAAATATTTTCCTCTGCAAACTTCATATTGCGCCAAATCATGAGTCCAACAATACGCGTAATTTTGTTTCGATACCAATACCGTATTTTCCGGTTAACTGGTTATGTGATTATTTTCTTGACCGCCCAACTCTGGAGCGGTCATGTCAAAAACCATTTACCGGCAGGAACATCGGCTGCTTGCCGATCTGCTGCGCGAACTGCGCGAGAAAGCGGGGTTGACGCAAGCCGACCTCGCGCCACGCCTGGGGCGACCGCAAAATCGCATCAGCGATTTCGAGCGCGGCGGGCGGCGCATTGATGTCATCGAATTTCTCGACTATTGCGCGGCGATTGATGTCAGCGCGGTGAGTGTGCTGAACAAGTTACAGCGCCGGATAAGCATGGTTCCTGCTGTGCATTCCGCCGACAAGCGACGCAGCCGACGCTGATAAATTTCAAGCCCGCATCTTTGATCGCGCTGCCAGCGCGCCAGGCTGCGTTTTCTCAACGCCCCGCCAGCATTTCGTCCGCGCCTTTTTCCTGCAGCAGTTTCGCGACGTGATGGCCGAGCGCTTCGGGGTCGTTGGCCGCGCCTTGCGCTTCGGCGCGCAGCAGGCGTCCGTTGCTGACGTCGCCGACCAGGCCGGCCAGAAACAGACCCGACTCGGCATGGATGCAAAATCCGGCGATCGGCACGTTGCAGCTACCGTGCAGTCGCCGATTCATGGCGCGCTCGGCGGCAATGCAGGTATGCGTTTCGGCATCGTCGAGCACTTTCAGCAACTCGGCGGTGGCGCTGTCGCCGCTGCGATATTCGACCGCGATGGCGCCCTGCGCGACCGCGGGCAACCAGTCCGGCGCTTCGAGCCGGCTGCGGATGCGCGCGGCGAGGCCGAGACGTTCGAGCCCGGCGCAGGCAAGGATAATCGCGTCGTAGTCGCCGGCATCGAGTTTGGCCAAACGTGTATTGACGTTGCCGCGCAAATCGATGAGCTCGATGTCAGGACGCACGGCGCGCATCTGCGCCTGGCGCCGCAACGACGATGAACCCACGCGCGCACCGAGCGGCAACTCGTTCAAGCGCGCGTGGTGATTGCTCACGAACGCATCGAACGGATCGGCACGCTCAAGCACGGCGCCGAGTGCGAAGCCGGGTTCGAGATCCATCGGCACATCCTTGAGCGAATGCACCGCGATGTCGGCGCGACCTTCCAGCATCGCGACTTCGAGTTCCTTGAGAAAAAGTCCCTTGCCGCCGATCAGCGACAACGGCTGATCGAGAATCTGATCGCCGCGCGTGGTCATCGGCACGAGCTCGACCTCCAGCCCGACATGCGCGATGCGCAGGCGCGCCGCGACATGCTCGGCCTGCCACAGCGCAAGCGCGCTCTGCCGCGTGGCGATGCGCAATCGCGCGGTCATAACGTGCGCACCAGTTTGCGCAAGCCGGGCAGGTTGCGACGACTGACTTCGAGCGGCGTTTCCTGCCCGATCACCTGTACGAAAATCCGCCCGTCGCTGGCGCGTGTCATGCCGGCCATGCGGTCGCGTGCGACCAGGCAATTGCGGTGGATGCGCACGAAACGTTCGATGAATTCATCTTCCATATTTTTCAGCGCCTCCTCGATCAGGACTTCGCCGTGGCGATGACGCACCAGCACGTATTTGTCTTCGGCCAGCAGATAGTCGATGTCGACCACCGGCACCAGCACGAGGTTGCCGCGCACGCGCGCGCAGATATGCGTGCGCGTGATGCCGGCGACCACCGCCGGCGCGGACGCCGGTGTTTGTATTGCGGAAAAACGCCGCGCGCGTTCGAGCGCGGCCTGCAGTCTTTCGAGGCGAATCGGCTTGAGCAGGTAGTCGATCGCATGCGCTTCGAACGCGGCCAAAGCGTGTTCATCATAGGCCGTGCAAAAAATGATGGCCGGCGGTTTTTCGAGCGCGCCGAGATGGCGCGCGACTTCGAGCCCGTCCATGTCCGGCATGCGGATATCGAGCAAGACCAGATCCGGCGCCAGGGTCGCCGCGGCCTGCAGAGTTTCGTGGCCGTTGCCGGCTTCGCCGACGACTTCGACCGCCACACAGTCGCGCAGCAACGCGGCGAGCCGCGCGCGTGCGAGAGGTTCATCGTCAGCGATCAGTATTTTCATCGGGCAAACGCAGGCTACAGATAAATTGCTCGGCACCGCGGATGGTTTCGAGCGTACCGCGACGACCGAAATGGTACTCGATCCGGCTGCGGATATTGTTGAGCGCCATGCCGTTGTGCGTGCGCGCACTCGGCGCTTCGGGCGGACACGGATTGATGATGCTGATTTCGATCATGCCGCCTTGGCGTTGCCCGACGATTTTCAAAATACCCCCGTGCGGCAGGCGCTCGATGCCGTGGTAGATCGCGTTCTCGACCAGCGGCTGCATCAGCAACGGCGGTAGCGGCAGGTCGAGCGGCAATTCATCGAGCTGCAAATCGACCTGCAAACGCGCGCCGAGACGCAGCTGCTCGATCGCGAGATAACGCCGGATCAAATCGAACTCGTCGCCGAGCGTTCCGAGCCGTTCACCGCTGCGCAGCGCGGCGCGGAACAGATCGGCGAGATCTTCCACGCTGCGTTCGGCTTGCACCGGATCGCTGCGAATCAGGCTCGCGATCGTGTTCATGCTGTTGAACAGAAAGTGCGGACGGATGCGCGCCTGCAAGGCGTCGAATTGCGAACGCGCCACCGCACGCACACGCTCGCGCCATTGTTCGAGCACGAAGAAATAACGCAGCATCGCCGCCGCGATCAAGGCCGCCAGCGCGGTGCTGCCGACGACAAAACGCAGGTGGAATTCCGCCGGCAAAGTGAGTCGCAATAACAAGGTTTGATCGATCAGAAACACCAGCTCGCTGGCCAGCGCCACGATCAGGATAATCAAGCCATACGCAATCAGCACGCCGTGCATCGGCGCAAAACGGGCGAGCAGCGGCTTAAGCTTGCACAGCGCGACCACACAAAGCGCTGCCAGCCATTGCGCGAATACGCTGGTCGTGCCGAGTCGTGGCAATACCTCGCGCGGCTCATCGTTCGGTGCCAGCACGATCAGCAACACCGCGAGTTCGGTCACTGCGGCCACGGCCACGAGCACCGGCAGGCTGCAGAAATTCGGCAGCCATTGCGGCGCATCCGCCGAAGCGGTTTGAGCAGATTTGCGCGATGCGGAAAGTTTGGTTTTCAGAATTATCCCCGTGCAGGAAACGCCCGAACCGGTGCCATCAGCCTGCGGCAATACGCGCCGTGATCCACGCGCGCAGGTCGTGGATTTCTTCCAGACACAATTGGTGCTGCATCGGATATGCATGCCAATCTACAGCAAACCCGAGCTGCTGCAGATAATCGCGACTCATCACGCCCAACGCCTGCGCCACTACCGGATCGTGTGTGCCGTGTGCTATGAAAATCGGCAGATTGCGATTTGCCGTGCTGCATTCTGCCGCGGTTTTTTCCGCGAGCGGCAGATAACTCGACAGCGCGATGATGCCGCCGAGTTTGCCGCTGTGGCGTACGCCGCCGCTCAGCACGATCGCGCCGCCTTGCGAGAAACCGGCGAGCAGAACATGCGCCGGCGCGATGCCGCGATCGTGCTCGCGTATTATCAATTCCTCGAGCAGTTTTATCGATCCGCGGATGCCGGCTTCATCCTGCTTCTGCGCGATTTCCTGGCCGGAAATGTCGTACCACGCCGGCATGCGCATGCCACCGTTGATCGTGATCGCGCGCTCTGGTGCGTGCGGAAAAACAAAACGCAGCGGCGGCCACGCCGGATCGACCAACTCGGGCACGATCGGCTCGAAGTCGTGGCCGTTCGCGCCGAGGCCGTGCAGCCAGATGATGGCCCATTGCGGATCGGCCGCGGTTTCGATTTCCACACAAGGCAACGCCATAGCTGATCCTGTTCGAATGTCTGGCGCGATGTTGCCATATTTGCCGTGCCGGATGGCAGCCGTGCGTGACTTATGGCGGCTTGTCATCCACGTCGGCTCGGCTATGCTGGCGGTTTGATCTGATCCGTTTCGGAGAACTGCGCATGAATCGTTGGCTGCTGGCTGGCTGTACCACTTTGATGACCTGTGCCGCCGCGCACGCCGCAGCACCACTGACGCTCGAACAGATCATGGCGGAACCGCAATGGATCGGACCGGCGGTCGAGCGACCGTACTGGTCCGCCGATGGTCACAGCGTGTATTACCACCTCAAGCGCGGCGCGGGCAGCATCCGCGACCTGCACCGCATCGATCTCGGCAATACGCAGGATACGGTCATCGACTCAGCCGGCATGGTCGGAGCCGATGGCAGCGAGGCGGTCTACGACCGCGCGCACAAGCGCGCGGCATTCGTGCGTAACG
>JAYVLO010000201.1:0-18988 GCA_043759455.1 Pseudolysobacter sp.
TCATTGCCGAGGAAGGCTTGCTCGGCGCCGACTTGACCGCCGTTGCTAGCTGGATTGCCAATCAACCCGCGTGGTCGGATTTTCCGTTTATTGTGCTGACCCGGCGCGGCGGCAGTGATCGCAATCCCGCCGTGTTGCGACTGTCAGAGCTGCTTGGTAACGTTTCGTTTCTGGAGCGTCCGTTTGATCCGACCTCGTTCGTCAGCACGGTACGCACCGCCGTCCGTGCCCGCCGCCGACAGTACGAAGCACGCGCGCGCATTGAGGAGTTGAACGACCGCCAGGAACGATTGCGTTTCGCCCAGGAAGCCGGTGGCATCGGCACATTTGAGCTTTTCGCCGATACGCGCATGCTGTCGGTTTCGGAACAGTTTTGCCGCATCTGGGGACTCGGTGATCGCACCAGCGTATCGCTAGCCGAATTGATGCAATTGGTCGATCCGCAAGATCACGACAGGATCATGACCAGTGCACCGGAGCTGACTACGGATGCGTTGCAATACACCGAATATCGCATTCATCGACCCGACACGCACGAGGTTCGCTGGCTCGCACGACGTGGCGAAGCATTGCCCGACGGCACCACCGGCAACAAACGATTTTTTGGCATCGTTTATGACATCACCGAGCGCAAGAATGCGGAACTGGCGCTGCGTGAGCGTGATGCGTTCACTCGACTTTTGATCAACTCGACCACCGAAGCGTTTTATGCAGTCGATACTGCAGGCAGCACGACGCTGTGCAATACCTCATTCCTGCGTCTGCTCGGGTTCAGCGACGAGAGCGAGGTGCTCGGGCGCAAGCTGCATGCGGTGATCCATCATTCGCATCCGGACGGATCACATTATCCGGTATCGGAATGTCCGATCTACTGCGCCGCCAGCAACGGCCAACCGGCGATCGTCGACGACGAATATTTCTTTCGCAAAGATGGCAGCCGGATTCCGGTCGAATATCGCACCGCGCCGATCGTGGTCAATGGCGTATTGCACGGAGCGATCTGCACCTTCGTTGATATCACCCAACGCAAGCGCGCGGCCGATGAACTCAAGCGTCTTAATGCCACGCTCGAACAACGTGTGGAAGAGCGCACGCGCGAACGCGATCGGATGTGGCGTCTTTCCAGTGATCTGATGGATGTGCGCGATGTCGCCGGGCGTTTCCTGGCGGTAAACCGCGCATGGACAGTGATGCTCGGCTGGACCGAGGCCGAGCTTTTGCGTACCGTTTTTTCCAGCCTCTTGCATCCCGACGATCTGGAAAATACCCGCGACAAACTAAACGAACTGGCGAGTGACCAGCCGACGTTCCGGTTTGAAAATCGCTGTCGTCACAAGGATGGCAGCTATCGGCTGATTTCCTGGACGACCGCGTTCGAAGACGGGCAACTGTACGGTATCGGGCGCGATATTACGCGCGAACGCGAAACCGAAGATGCCTTGCGTCAAAGCCAGAAAATGGAAGCGGTCGGACAACTTACCGGTGGCATCGCGCACGATTTCAATAACCTGCTGCAATCCATTACCGCCGCACTCGATATGCTGCGCTTGCGTGCTGCGAAAAATCCCGTGCCAGATACCGAGCGGCTGATTTCGGTTGCGATGACGTCGGCCAACAAGGCCGCCTCGCTGGTACATCATTTGCTCGCATTTTCACGACGCCAGCCGCTCAGTCCGACACCGGTGGCCGGCAACGTTCTGGTCGCATCGATGCGTGATCTGCTGACACGCACATTGGGCCACGCGATTCAACTGGAGTTCGTGCTCGCTGACGATCTTTGGCTCACGTTGTGCGATCCGAATCAGCTTGAAAGCGCGGTGCTAAACTTGAGCATCAACGCGCGCGATGCGATGCCCGACGGCGGCAAGTTGATCATCGAAACATGCAATATTCATCGACGTGAAAACCACCCCGCCGGCGATAGCGATCTGAATGCTGGCGAGTATGTCTGTTTTGCGATCACGGATACCGGCACCGGTATGTCGCCTGAAATTTTGACCAAGGCATTTGAGCCATTCTTCACTACCAAGGCGCCCGGCGAAGGCACCGGGCTAGGCTTGTCGATGGTGTACGGCTTTGCGAATCAATCGGAAGGCTACGCAAAAATCCGCAGCGAAATGACCCACGGCACGACAATCTCGCTTTATCTGCCGCGTTACCACGGCGCTGCCAGAACCGAAGTTGCCGAGCTTGAAAAATCGCCGGATCTATGTGCGCGCCTGAACGCCTGTGTGTTGCTGGTGGAGGATGAACGAGGCATCCGTGAAGTCGTCGCCGAAGTCCTCGGGGATCTGGGGCTGGAGGTATGTGTCGCCGAAGATGGACTTGCCGGTTTGGCAATTATCGAGTCGGGCCGCGCGTTGAATTTGCTGATTGCCGATATCGGCCTGCCCGGCATGAACGGCCGCACGCTGGCAGCTCGCGCGCGTGTGTTGTACCCGGATTTGCCCATTTTGTTGATGACCGGTTATGCGGAAAATGCCTCATTGGCGAACGGCTTTCTCGGCCCGGGCATGAACATGATCACCAAGCCGTTTCCGCTCTCCGCGTTGATCGAAAAAGTGCAGGCAATTCTGCATCCGGAGTGATTTGCGTCGATGCACTGGTTTGTTGGCATGACGTGATCTGCAAGCTCATTCGATAAGGCATGTATCGTGCATACCGGCACGTATCGCTCAGCATGTCGACCTTGCCAAGGCAAATGCCCTTAATACCGCGGAATTTTTCATGACCGAAAATGTACCCAATGCCGATTCATCCACGCAGCTCGGCCACGAGGTGCGCATGTTTGCTGCAGGCCTCGCGCACGCCATGGCGAATATCGTCGGTTCGCTGCAAATGAATGCCGAACTCAGCCGCATGTATGCAAAACGCAATGATCTCGAGCGTGCGATGCTGCCGCTGGAACGGCTGGCGCACGATTGCACTCGAGCAAACAAAGTAGTCGCGGATCTGCAGCGGCTGGCGAGCTCACTATCGAGCACCAGAGTCGTGCGCATGCCTCTGATTTCCGTCGTCAACATGGCACTCGATGCTGCACGCGCGAAGGTGGATTCGTCTACCGAACCTGGGGTCGATCTGTACTTGTCGTCGGAGCACGCCGATGTCGATTCGAATGGGCATCTTATCCTCGTCGAACTGTTGCGCAATGCCTTGAATTCCGGCGCGAGCACAGTCGCGGTGACAACTCATGTCATGCTGAGCGAGGCAAATATAGTTATCGAAGATGACGGCACAGGGATTGATGCGGAAACGTACAAAGGGATCTTTGAACCGTTTTTCACCACGCGCCGTGAATATGGCAACAGCGGTCTGGGGCTTACTATTTCGAAACACTTGTCGAATAAGCTCGGAGGGTCACTGGATATGCCGGCGATTCCCGGCAAAGGTGTAAAAATCATCCTCACCCTGCCACGTCTGGACGCTTCAGTCTGAGCGAATTTGCGGGAGATTCGCGCCGCGCGCCCACAGAATCCAACGTGCGGTTTGTCGTGACTCAAGCCAACACAGATTCGATGGCGTTCACCAGTTGCGGCACCGAGCACGGTTTCTGCAACATGCCGCAGGCATGGGTGATTTCAACGGCGTCGGCCAGCGCTTTGATCGGCATCGCCGACAGGATGATGATCGGTGGAATTGCAGTGCCGGCGGCGCGCAGTCTCATCACTACCGCTTCGCCACGCTCTCTGCCGAGTTGCAGATCGAGCAATACGATGTCGAGATCATTGGGCTGATTCAGCGACTCGTAAGCCTTCGATGCGGAGTCGGCCAAGCGTGCCCGATAGCCCAAAGCGGTGAGTAACTCCATCATCGAGTTGGCGAGCGCAAAATCGTCTTCCACCAGTAACACGTTTGCAGTTCGGGTTTTCATGTCTAGCTGTACATGCACGTTGCGAGCCAGCGAGATGGACGGCAATTGTCTCGCAGGTTTTTTGTTCAACGAGGTAGATGCGTGATCGCCGCTGGATGCAGACCGTCGTACGCTGCAAAATAATCTAGAACCTGTGCACGGTGAAATGCAGACATGACGTCAGCAGCGATATTTCCTTCGGCAAGGCAGAAACACCGCACGAATCAGATCAACGCATAAAAAAAAACACCCGGTCTTGGGGAAAAGACCGAGTGTTTTGCTTGACACTTGGCGTGATCACTGAAATCCATATTCAGTAATAACGCTGCACACTACGATCCGCGCGCGGAGAGGCGCGCGGCCCGGAGCACGTCAGGGGATTTCGTGCTCAAAGTTGACTTTGCAATCGCTATGCCAGTCAACACGCATTGAAAAATGCAAGCGGCCGTCTCGATCCGTAGCGTTGCCGTAAAACAGCGCCATGCAAACTGAGCGAGTCGACGGATGCTGTCGTTCACTTTGCACCCTTCTGCGTAGGCAAAACAAAACAAAATCTGCGCTGGAATCGCTGGAATCGCTGGCACGCGGTTTGCGTAGCTGTGCCATATGTGTGTCTTGCAGCACGTGGCATGACCATTTCCATTAAGCAGTCCAAAGAGGAACTTATGCCCACTACCCGCTTCCGTCTGACCGGCAGTCAACAATCTGCCGATGATGTGGTCACCGCGTTGCACAGTCTGGATGATGTAGATCGCATCGAAGAAGTGTTGGATCAGATGAATGAAATGCGCGACGACTCGAGCTCAAACGGTCTCGTCGACGACAGCGGTCCGGGCCTCCATTGCATTGAAGTCGAAGGACCCGCTCGAATTTCAGATACCGTGATCGGGCTGGTTGAAGCAAAGGCGCACGACCTTGGTCTGGTCGTCGAATTCGTGAAACGATTTTGATTGATCGACAGATATCTTTTCGCAAGGAAAACCCATGAAAATTGATGCAGCCAATCGGCAACTTGCAAACACCACGACGCAAATTTTTGCGCGTGCTTTCCATGCTCTGAACAGCACGACTGGAAACGCCGCCATGGAAGTTAGAAACGCGCTGCGCCAAGGCGCAAAGCAGGTGAGCGAAAGCACGAGGCAAGCGGCGTCAAGCGTCGGCTCCAGTATTCGTTCGAGTTCCATCAAGAGCAACGTGGCGAACTATACGCGCGCCCATCCGTTGGCGATGCTCGGCGGCGCCTTCGCCGCCGGATTGCTGATTTCATATGCGTTGCATAGAGCACGAAACAAAGCGCTTGCAGAAGCCGCCAGTCACGAAGAAGGATAATCTTCGCTGGCGGTATCAGCTCTCGCCCATTTCGCGAACTTGGCCGGCGAGCGTGGTCAGGACAGACGGCTTGATCAACAATTGCATGCCATGGTCGAGATGACCGTTTCGCACGTTCCGATCACATCGCGCGGGCCGATCAAATGCATGTAAGCGGCGTTGGCAAGAGCGAATACATGGTTCGGCCCTTTGAGCACCGCCATGAATCCGGGGGGTTGTTCGAACATCTTGCGCAATTGATCGCGCTCGACCGCGCTGCGCCGATCCGCCAGCACTCGAGCCGTGGTTTCGAGCACGATCGCGATCACGCCGATAGGCATCCAGCACCGGCGAATAATTCAGACACATCCACACCTGTTCGGCGACGCCGTAACCATACAAGGTCAGCTCCTGATCCTTGTAGGCGAGCGTGCCGCCGCTCAGTCCGACCTTCACCACGTTGTCGTTGAAGTCGGCAACCTCCCCCACGCCTCGCGCACCTTGGCGCCGAGCGTTTGCGGGTGGCGGGCTCCGGCAAAAAGTGAATGCCTATCGTTGCAGATCACGACGCCATCCGCACCCCACAACAGCACGATCGGCACGGTCGAATGCAGTACCATGCCGACCGCGGTCTCGAGACTTTGCGGCCACGTATTGATCGGCACCAATGCCGTGGCAGCCCAGTCGTAATCGCGAATAAGCGCACGAGTCAATCCGCCGCATTGCACAAAATCGTCGGCATTTGCCGCATCTGATCGAGTATCGGACAAGCGTGTTGCTTTCGCAGAATAGGAGGCGTTCTGCCGATGTCGGAAACGTGTAGATTGACCGAAACCGCTATGCAGATCACCGCCATTTTCGCGCTGGGTAGTGACGTTATCGCCACATCAGACAACCCATAAAGCATAGGTGAATGAATGATGTAGAGAATAAGAAAATGCGCGTTGCTTGTTGCTCAAATCACGACGAAACGCCTAGCGAAAAACGCGATGATCAGCCCGTACAACAGCATCAGCGCAATGTCCGAGATATGCGCGGAGAACACAAACAGTTTGCTGGATGCCGCGGCGGAAAGTGGCACGACGAGATAGTTCATGACGAAAAAATAGCGAGCCCGCACGCAGATCCGCACGAAATCCTGAAGCGCGTCAAAGCCGTCAATCGTGTGCCAGCGAAAACATAAATCGCCGCGATCAGCAGCGACATCAACCATTGCAGCAACATGCCCAAAGCCGATGCAGGCAGACCTCCGGCAAAGGCCGCTGTCTTGCCGAGCACGCCGCTGGCAACGACACGCAAGATGACCAGCGGATCGAACAGATTGATTGCCGATACCAGCACGATATCCAGCGTGCCCGCGACCAGGCCGCCGTAGAGAATCGCTTTCAGGACACGATGATGCATCGGTGCTGCCTTCTCTGGATCGCGGCAAGCGCGCGCACGAAATTCGATCGCGTCAGTGTAGTATCCGAGTTCCGAATCGCGGTGACAAAACTACCTTCGGCATGCAACAAAAACAATCTTGCTGGGCGAGTTACGCGATGATCGATAGTGAGTGTCCTCGCTGCTCACTGCATGCTGGTAAAATTTGCGCTTCACGCAATTTGCCGATTACTTCAAACGAAACATCTCATGCACTTTGACCTGCTGCAAATCAGCACACTGGTGATCGCGATCCATGTGCTTGGCTTGATCGCTGCCGGCCACGCGATCATGTCGGTGCGCACGTCGCAGGGCGCGGTCGCGTGGGCCATTGCGCTCGCCGCTTTGCCGTACTTCACGTTGATTCCGTACCTGTTTCTCGGGCGTATCCGTCTCACGGGTTATGTGCGCAAGCGACGCCAGCGCAACAGTCAGATGCGCGGCGACAGTACCGAACCGAACTGGCGTGACATGCACGAACAGAGGGAGATCCCGGGCGTTACGCCGCTGCATCTGGGAATTCGCGCGCTCACCGCGTTGACCGGCATGCCTTTTCTGCCTGGCAACAAGGTGCGATTGCTGATCAATGGCGACCAGACATTTGCCGCAATCTTCGCCGCAATCGAGGCTGCCAAAAACTACGTGATGGTGCAGTTTTTTATCGTGCGCGATGACCGTCTCGGACGCCGCCTGCGCGATCTGCTTATTCGCAAAAGTGCCGCGGGAGTATCGGTATATTTTCTCTACGACGGCATCGGCAGCTACAGTCTGCCATCACGCTACATCAGGGAACTGAAAGACGGCGGCGTTTATATTCGCGAGTTCGCCACCAAGCGTCGTATCGTCAATCGCTTCCAGTTGAACTTTCGCAATCATCGCAAGACCGTCGTGGTCGATGGCCAATGCGCACTCATCGGCGGCTTGAATGTCGGTGTGGAATATCTCGGCGAAGCACCGCCGCTGTCGCCGTGGCGCGATACCCATATAGAGGTGTGCGGACCGGCCGTCGCGTGCATCCAGATCACCTTTCTCGAAGACTGGTACTGGGTCACGCAAAAGCTCCCAGCGGTCGAGCAACCGCGCCCACTCAAGGACGCCGGCATGTATTGCCAGCTGATCCCGAGCGGTCCCGCCGACAGTCAGGAAACCTGCTCGCTGTTTTTTGTCGAGGCGATTAATTCCGCGCGCGAAAAAGTGTGGATCGCGACACCGTATTTTGTTCCTGACGAATCGGTATTCGCGGCGCTGCGACTGGCAGCGTTGCGCGGCGTACAGGTGCGCATATTGATGCCGAGTCGGCCCGATCATCATGTCAGTTTCGAGGCCGGATTGCTGTACGCCTATGATGCTGTGCGTGCGGGAATCGAGGTCTACCGTTATCTCCCCGGTTTCATGCACCAGAAGGTGATTCTGATCGACGATATCGCAGCCGCGATCGGCACAGCCAATCTCGACAACCGATCGTTGCGCCTGAACTTCGAGCTTATGCTGTTGACCGTCGATCGCAGTTTCGCCAGCGAAGTCGAGCAAATGTTGCTGACCGATTTTTCGCATTCGAAACGCGTGCATGCCGACGATTATTTGCGCGCTCCGGCGTGGCGCCGCTTCGGCATGCATGTGGCGCGATTGTTCGCGCCGATACTTTGATCGGTCGGGATAAGCTCAGGCGCTTTCTTTTGTGGCATCCATTGCGAGCCGCAACACCGCCTCGCGCGCTAGTGTGCTCAAGCCCTCGCCACCCGCATGCAGGTGCACGACGATGTGCTGGCGCATGCGCGGCACCCAGAAACTGCCGATGTGTTTCGCCACCGAACTCACGACAACTTCGCGATTGGTCTCGGACTGGAAAAGATGGCTGATATCATTCGCCAATTGCACCAGATGTTGGTACTTCGTATGCGCAGGTTTTTCACTCATGTCGATCTGGCCGGCAGCTCGCTGCGGATACGCTGTGGATGCGTGTAGATGACATGGCTTTGCGGTCGGACAAAGCCGATCAGGCTTATGTTGGCCTGCTCGGCGACACGAATTGCCAGCGCGGTCGCCGCGGAAATCGCGGCCATCAAACGGATACCGACGTTGACCGCGTTGAGCGCCATTTCGTAGCTCACGCGACTTGTAACGAGCAAAACTCCTGCAGTGAAATCGACGTCGATTTGGGTCAATGCGCTGATCAGTTTGTCCAGCGCGTTATGCCGTCCGACATGTTCGCGCAGCATCGTGATCACACCATCGGGCGTCGCCCACGCGGCAGCATGCGTGGTGCCGGTCACGGCATTGATCGATTGCTGATCGTGCATATGTGCGAGCGCTTTTTTCAACGCCGCTTCATTGATGAACACACCTTCGTCGACCATCGCCGGCGCACGCACCACCTACGCGATACCTTGCATGCCACAGATGCCGCAACCGCTGCGAGCGACCAGGTTTTGACTCTGCAGCAATAGCGCCGCGTATTGCAACTCCCGTGCGCGCTCGATCAATCCTTCGCTGAGCGAAACCCCAACGCAAAATCGTTGAGGTTTTGCGGCGTCGCCATCATCACCACATTCGTGCAGGCGTCCTCGCAAAAAGCCCATTCCCACGAGGCGTATCGGTGCGGTATCGAACAAAGCGAGCGCTTGCCCGACCAAACCGAGATATGTGGTTGCCAACGAACGCTACTTTGCCACGTTTTCGCCAATCGCCTGCGTGGCAGTGAGGCCGGTGCAGGCCGTTTACGCCCTGTCGCCGCCAACGAATCGAAAACGAATCGACGATGCGCATGCGCTCAAACCTGTCGCAACGGAACACGCTATATGTTGGACAACGTACAGACTCGATGTTTCGCTTTGCATTCACCATTCGCGCGCCGGCATATGCATGCCGGTAGGAGCAAGCAGAAAATAAATCCTCGGGAAAATCGAAGTGCCGAACGCGACTGGCGTGGGACGCCCGTGCGACATGCGCGTCGCGTCGCATGGCGAGCACCATGGTTTCGACGCATCTTTGATCGTCGAACGGGCAAGGCTGGCGCTCGCGAACTTGAACATCACCGCCAAGCTGAAACCAACAACATAAAAAAAATGGATTACCCCTACCGAAGCGGTAACCGGATGCGAAAATCCGTCCTCGTTTAGGGCGAGCCGCTGCTGACGCTGGAGTGACCAATAGCGCAAATTCAGCGTGGTGTTTGCACTGGATCGGCGGAGTTTTGCGCTCGATGCTGACGCGCATCGCCACAGACAGAATCGTCGATTGATTACTTGCGACGTCGCGTGTTTTGCTCGGCCAGGTCGAGCAAGCGCGAAGCAAGCCCGGCGCTCCCACGAGTCACCAGTCGAATCGTGCCGTAAATCTTTTGCGTGATGATGGTCTGTACGGATTCGATTTTGCGCACCGGCACGGCGATGCGGTCGATGCGCTGCAACAACGCGTACGGCTGCCGCACGATTTTTTGCTGCAATGACTCGCTGGCATTTACCGTAGCCGTAACCACGTCTTCGAGCAGATCTTTGGCGCCGCGCAATTGCTGGATGGGAATCCGCATGTTTTTCTCCTCTTTCATGGTTCGCTACACCATGCCTTGATCTGGGCATATACCCCGCGATTGTGCGCCAATGCAAAATGGTGGGTGCCGGCAAACACCCGCGAATGCGAGGCATCGTACATCGCATTGGTTGCTGCGGATTCGCGTGGCACGCGCACCAGCGCATCGCCGAGCAAACGCGAGGCCGGATGCGCGGGATCGTCGGTAATCGTGCCCATCAGAAAAAAATGCTGCGCGGTCGGCAACCACGCGACGCTCGAAATCCTGTCGTCGGCCAGCGGCGCACCACGGCGCAAATCCTTCACACCCTGGCTGCGTGTGTCGAGAATATCCCCGATCAGGCGTGTGATCGGATTCGGCACCGCATGCAGCGTGCGCGCAGTGGCGTGCACGAGTTTTTCCAGATCGGCGCCGGTATGTGGCGTGCCGAGATAAAATACGCGCGTGACTTTTTCCAGCCACGACGCCGATGGGGCACTCGTCTGATTGCACGCCGCGCGCAATACCAGCCCGCCCATGCTGTGGCCGATCAATACGATTTCATCGACCGCGCTGGGATAGTTTGCGAGCAAGGCGGTCAGCAATGACGATAGATCACTGCCATTTTTCGCAATCGACAAACCGCTGTTGTAGCGCAGATAAAATGGGGTGTAGCCGAGTTCGGCCTGCAGCAAGGATCCATACGAAACGTCGACATCGGTTTTTTTTTCGGCGTGATCTTGCTCCTCGCGCCAAGTCCAGATATTTTCGCTACAGGCCAGGCCGTGCACAAAAACGCAAATCTTGTTGCCGGCTTGCGGATACGCGTGACTGATTGCCTGTGATGACAACTGCAGCGGCTGATTGTCGACATAAAAGGCCATGCCGATGGCGAGACCGTTGCCACGGCGTAGCAGATAGTCGCCGAACATGCCGTTGAGCGCACTGATGCTTTGCGTTACCCAACCCGGCGATGATTCGCTCATGGAATAGTCACTCGTTGAAACTGCGCGGTATGCGTATACATCTTCGTAGGCTAATCGAACCGCCTAGAGTCTTGAGTCTAGCGCGATTGCAGCGACACTTTATGCATCCGGAAACTCGGCGCAGGTGGCCTCGCCGAGTGTAGCCGGACGCAACACGATTCTGAGCCGAGTCGGATAGCTCCACCAAAACAGCACACCGGCCATAGGGATCTGTTCTCTGCGTGGATGATGTTTTTTGCATGCTTAAACTTTACTGCAAAGCCACACGGATTGTTTCAATGCGACAAATCGATACCTCGCATTTATGATTTAATCGCCATAACTCACGCCGTTTTGAGAACTAACAAGAATTTACTTGTTGACGTGTGCAAGCGCAGCATAAACTCGTCCGCGGTCAAGATCTGTTGAACTTCAAGTCGCTGTTCCAGGTCGGTGGCAAGGTTGATCACGTTTTCGCAACCGACATGTCCGACCTTGCGCTCGCGAACCTATCAAAGCGAGCGTGATCCCTTCTCCAGCCAGAGAAAATATGCCGGTTTTCGCAGTGCAAGGGTTGCCGAAGAGCGCGCCGCGTGACGGCATACTTGCACCCTCAACGTATCAGCGCGATCGCCTGCAGTCGCGCCCGCAATCAGTCAAACGGAATCTCGCATGCTAGGCATCGTACGCATCGCGCTGCAACGCCCTTATACGTTTGTCGTGCTCGCGCTGCTGTTACTGATTATCGGACCGTTGACGGCGATGCGCACGCCGAGCGATATTTTCCCTGAGATCCGCATTCCGGTGATCGCGGTAGCGTGGCAGTACACCGGCCTGCCGCCGGATCAAATGGCCGGCCGCATCACCACACTGTACGAGCGCGTGCTTACCACCACCGTCAACGACATCGAGCATATCGAGGCCACTTCATATGCCGGCTTCGGCATCGTGAAGATTTTTTTCCAGCCCGGCGTGAATGTCGCGACCGCGAATGCGCAGGTCACCGCGGTCTCGCAATCGGTGGTGAAACAGATGCCGGCCGGCACCACGCCGCCACTGATTCTGAACTACAACGCCTCGACCGTGCCGATCCTGCAGGTTGCGCTTTCGGGCAAGGGTTTGTCCGAACAGAACCTGGCCGATCTCGGCGTCAACGTGATCCGCACACGTCTGCTCACGGTGCCGGGCGCGGCGATTCCATATCCGTTCGGCGGCAAAAGTCGCCAGGTGCAGATCGACCTTGATCCGGCCGCATTGCAGGCGCGCGGCCTGGCGGCGCAGGATGTCGCCAATGCGCTGGCCGCGCAAAACCTAATCGTGCCTGTCGGCACACAGAAGATCGGCACGTTCGAATACACGCTGCAACTCAACAATGCGCCGTCGGCGATTGAACAGCTCGGCGAGCTGCCGGTGAAAGTGACGAACGGCGCGACGATCTATATTCGCGACGTTGCACACGTGCGCGACGGCAACGCGCCGCAGACCAACGTGGTGCACGTCGATGGCAGCCGTTCGGTGCTGCTGTCAGTCCTCAAGAACGGCGCAACGTCGACCTTGGCGATCGTCTCCGGCATCAAGGCGAAACTCGCGGAAATCAAACCCACGCTGCCCGAAAATCTCGAGATCGCGCCGATCAACGATCAGTCGTTGTTCTTGCGTGCGGCGATCAGCGGCGTCGCGGTCGAAGGCATCATCGCGGCGGCGCTGACCAGCATCATGATCCTGCTGTTTCTCGGCAGCTGGCGCTCGACCGTGATCATTGCGGTATCGATTCCGCTGTCGATACTCGGGGCCATCGTTTGCCTCGCGGCGATCGGCGAAACGCTCAACATCATGACGCTCGGCGGCCTCGCACTGGCGGTCGGCATTCTTGTCGACGATGCCACGGTCACGATCGAAAACATCAACTGGCATCTCGAACATGGCAAGGATGTCGAGAACTCGATTCTCGACGGCGCCGATCAGATCGTGGTGCCGGCGTTCGTCTCGCTGCTGTGCATTTGCATCGTGTTCGTACCGATGTTCTTCCTCGAAGGCGTTTCGCGATTCCTGTTCGTGCCGATGGCCGAAGCGGTGATGTTCGCGATGCTGATTTCTTTCCTGCTGTCGCGCACCCTGGTGCCGACGATGGCGATGTACCTGCTCAAGCCGCATGTGATTCACGGCGATGAGCACGATGAAAGCACATTACCGCCATCGCGCAATCCTGTTGTGCGTTTCCAGCGCGGTTTCGAACATTGCTTCGAGCATTTTCGCGCGAGTTATCGTGGCTTGCTGGAATTGACGATGTTGCATCGCCGTCTTTTTGTACTGTGTTTTCTTGCGTTCGTGGTTGCCTCGTTCGCGTTGGTGCCGTTCCTCGGCAGCAACTTTTTCCCGTCGGTCGATGGTGGGCAGATCCTCATGCACGTGCGCGTGCCGGTCGGCACAAGAGTCGAGGAAACCGCGACGCGTTTTGCCAATATCGAAGCCTCCATTCGCAAAAAGATTCCGGCAAGCGAAATCGCCACGATGGTCGACAACATCGGCCTGAGCATCAGCAGCATCAACCTCACCTACAACAACACCGGCGTCATGGGCGAGCAGGATGGCGACATCCAGATCGCCCTCAAGGAGGGCCATCGCCCGACCGCAGAATATATAAAGGATTTGCGCGAGCTCTTGCCACGCGAATTTTCCGACACGACGTTCTCGTTTCCGCCCGCCGACATCGTCAGCCAGATCTTGAATTTCGGTGCGCCGGCGCCGATCGACCTGCAGATTCGCGGCAACAACCTGACCGCCAATTTCGACTACGCCAATGCCTTGCTAAAAAAGATTCGACGCGTGCCGGGCATCGCCGATGTGCGCATCCAGCAATCGCGCAAGAATCCGGTATTGAATATCGATGTGGATCGCACGCGGGCACAGCAACTCGGTATCACTGCGCGCGACGTGACCAATAACCTCGCCGTCAATCTGGCCGGCAGCAGCCAGGTCGCACCGACCTTCTGGCTCAATCCGGCGAATGGCGTGTCGTATCCGATCGTGATTCAGACACCGCAATACCAGCTCGATTCGTTGAGCGCACTGGCCAATGTTTCGGTTGGCGGAAATTCCGGCAACACCCCGCAAACACTCGGTGCGCTCGCGAATTTCACGCGCACAGCAGGCAATGCGCTGGTCAGCCAATACGATATCCAGCCGCTGATCCAGATCAACGCGACCACGCAGGATCGCGACCTCGGTGCTGTCGCCAAGGATATCCGCAACATCATTGCCGATACCGCGAAAGACGTGCCGAAAGGTTCGTCCGTGGTTTTGCTCGGGCAGGTTCGCACGATGGAAAGCGCATTCTCCGGTCTGCTGTTCGGCCTGCTCGGCGCGATTGTGCTGATCTACTTTTTGATCGTGATCAACTTCCAGTCGTGGAGCGATCCGTTCGTCATTGTCACCGCCCTGCCCGCCGCGCTCGCCGGCATCGTCTGGATGTTGTTCGCCACGCATACCACGCTGTCGGTGCCGGCGCTTACCGGCGCGATCATGTGCATGGGCGTGGCCACCGCCAACAGCGTGCTGGTGATCAGTTTTGCGCGCGAAAAACTCGATGAGCTGGGTGACGCCACGGCGGCGGCGCTCGAAGCCGGATTCGTGCGTTGCCGACCGGTATTGATGACCGCGCTGGCGATGATCATCGGCATGGCACCGATGGCGCTCGGCCTCGGCGAAGGTGGCGAGCAGAACGCGCCGCTCGGCCGCGCCGTGATCGGCGGCCTCATTTTCGCCACCATCGCCACCCTGGTTTTTGTTCCGGTCGTTTTCAGTATCGTACATGCGCGGCATGGCCAGAAACCCGCATCGCGCGCTGCCATTGGAGAGCTGCATGTCGCCTGATTCCCCCACTCCCGCGTTCTCGCATCGCACCTTGCGCATCGGCGGTCTGGTCTTTGTCGTCGTCGCGTTGATCGTGGTCATCACCGGTGTCATCTCTCGCGCGCGAGCCGAAACGCGCTTGCGCGACTGGACCGATACCCAGGCCGTGCCGACGGTGGCCGTGATTGCGCCCGGTGGCGCGGGCGCTGCCAGCACGCTCGATCTGCCAGGCCGGCTCGAGGCATATTCGCGCGCCTCGATTTTTGCGCGTGTCAGCGGTTACCTGAAAAACTGGAACGTCGATATCGGCTCGCCGGTGAAAGCGGGTCAACTGCTCGCCGAAATCGAAACGCCCGATCTCGATCAGCAACTGCTGCAGGCCAGGGCCGACCTCGCCAGCGCGCAGGCAAACGCCGCGCTCGCATCGACCACTGCAAAGCGCTGGCAATCGATGCTCGGCACCGATGCGATCTCGCGTCAGGAAGCCGATGAAAAAACCGGCGACCTCGCGACCAAACAGGCGATGGTCAAGGCGGCACAGGCGAACGTCGATCGAGTTTTGGCAATGAAAGGATTCACGCGTATCGTCGCGCCGTTCGATGGCATCGTCACTGCGCGCACCACCGATGTGGGCGCGCTGATCAACGCCGGCGGCGGCGCCGGACAAGAACTTTTTGTCATCTCCGACACCAAGAAACTGCGCGTTTATGTAAGCGTGCCGCAAAGCTATACGACCAACATCAAACCCGGCAGCAAGGCGAAAATTTCCGTGCCCGAGCAGCCCGGGAAAACCTACGCCGCGACCGTCGAATCGTCCGCCCAAGCGGTCAATACCGCGTCCGGCAGCGTGCTCATGCAGCTCGCCGTCGACAACGCCAACGGCGAATTGCTGCCCGGCGGATTTGCCAACGTCAACCTGCAACTGCCGCAGGATCTCACCGCGCTGAACGTGCCCGCCAGCGCGCTCATGTTCGACGCCTCGGGCCTGCGCGTGGCGACGGTCGGCAAGGACAACAAGGTGTTGCTGAAGCAGGTAACGATCGCGCGCGATCTCGGCAAGATCATCGAACTCGGTTCGGGTGTCGTTGCCGATGATCGCGTGATCGAAAGTCCGCCAGATGGCATCGCCGACGGCGATATCGTGCATGTCGCCGATCCTGCCGCGAAAAAAGATGCTCCGGCAAAACCGAAGGCCTGAGTCGATGCCAGCCATTGCAGTACGCGTAATGTTGATTGCGGCGAGCCTCACGCTTGGCGCGTGTTCATTCGCGCCAACATTGAAAGTGCCCGATGTTCCGACCGCAAACGCTTACAAGGAAGAAGCGCCATGGACCCAAGCGCAGCCCGCCGATGCTCTCGCACGCGATAGCTGGTGGACGTTGTACGGCGATGCTGAGCTCGACGGTTATCAGCAGCGCCTAATCGTCAACAGTCCCGACATCGCCGCCGCGCTCGCACGTTATCAGCAGGCGCAAGCGCTCAGCGATCAACTGCATTCCGGCTTGTTTCCGACCTTGATCGGTACCGGCAATGTGCAACGCGATCGACAATCGGAAGCCAAGCCGCTGCGTATGCTCGGCTCGGCCCAGCCTCACCAAATGAATATGGCTCGAACACGGTTGGCGCCGAGCTCGATTACGAATTCGATCTGTGGGGCCGCATTCGCAATCAGGTCGCCTCCGGCAACGCCAGCGCACAGGCGGCGCAGGCCGATCTCGAGTCCGCACGCCTTAGCCTGCAGACCCAACTGGCCGATAATTACATCGCGCTGCGCGGATTGGATAGCCAGGCCGGGTTGCTCAAGGACACCGTCACCGCCTATACCCGCGCGCTGCAATTGATCCAGACCCGGCACAACGCCGGCATTGCGTCGGGGCTCGACGAAGCACGCGCGCAGGCACAGCTCGAAACGGCGCGCTCGCAAGTCGCACAAATCCTGGCGCAGCGCGCTTTGCTCGAACATGCGATCGCCGCGCTGATCGGCGAATCGGCGTCCCACTTTGCAATTGCGCCACGTGTCGTCAACTTGCATCTGCCACAAATTCCACCCGGCATGCCGTCGACGCTGCTGCAGCGCCGCCCGGATATCGCTGCGGCGCAACGGCGCATCGCTGCGGCCAACGCCAACATCGGCGTCGCGCGCGCGGCCTATTTCCCGGCGATTACTTTGAGCGCCAGCGCCGGTTATCAGAGCAGTGATTCGGGCAACTGGGTCAAGGCGCCGAACGCGTACTGGTCGATCGGACCGTCATTGTTTCTGACCTTGTTCGATGCCGGCAAACGCCGCGCCGAAGTCGCGCGAGCGCAGGCCGTGCTGGACGAAGCCGGCGCAAAATATCGCGGTGTGGTGTTATCGGCATTCCAGCAGGTTGAGGACAATCTCGCATTGCTCGGCCAATATCGCACCGCATCCTCTGCGCAACAGGCGGCGGTGGTCGCGGCGCAGCGCACGCTGGATCTATCGACCAGCCGTTATCGCGAAGGTGCGGTGAGTTACCTCGATGTAGTCACAGCACAAACGACCGCGCTGCAAACGCAACGCGATGCGCTCGAGCTCGATACGCGTCAGGGCCGCGCGAGCGTGCAACTGATTAGAGCCTTGGGGGGCGGTTGGTCGGTGGAAGCCTTGTCCGCGCCTTGATCGCGTTTATTCACAAAATCCGCAAACGTCGGCGGAAAAGCCTGGCAGCACGCGTTTTGTGGTCTTTACTGTTTCCGACCTGCAAACCTTTGCATCGAACGTTAACTTACCGCTATAATTACGCGCTTTACGCCAGCTCCCTTTAAGGATCTCCCATGAAAGTCCTCTCCTCACTGAAGTCCGCCAAGTCACGTCACCGTGACTGCAAGATCGTTCGCCGCCGCGGCAAAGTATTCGTGATCTGCAAGAGCAACCCGCGTTTCAAGGCGCGTCAGCGCTGATCCACGCACCCCGCTGTTGCAAAGCAGAAAGGCCGCCCGCAAGCGGCCTTTCTGCTTTGTGGCACGACGTTGTCATACGGCGGCGACATGGATATGAAACCGCCAATCTGCTACAAAGCGACCTTGGTTTAATTTTCGAGGAGGCCTCCATGAAACGTATGCATCTCCGCCGCATCATCACATCCTTCGCTGTGGCCGCAACGTTCGGCGTATACGCCATGCAAGCCAGCGCCGATACGCTGACGACGCATCAGCTCAGCACGGTCAACGCAACCAATGCACCGACCCGCGGCATGAACATGAGCCAGGTCGAAAAACGCTACGGCGCGCCAAGCGATAAACTGCCAGTGGCCGGTGGCGATACTGCGCGCCATCCACCGATCAACCGCTGGGTGTATCCGGGTTACACCGTGTATTTCGAGCGCAACATCGTGCTCACCAGCGTCGCGCTGCGAAGTAACCATACGGATTATAGCGGCCAATGAGTTCAGCGGTTTTGCGCCTGCCTGCCGAGTGGGAAGCGCAGGCGGGCATCCTGCTGGCGTGGCCGCATGCCGGTACGGATTGGGCGGAGCGGCTGGCCGATGTCGAAGTCACCTACACAGCACTGGTTGCCGCGATCACGCAGTTTGAACCGGCGCTGATTTGTGCGGCGAGCGATGAAATTCGTGCCCAGGCGGAAAAGCTGCTGAAAAAAGCTAAGGTCGATCTGACGCGCGTGCGTTTCATCGACATCGACTACGACGATACCTGGCTACGCGACTCCGGCCCGATCACGCTGTCGGATGGCGCGACGTTCCGTCTCAACGATTATCACTTCACCGGCTGGGGCGGCAAATTTGCCGCCAGCCGCGACGATCAACTCATCCAAGGCTTGGTCGCGCGTGAAGTTTTTGGCGCAGCCGAACACAAGCGCATCGACTGGGCGCTCGAGGGCGGCGCAATCGAAAGCGATGGCGCGGGCACGATCCTGACGACATGGCGCTGCCTGCAGCAACGGCATCCGACCCAACCGCGTGCCGAGATGACGCAGATTCTCAAGCAGAGTCTCGCCGCCGAACGCGTGCTCTGGCTGGAACACGGTTATCTCGAAGGCGACGATACCGACGCGCATATCGATACGCTCGCACGTTTTGCGCCCGATGGCAGCATCGTCTACCA
>JAYVLO010000202.1:0-25784 GCA_043759455.1 Pseudolysobacter sp.
GCGCGGTCGGCTGCCTTCGCTGGCGAGGCGGCGCAAATGTTCATCGACATCGCGCGACCAGATTTGCATCACCGCCAGGGTGCGTTGAGGATCGCGGCGCAGGAATTCGCGGATCGCAAATTCTGCCGAGCCGAATGTCGTGAAAAACGCCAGCGCCTGCATCGACATTTCGAAATCGTCGTGACCATACACACCGACGAAATCCGATAGCGCCAGCGTCACGAAACCGGAATGAATACGCGGTGCGAGCTTGCGCAGAATCGCGATCGCGCGTGAATAATTTTGTGGCAGCGTTGAATGCAGGCTGTGCGACATGCGCCGCATGCGCTGCATCAGGCTTAGGGTATCAAGGTCTTCCAGCGCCAGCGCGAGAAATTGTTTGCTATCGAAGCGCGGATGCAGCGCGACGACTTCTTTCGCGATACGGCGGAAACACGCTGCATCGAAAATTTCCTTGAGCTTCGGCGCGGACGTATCGAGGGTCATTCTGGCGTTCTCTTCTGGGACGGCTGAGGCACGCGATCATCTGGCGCAAAACAGCGCTTCAACCAGAGTCAGTTTTGATCTCCCGCTTGCGCAAAAGACTTGTCAGCAACGCGCGTTCGGCACGCATCACATGCAGGATAAAAACCTGGTTAGCGTGCTCGCGATAGAAAATCCGGCAGGGCGGCTCGATGATTTGCCGATAGCGCCATCGCTTCAGTTCCGCTGGTTTGGAGCCACTGCGTGGATGTTCTCGCAGCTGATCGACGTGGTGGAAAATTTTCTGCACCAATTGCCGTGCCGCGTCAGGATTATCCAGCGCAATGTAGTCGGCGATGGCATCCAGATCACTGAGCGCGGGCTCGGTCCAAATTATTTCAGCCATCGCGCCATGCGCTGTTTGGCCTGCGCGTGCGACACGGTACGCCCCTCATCGATGGCTCTTTCACCGCGCGCGATGCCTTCAAGCATGGTCATGCGCCGTTGCAGGGTGTCGTAAGTTTCGACATCGACCAGATAGGCGCTCGGCAAGCCGTGTTGCGTGATAAGGATGGGTTCGCGATCGCGTTCGAGATCGGACAAGAGTTCGGTTGCCTGACGCTTCAGAGTAGTGACGAGTTCGGTTCGCATCGAGTGATACTAAAGTAGCACTCGAGCAATTGCAAGGCGCGCCCGAAGCAATGCGCAAGCAATAAATTTTTACGTCCGATTGAAGCGCTTTGCCGACTGCAACTGCAATCGCGCACGCTCTTCGTCGCGGTCTTTCGGCGGCGCCAGCGTGACCAGCGATTGCAGCAGATTGCGCGCCGCGTCGCTGACCTGCGTCACTGCCAAAGCGAACGCGGCTTCGTTGATTTTCGATGGCGTGTTGAAACCGCTGAGCTTGCGCACGAATTGCAGTGCGGAGGCGTGGATTTCATCGTCCGTGACTGGCGGCGCGAAGTTGAACAGCGTCTTGATGTTGCGGCACATGGCAGGCTCCGTCGCAGGTATCAGGCGAGCGAAGGGAAGAGGGTAGCGAGCGCGAGTAGAATCGCGTTGTGCAAGCCGTGAGCGGTGGCCACGCCGACGAAGCTTGATGCCGCACCATTGCTACGCAGGAGCATGTACAAAATTGCGAACAGGATACCGACGCTAAATGTGACCAGTCCGTGTAACAGGCCGCCATTAAGATAGTGGCCGACACCGAACACAGTCGCGCTGATAAAAACGCATCCCCATCGATTGATAGCGAAACGACGAACGATTTCGATCGGAAGCAGTTACGCCAAAATCGTTTCGTAAAGCGGTGCAAAAACCACTGCGAAAAAAAACACCACCGCGGCTGGCTGGTTAAATGCCTCGGTTGCTACCGATATTCCCCACCAGCTTTCTGGCAACATAAGGTGCAGAAAATACTGCATAAAAAGGCCGGCGATCAATGTTGCAATAGAGACGACGGCGCCGAGCGTGATCGCGCCAAGGATCGGCCGTTTCGAGACAATTTCCATCATGCCTTTGAACATCATCTTTCCTCAGTCAATAAACCCTTTGACGAAACGCAGTTTCAACCAATTCAGTGCCGATTCGCGACTAGTAGATTGAGCCGATCAGCCAAACCTCGTTCGCATGACCGACGCCCCAGCCGTCCCACGCCGCCACCGTGCTGCCCGCGACATACGGACCGTTGCCGAGGATGTTGAGGTTGCGATCCGAGTCGCTGCTCGGGCGTATCGCCACGGCGGGATAACGCGTGTTGAGCGCGAACTGCAGCGTCGTCCCGTAGGTGAACGGCGCGGCGACTACATCCCACCAGTTTAACGACGGATGGTACGGCGCCAGCGTCCAGGTTTCGTCACCACTGTAGCTCGACTCGAGCATCGGCAGCGACGGGCGAATCCCGAGTTGTCCGTCCGACCCGCTCAACACCAGCAGCCCTTGAGCTGCCACATTCCAGAATACGAACGTTCCACCGCCACTATCGATCTGGAACCAGATCTAGTGCTTGTCGTTGGCGACATAAGGCTCGATCGCGATAGCATTGACGTTTTGTGGGTTGACGCTCAAGCACAACGATGTGGTCTTGTCGCTGGTGTACGAGAGGATGATTGCGGGTGTGCCTATCATTTTGTGTCCGCTTGGTAAGTTGCAGTAAGGTAGGGCGCAATCCCGAAAAGGGGCTTCCTTCGGTTATTGCACCCTTCTTGCTGCCTGAGTTAGGTTATGTGTTGAAGCAGCGCTTCGGGTAATAAATCAAAGACGATTTCCCCTTTACCCCACCTTTCTTCTGCGGTGCTATCTGTGAGTGCAAGTAGCAGTGCTTGCCCCAACTCGTGGGGTGCTGCAGAAAATTTAGCGCGCTCGTAGGCGTGGGTTATGCCACTCATGATCGCGCCTGATTTGACGACCATCCCAAGATTTTCGGGAATTTCTGCGTCAGGATTTTTACATTGCTCGACATCTAAAGAGTAGAACTTTCTGCACATCCCGGGACGGACGCTGTAGATAGAGCAAAGGCCGTTAACAAGCAGAGGACATGTTAAGTAAAACTCTTTGGATGGCACACCTGCCGCCTTCATTGCATGCACTTTCAATCTCTCGATAACAGCCGCCAACTGATCAAGTTTGAGCTTCTTGAGTTCACAAGCAATGCGGAACACCTCTGGTGCCAGCGCTTCGACTCTGAGGGTGCAGCAGTAAGTGCATCCCGCTTTACAGTCGAAATGAATACCCTGTCTTTGTGTTTGTTTAGCGACATCGTCAATGCTGTCTTGCATTGCTGAAATAAAATTTATAGCAAACGTGCTATTCCTATTTTCTCGAAGTCGTTTCAAAGCATTTTTTTCATTCCGTTCTTTTATTAAAAAGACTTCGGTTTGCTCGGTCGAGTTCAGCACCTGCTTATCTCCATGTCTCATTTAGTGTTAAAAATAAAAAAATTATATTAATAACTGGCCATAACAAGTATTTGGTTATAAAAATTATTTGATGACAATGAATTATGCCATAATATGGCAGGCAGAGTTATTCATATTTCGCTCTCCCATCCACAACTTTGCCCCTTATTCTCCTGCTTCAACCAAGCATACAACGGCGCGAAATAATCGATAATCGCGCTTGCGTCCATCTGCTCGGTGCCGGTGAGTTCCTTGAGGGTTTTCTGCCACGGCTGGCTCGCCCCTTTTTGCAGCATTGCCCAGTATTTGTCGCCGGCGGCTTTGCTGCCGTAGATCGAACAATCGGCGAGCGCGCCTTTTTGTTCGGCGGCCTGGCACAGCGCGCGCTGGAACTGGAACTGCAGGATGTTGGCCATGAAATACCGCATGTACGGCGTGTTGCTGGCGACGTGGTATTTCGCACCCGGATCGAAATCCTCCTCGCTGCGCGGAATGCTCGAAGACACGCCCTGGTATTTCTGCTTGAGTTTCCACCACGCCGCGTTGTAATCGCCGGGCTTGATAGAACCATCGAACACGCCCCAGCGCCATTCGTCGATCATCTTGCCGAACGGCAGGAACACGACTTTCTCCAGTGCCAGTTTCATCTGCGCATTCAGCAGCGCTTTTTTATCCTGCGACACCGCCCCGGTAAGGCCGATCGTGTGCAGGTACGCGGGTGTGAGCGATAGCTGGATGGTGTCGCCGATCGCCTCGTGGAAACCGTCGTTGGCGCCGTTCTGGAACAGCTCGGGCTGGCCGTTGTAGGCGAGGAAATAATAGATGTGGCCCATCTCGTGATAGACCGTGCGGAAATTTTCCTCGGTCGGATTGATGCACATCTTGATGCGCACGTCGCCGGCCTGGTCGAGATCCCACGCGCTGGCGTGACACACCACGTCGCGATCGCGTGGACGCGTGAACTGCGACTTTTCGTAGAACGACGCGGGCAGGGCGGGGAAGCCGATCGAACGATAAAAATCCTCGGCGCGATGCACGATCTTCGTTGCGTCGTAATTTTGCGCGACGAGCGCGGCATCGACATCGAGACTGCCGGCATCCTTGTACGGCTGCAGCAGCGGATACAGCGCCGCCCAGTTCTGCGCCCACATATTGCCCGTGACATGCGCGGGAATGGTGCCATCCTTCGGCATGCGATCGCCGTATTCTGCCTTGAGTTTACCGCGTGCGTAACACTGCAACTGCTCGTACAACGGGCGCACCTGGCCCCACAGCCGATCGGTCTCGGGCTTGAACGCGGCGGGCGGCATGTCGTAACCGGCGCGCCACAGTTCACCCACATTGGCGTAGCCCAGATCGTGTGCACCGTCGTTGAGCAGTTCGGCGAAACGTACATAATCCTTGCGCATCACGCGGCTGGTGTGATGCCAGCCGGCCCATGCGGCGAGGTCGGCATCCCAGTCGCGATTGTTCGCGAGCACCTTCGACAGGTCATCGAGATTGCGGCAGGTGGCCGGATCTTTTTCGTCGCTGCAGAATTTCGCCGCGCCGTATTCGCCATCGAGCCGCGATGCAATTTCGGTGAGCTCCTTGAGCTTGGCCGGGTCTTTCGGCGCGGGCATCGCGGTCGATAATTTCAGCAGCTCGATGCTGCGTTTGCTCGTCGCGCTGATGCCAGGCACGTTGGCGTAGGTTTTGGATTTTTCGACGTCGGCCGACAGCTTGCTGAGGCTGCGCTCGTTGCTGCGCGACACGAGCAATTGCGTATCGCCGTTGATATAGGTTTCGGCGATCCATTGCGCCGCGGTGGCTTCGGGATAATCGGCCTTGTATTGCTTGTTGAGCGCGGCGACAAACGCATCGGCACCGACGGCCGTTGCGGGCGGCGCGATGGTGCTGTCGTTCTTGTCCGCGGCGATGGCACATGGCGCGGCGCACAGCGCAAGGACGATGGCGAGCGAGATGCTGGCAGTTTTCATGGGATTCTCCTCTAGGGTGAGGCAAGCAGGCTAATCGTGACGAATGTCGCACGCAAACACAGCGCAACATTTCGCGCTGGCGATTTCATCGGGTCGAGTGCGCGCAACAGGTTTGGCGGTTTGCGCACGTCGTAGCAGTGCAGCTTGCCGCTGCAAAATGCCACTAACGCGCTACAGTGAGGTTAGCGCTGACGATGCAAGCGCGTGGCCTTCGCCGGAATCTAAACCAGCAATGCTTCAAGTCTGGCGCTGACCCGCCGCATCGCGTCTCCGACCGCAAGCAGTTCTTCCGGGCTGTGCATTTCGGTCATCGCGCGCACCACGTTAGCCTGCACGACGGCGGTTTTTTTCGCCATGGCTTCGCCTTTTTTAGTGAGGCGCAGGCGACGTGCGCGCGCGTCGCTCGGATCGGGTTCGCGTTTCAACCAGCCGCGTTTTTCGAGCTGGCCGACCAGGCTGCTGATATGACTTTTCGCCGTGAAACAGCGTTGCGCAAGAACCTGCTGGCTGATGCCCGGGTCACGCTGCAGATTGGCGAGGATCTCGTGATCGGGCGTGCGCATGCCAATCGCGGCGAGATTCTGCGTCATCACCGCATCGCACAGGTGATACGCGCGCACGACGGCCAGCCATGATCGAATCGCGGCACGAGAGTTTTCGTCGGTCGTCTTGGTCATCTTGTTATTGGTTCGGAAACGAACTATATTGTTCGGAAGCGAACCAATAGTACGCCAATGAACTTGTACCTGCGATTACATCTGGACGATGTGGCGCGCATCCCGTTAGCCGAAGCTGCAGATCGGCGGCTGGATCAAGCGCTGCTTGCATGCTTTGCCGAACGATCTAGACATCTGTCGGCGGTACGGTACTGGCTCGACGCCGAGCGCAGCATCATCGACGACGTTGCATAAACAATCTCAAAGGAGACCAAACATGACGAATCCACTGATTTTTTCATTGCTGATCGGCGCGAGTGCCGCGATCATTCTGCTGCTCGGCACCGTGCATCTTGTCTACACATTTGTCGGCACGCGCCTGCATCCGCGCGAGGCAAGCCTGATCGCGCAAATGCAGGCGGTATCACCGATGCTGACGCGCCAGACCACAATCTGGCGCGCATGGATCGGCTTCAACGCGAGTCACAGTTTCGGTGCGATATTGTTTGGTCTGATCTACGGATTTCTCGCGCTGGCGCACGCCGACCGGCTGATGCGATCGACGTTTTTGCTCACGCTCGGGATGTTGCTGCTCGCTGGTTACATGACGCTGGCATGGCGTTATTGGTTCTCGATTCCGTTTCGCGGCATCGTACTTTCGACGTTGTTGTACGTCGCGGCATTGATCACGCTGTGTTTTTAGCGATCACGTATTGCCGATGATTGGCATACAACGAAAGGCGCCCGTTAGCTGGCGCCCTTCGTCGATGCCTGCATCATTTCTCCAGGTGTTTGAGCGCAGCGGCGATGCTGACAGCCAGCGGCGTGGTCGGGCGCCCCAGCAAAACACTGAGCTGATGGCCTTCGTCGAACAAACCGCCGGCAGATGCGCCGATGTCTGAATCGGCGAGCATATCGGCCACAAGTTCCGGCAAGCCGGCGCCGATCAACGCGTTTTTGTAGTCTTGCTGCGGCATGTTCATGTACGCGATGTTGCGAGCCGACTGGCGAGAAAGTTCCGCCGCGAATTGGCCGAGCTCGTAGCTGCTGTCGCCAACGAGTTCATAGATTTTCCCTGCCTGGATTTCGCGCTGGAGAACCCGCGCGGCCGCCGCCGCGTAATCGGCACGCGCCGCCGACGAGATGCGCCCATTGCCGGCGCTGCCGAGCAGCGCTTTGTGCGCGAGCGCAGCGGGAATCGCGGCTGTGTAGTTTTCGCTGTATGAGCGCGTTGCGCAGCAATACGAACGGAACACCCGATGCGTGCAACACCAATTCTGTTTCGCGATGCTCTCGCGCAAGCCCGAGCGGTGAGGTAGCGGCGCGCAGCACGCTGGTGTGGGCGATCAATTTCACGCCGCCCTGCTTTGCGGAAGCAATCGCGGCGCGATGCTGTTCAACACGCTCACCGATCGCATTCGAGGAAATCAGCAGCAGCTTTTCGGCACCCGCAAATGCGCTCATCGATGCTCGCGCAAACCCTGAAATGGCTGGAGTTCGATGAGTTGGTCAAGCGCACGTCGTACGCGACCCTGCCGCCGCACGTCGAGTATCGGCTGAGTCCGCTGGGCAAACAGGTCGGTACGCGCACGAACGATGTACCGTTGCCAAGGGTCCGTGCGATTTCTGCAAAGCGGCGCTGAGCGAGTCGGCGCCGTCCTATCTTGGCGATTCTCAGCCGACAGAAAGCGGCAAGAGTTCCCGTTGTAGCAGCCAGCTGCGCGCGTCATCGGCATCGTGCTCGAACCACGCGCGCGTCGAGCCGAGCCGGAAGGTGTAACCCCATGCATCCATGTCCGTCATCAGGCGCGCGCTGCCGACGTGCGGCACGCACTCGGCAAGCAGAATTTGCAGGTAACACGTGGCGTCTTCCTCTGCCTGCGAATCGCTGGCGTCGGTGTGCACGCGCGCGCGACGCTCAGCCGGCAACACGATCAGATGACAGGCTTCGTGCAGCAGCGAATGGATCGGAGTGTCGCTGCGTGCGTACACCGTCGAGCCGATCACGCCGGCCTCGGGATCGCCCCAGTAACTGCCGGGAATCGGGACATCGGCGGCGACGATTTCGAGTGTCAGATCGTAGCGATGCAGTAACGCATCCAGCGCGATCTGCGGCAACTCGCGCAGCAACAATACCGAGTTTTCCGCCGGCGCCGAATGTATTGTTTCGGTCGCTTCGCGCGGCGCCGAATCACGCATCACCGACGCCGTGCTTTTGCGTTGAACTATCGACATGGGCCGATCTTTATCACCGTGCGTGAAAAAATCGGCTCAGCTATTGGTCGCGGGTGGCGGCGTGATTTCGTGGCCTTTTTCCGGCAATGCGACCGACAGCTCCAGTACTTCGTGATCGCCATCGCGCTCGACATTGATCAGCACGGCATCGGGATCGACGTTGACGTATTTCTTGATCACCTCGAGAATTTCGCGACGCAGCAGCGGCAGGTAATCCGGCGCGCCACGGGCGCCGCGTTCTTGCGCGACGATGATGCGCAAGCGTTCTTTCGCCACCGACGCGGTGTTCTTCGGACGTGCGCGTAAAAAATCGAAAATACCCATGCTCAGCCTCCGAACAGTCGCGACATGAGGCCCTTCTTGGGCGCGTCCATGAAACGCATCGGCCGCTCCTGGCCGAGCAGGCGGGCGACGGCGTCTTCGTAGGCGAGGCCGGCATTCGATCCTTCATCCAGAATCACCGGCACGCCGGAGTTGGATGCGGCGAGTACGCCTTCGGATTCCGGGATCACGCCCAGCACGTTGATGCCGAGAATTTCCTGCACGTCGGCCAGGCTCATCATGTCGCCGTTCTGCACTCGGGCCGGGTTGTAGCGCGTTAGTAAGAGGTGTTCCTGCACTTTTCCCTCGCCCAGTTCGGCGCGACGCGTCTTGCTCGAAAGCAGGCCGAGGATACGATCCGAATCGCGCACCGAGGAGACTTCCGGGTTCACCACGACGATCGCGCGATCGGCGAAATACATGGCGAGGAAGGCACCTTTCTCGATGCCGGCGGGCGAATCGCAGACGACGAAGTCGAACTCTTCGGTCTTGAACTCTTCGAGCACACGTTCGACGCCTTCCTTGGTCAAGGCATCCTTGTCGCGCGTTTGCGAGGCCGCGAGCACGAATAATGTTTCGTAACGTTTGTCCTTGATCAGCGCCTGCTTGAGCGTGCACTCGCCATGGATGACGTTGACGAAGTCGTACACCACGCGACGTTCGCAGCCCATGATCAGGTCGAGGTTGCGCAGGCCGACGTCGAAATCGATGACCGCAACTTTCTTGCGGTGCTTGGCCAGGCCGACCGCGATGCTCGCGCTGCTGGTGGTCTTGCCGACGCCACCCTTGCCGGAGGTCACTACAATTATTTCAGTCAATTTTTTTCTCCATTCTTGTTTGACTTGCCGACATTTGAAACGCCGGATTCTTGATATTGCAATTGCATCGCAGGATGCATCAGCCGAGCTTTGCCAGCAGCAGTTTTTCGCCCTCCAGCCAAACCTGCACCGGCTTGCCGCGCAGGTCGTCGGGAATGGTTTCGAATACCCGATATTGGCCGGCGATGGACACCAGTTCGGCATGGAATTCGTGACAGAAAATGCGCGCGGAAATATCGCCTTGCGCACCGGCCAGCGCACGGCCGCTCAAACGTCCGTAAATGTGAATCGAACCATCGGCAATCGCCTCCGCACCGTTGCCGACTGCGGCGGTGAGAATGAGGTCACGACCGCGTGCGTACACCTGCTGGCCCGAGCGCACGGGTTTGCTATGCAGCATGCCAATATTCGCAGCTGCTGTTGCACTCGCTGGCGGTGGGGGTTGCGGCGAACGCGTTGTTTCGGCCGGCGCCGGTTCGATCGCGGCAACGTGCGCGCTTTCGGCCGCCGGTGTAGTGCCGGCGCTGCGTTCGTACGACGCGCGGAATTTGGCGAACAGCGGCAGATCCAGCACACGCGCCAGTGATTCGTTCTCGGTCGTGCCGTAGGAAAGTCCGACCGGCAACACGCCGGTTTCGCGCAATGCCGCGATCAACTGCCGCACGGTTTCGACATCCGGCGTGTGCAACAAATGGCTGAAATCCACGATCACCGGTGCGTGCAGAAACATTTGCGGCGCGGTTTCGACGCGTTGCCGCATTTCCTGCACGAGCATCTCGATATCGAGTTCGCGGACGCGCAGATTCGCCACACCGACCTGGCCGAACTTGAGTTCGCCGGCTTGTTCGCTGATCACGGGATGGCGTTGCGGCATCGTATCTATCGGCCTAGTTTTCGCCGGCGGCGCGCGCGCGGCGCGTGGCATGCGGTTCGCGTTCGAGCAGCCACGGCAGGTTCGGCAAACCGTGATCGGAACTGTTCAGATAGGAGTCGCGCACGAACGGAAAACTCGGCAGCGATTTCACCAGCAACGATACCGGCACATTGAAACCGGCCATCACTTGCTGGCCGACCTCATGAAAACCGAACATGCCGTGGAATAGCACCGAGACATCGTCGCGCGGTTCGAGCAGCACTTCGCAGCTCAGCACTGGCACGCGCACTTCGGCATAACTCGTGACGTCGCAATAAAACACGCGACCCAGGCCGAGGCCGCGATACGCCTGGCCGAGCACGATGCGATCGATATAGACGAACTCGTCGTAACGCTCGCCGAACCAGCGGTAATTCGGACTGTCGTAATGCGCGCCATCGCGCAGTGCGATCAAAAATCCGACGATGCTGCCATCGACCACGGCGACGCGAAAATAATCGGCGATCTCGAAAAACTGACGCAGGCGTGCCGCGTTCAAAGGCAGGATGGTGGCACCGGCAGCGTTGTTCAGGGCGAGCACGGAATCGAGTTCATGCTCGCGCACGTCGCGGATGGCTACGGCCATTCGGGTTTACTCCATCGGACGGGATAGGCGCGGCGAACCGCTCCACAATGAGGCAATTATGGCATGCGCTCCGCGGCGTCGCCACGCCGAAAAAGCCTCGCCCCGTTAAGAACTCGCAAATATTCCGCCACAATCCGCGCCGACCCCTTACTTAGGACAGATTGCGCTCGGCGCCGCTGCGCCTATGATGCAGGCATGAATTTCCAATCAATCAACCATATCCAACTGCTGCGTTATGCGGGCCTGTACACGTATGTTTGGGTCTGCATCCCGTGGTTGTGGAATATTCCGGAGGATGAAGGCACGACCGCCGTGCACCTGGCGTGGGTAGTGTCTTACCTTACGTTTGGCGTGGCGTACTGGGCGATCACGCGCGATCTCGGCAAGCGCCAACCATGGCAGTTGAAGGTGCCGCTGCTGGTGATCATGACCTCGATGACGATGGCGTTGAGTTATTTCAGCCACTCCGGCCTCGGCAGCGTGCTGATGCTGGTGATCGCCGGCGTATTGCCGTGGCTGCTGCCGTTCTGGCCGAGCGTGGTGTGGCTGATCCTGCAGAATTTCGCGCTGATTCCGATCATGAAAAGTCAGCCCGACTACGGCTGGCTGGATGCGTTGATCCAGAGCGGTGTGTATCTGGGCTACACCGGATTCGCATTCATCACCTCGCTCGTGGCGCGCCAGCAGGCGGATTCGCGCGAGGAGTTTCGTCGCCTGAATTCCGAACTGCGTGCGACGCGAAAACTGCTCGCCGAATCCAGCCGCATCGCCGAACGCATGCGTATCTCGCGCGAGCTGCACGATCTGGTCGGGCATCATTTGACTGCGCTGAGTTTGAACCTCGAGGTGGCCAGTCACCTCGTCAGCGGCGGCGCGCAGGAGCACGTGCGCCAGGCGCAGTCGGTCGCAAAATTATTGTTGTCGGACGTGCGCGAAGTGGTGAGCCAACTGCGCGACGGCGATGCGATCGACCTGACCGAAGCGTTGCGCACGATTGTCGAAGGCGTGCCGGCGTTGGCGATCCATCTCGAACTGCCGCCGCGCTTTGCGGTGGACGATCCGCGCCGCGCGCAGGTACTGTTGCGCTGCGCGCAGGAAATCATCACCAACGCGGTGCGGCATGCCGATGCAAGGAATCTCTGGCTGCGTTTCGAGCACACTGCGGAAAAGGAATTGGCGATCCATGCTCGCGACGATGGGCTCGGCGCCGATATGCTGAAACAAGGCAACGGGCTGGTCGGCATGCGCGAACGTCTCGCGCAGCTCGGTGGCCGCTTGAACATCATCACGGCCAGGGGGCAGGGCTTTACGCTCGAAGCCTGGCTGCCACTGGAGACAACCGATTTATGATTTCCGTATGCCTGGTCGATGACCAGACCCTGGTGCGCCAGGGCATTCGCAGCTTGCTCGAACTGTCCGATTCGATTCGAGTCATCGCTGAAGCAGTTGATGGCGCGCAGGCGGTCGAGATCATTCCGCAGGTCAAGCCCGATGTCGTATTGCTGGACATGCGCATGCCCGGATTGTCCGGCCTCGACGTGCTGAACGCGCTCGCCGCAAAACAGCAATTGCCGCCGACGATTATCCTGACGACGTTTGACGACGATCAGATCGTGCTGGCTGGATTGAAAGCCGGTGCGCGCGGTTATCTGCTCAAGGATGTGTCGCTCGATCAACTCGTGACCGCTGTCAAAACCGTGGCCGAAGGCGGCTCGCTAGTGGCGCCGATCCTGAGCCAGCGCCTGCTCTCGGGCCTGGCGCGAATGCAGAATGATTTCACCAGCCTCGATCGGCCCGATCCGCTAACCGAGCGCGAAACCGAAATCCTGCGTCTGATGGCCAGCGGCTACAGCAACAAGGAAATCGCCAATTCGTTGAACGTGGCCGAAGGCACGGTGAAAAATCACGTATCGAATATTCTGTCCAAGCTCGGCGTGCGCGATCGTACGCGCGCAGTGCTCAAGGCGTTCGAGCTGGGGATTGTTTAAGCAGGAATCGATCGACGCAAAATGCGGTGTGCGGAAAGTACAAACTAGCTCCCGCGCGGCATTTTTTTGCTGGTCATTACCGCCTGCGCTGAAATAACGGCTTTTTTGACTCTGCCCCGTCCTGTTCCAGCGCTATTTGGTCTATCCATGCCATGCGTTGGGGTCGTTCACGATCGCGACTTGAGTTAAGCTTCGCCCGGTACGTTATAACGTCTCGTCTGTGCAGACGACCAGCGCCGCTTCTGGCGTGCTGACAACTACCGGAATTCTCGATGAAAAAATCGCTGTTCGCATTGTGCGTGGCTACCGCACCGATCGCGTGTGCGCTTTCCGTACCGGTCATTGCCGCGGAAACAACGACCGCGGCGCAGCTGCAAGCGCTCGATGCACGTATTCGCGCGCTGGAAGTCGAAGGACAGAAGTTGCGCGAGCAAACCGCCTCGGCACTGGCAGCGGCAGATGCGGCGCGTGCCGAGCTGGAAAAAATGAAAGCCGCGCAGCAGTCAGCGCAGGCGTCGACGCAGCAAAGCGCAGCGATGGCGAATGTTTCTGCACCGACCGAATCGTCCGGACCTTCCGCAGGCGGCGCCAACGGCAACGCGTTCAATCCCGCGATCGCCGTGATCATGAACGGCTTGTACGGACATCATTCGTTGAATCCCGATCACTATGTGCGCGCCGGGTTTCCCTTGGTGAATGGCACCGGTCCGGGCAAGCAGGGCCTGTCGCTCGGCGAAAGCGAGGTTTCGTTTGCGGCAAATATCGATGACAAGTTTTATGGCCAGCTGACGCTGAGCTACGACGATGACAACGGCAAGACCGGCACCAGTATCGAAGAGGCCTACATCGATACCCTGACCTTGCCGGATGGTTTCAACATGCGCGCCGGGCGGTTTTATTCGAACATTGGTTATCTCAACAGTCACCACACACATACTGATAATTTCGTTGATCGACCGGTCGCGTATCAGGCGTTTCTCGGCAACCAATACGGTGATGACGGTGTGCAAGTGCGCTGGGTTGCACCGTTGGATTTTTTCCTCGAACTCGGCGGCGAAATTTTTCGCGGCGAAAGTTTCCCAACCGCGGGTGCCAATCAAGGCGGCATCGGTACACACACCTTGTTCGCGCATGCCGGTGGCGATGTCGGTACCGATAATTCGTGGCTCGCCGGCGTGTCCGTGCTGAAGGCAAAAACATCGCTGGCGGATGACGGATTCAGTGGCGACAACACATTGTATGTCGCCGACGCGACCTGGAAATGGGCGCCGAACGGCAATACCAAGGACGGCGGTGTGACCATGCGCGGCGAATACTTTCTCGATCGGCGCGACGGCACTTACGCGCTGCCGGTGAATGCAATGCTGGACCTGACCAATCCGTTGTTGAATCAACCGTCGTTGAATCAACCCTGGGTCGGCGATCGCCGTGGCGGTTATGTCGAGGCGGTGTATCGGCTGAATCGCGGCTGGGATCTCGGCTATCGTTTCGACAAACTGTGGGCGCCAAGTCGCGGCCCGTTCGCCAACGATTTCGATCCGGTGCGACACAGCCTGGAGCTAACCTGGCGCAACAGCGAGTTCAGTTTTTTCCGCCTGCAATACAGTCATGACGATCCGACCCGCAGCACTGCCGACAACGCGATTTATCTGCAATACGACGTCAGCCTGGGCGCACACGGTGCGCATAAGTTCTAGATCGCTGAATACGAGATACCAATGAGAGTACAAATGAACAAGTTCGCATTTTTTACATGGTTGCTTTTTACATTCATCGCGCCGAACGCGCATGCGTTGAACGTGTTTGCTTGCGAGCCTGAGTGGGGCGCGCTGGTGCATGAACTCGCCGGCGATGCCGTGACCGTGGATGTCGGCACGACCGCGCTGCAGGATGTGCACGTCATCGAAGCCAAGCCGAGCCTGATCGCCAAGGTGCGCCGCGCCGATCTCGTGATCTGCTCCGGCGCCGACCTGGAAATCGGCTGGCTGCCGCAATTGATCCGCCAGGCCGGTAATTCGAAGGTCGCGTCGGGTCCGGGTTATTTCATGGCCGCGGAGCAAATCGTTACCTTGGAAAAGCCGTCGAAACTTGATCGCTCCGAGGGCGACGTGCATCCGCAGGGCAACCCGCATTTCCAGCTCGATCCGTATCGGGTGCTCGCGGTCGCCAAGGCCGTGGATGCGCGTCTGATCGAACTCGATCCGGCCAAGGCCGCGATCTATCAACAGCGTCTGACCGATTTCAGCACACGCTGGCAGGCGGCGATCAAGGTCTGGGAAACCAGGGCCGCGCCGCTGAAAGGCCGTAAGGTCGTCGTCCATCACGGCAGTTGGATCTACCTGCTGCAATGGTTGGGCATGACCGAAATCGGCGCACTCGAACCCAAACCCGGCGTGCCGCCGACTAGCGCGCATCTGGCCAGCCTGATCGATATCACCAAGAGCGGTAATACGCTGGCGATCCTGCGTGCGGCGTACCAGGACCCCAAGCCGGGCGACTGGTTATCCGAACATACCGGCGTGCCGGCGATCACCTTGCCGTTCACCGTCGGTGGCGATGACAAGGCCAAGGATCTGTTCGGCCTGTTCGACGCGACGATCGACAAACTGCTCGCGGTGGTGAAATGAACTGGGACGGACTCGAGCTCAGCATCCTCGGGCCCGCGTGTCTCGCCGGTCTGCTGGTGTTGTCGACGCATGTACCGCTCGGCCAGCAGGTGCTCGCGCGCGGCATCATCTTCATCGATCTGGCGATCGCGCAGGTTGCCGCACTCGGTGTGATCCTCGCGCAATATCTCGGCATGGACGAGCAGGGTTATGGCGTCGAGATCGCTGCGGCGATTGCCGCCCTGATCGGCGCGACCCTGCTGACCTGGACCGATCGCCAGTGGCCGGATTATCAGGAGCCGCTGATCGGTACGCTATTCGTACTGGCGGCTACCGGCAGCCTGTTGCTGCTCGCGAACAATCCGCACGGTGGCGAGCATCTGAAGGATTTGCTGGTCGGTCAGATTTTGTGGGTCAGCATCGGTCAGCTGATTCCGGTTGCCGTGTTGTCAGCGTTATTGCTTACCGCGATGTGGTTCTGGCGCGGACGTTTGTCGGGCCTGCTGTTCTACGGTTTGTTCGCACTCGCGATCACCGCGTCGGTGCAACTGGTCGGCGTATATCTAGTGTTCGCCAGCCTGATCGTGCCGGCGCTGGCGACCGTTGGCATCGCAAAAACCTTGCGCCGTCTGGCGCTGGCGTATGCGATCGGTGCGTGCGGTTATGTCTCGGGCCTGGTGCTTTCCGCCGTGCTGGATTTGCCGAGCGGCGCGATGATCGTCTGGACGCTTGCCGGCTGCGGCATTCTGGCGCGCGTGCTCATGCGAGTTGGCCGTGGGACCCGCACAAGCGCCGTCGTATCGGCTTAACGCTCGCACGCTTCTGGAGTGGCCGACGCAGCGATTGAGGGATTGCCACGCACGCGATTCTGTCAAATATTCCGTCGGATTGTCGCCAGCCGATAGCCATCCAGCGCGAGAGACAGTAACATCCGAGATTCGGCTGTCGCGCGTGCCTGCTTTGAATCAGGTCGCGGCTGCCGGGTCATGCCGGGCACGCCCCGCGATCGCCCAGGCGGCATCGTGCGGAGACTGTGCCGGGGCTGGATAACACCTGGAGAACGTGGAATGGTCCGTCTGTTAGAATTTGTCGTTGCGATCGTGATCGTATTTATATTGGCTGTGCTGTTCGGCGTTGCATTGCCGAATCACGGTCATATCGAGCGCACGCTCGAAATCAGCAACCCGCCACGTCAGGTGTACGACTCGATCGATGGGTTCAGTACCTATCCGAGCTGGAGCGCACTGAGCAGCTACGATACCGCTGTGAAGTTCACGCCGTCTGGCCCCGTGACCGGCAAGGGCGCCAAGATCGATTGGGCCAGCACCAGCCCGCAGATCGGCAACGGCAGCCTCACGATCGATTCGGATCAGCAGGATACGCAGGTCAAGATGTTGCTCGAAAACGACTGGAAGGGTCTCAACAAGACCTACACGATCGGTCTTGCGCCGACCCAGAATGGCAAGACCGTCAAGATCACCTGGGCCTATGATGCCGACTATGGCTGGGATCTGGTCGCACGGTATTCGGGCTTGTATCTCGAAGGCGATCCGGCTGCGCAGATTCAGCTCAACCTCGGCAAGTTGTCGAACACGCTGGCGACCGTGCCGCTGGTGGATTACAAGGATACGGTCATCGAGGTCGTCGATGTCGTAGCTAAGCCGGTGCTGATGGTTTCAACCAGCGCCAAGCGTTCGCTCGATGAAGTGGCCGATGCCACCGACAAGGCCACTGGCCTGATCAACGACGTGATCAAGAAAAACAAGCTCGCGGCGAATGGCCCGCGCACCACCGTCACCACCAACTGGGGCGACGATACCTACAGCTTCGACGTGCTGGTTCCGGTGGATCGCAACGACATCACTCTGCCCGAGGATGGTCCGGTCAAGGCCGCGAGCAGCTTTGCCGGCAAGGCGCTCAAGAACACGTTCACCGATTCGCCGGCACTGCTGCCGCTGGTGCGCCTGAAGCTCAAGGCGTATGCCTTGACCCACGGCTACAAGTTCGACGACACCACCGAGACCGGCGCGGGTCGGTTCTTCGATGAACTGACGACCACTGATCCGGCCGCGGCCGACGATCAGCAATCCTTCAACGTGTATCTGCCGATCCAGACGCAATAAATGGCGTTGCATTGATTCAAGCAAGGCGGCTTTCGGGCCGCCTTTGTTTTTGCGGCGAAAAAATTTTCAAGCGCGGGAACTTTTTGCAAAATATGTTGTAAATTCTCCGACCGGCGTGCATTGGATGGTCCGCGCCCCTGCCGCAAGCAGCCGTTATCTCGACGAACAACCCATGGCGATACGATGATGATAGAAACCCGACAACTCAGCAAACGCTATGGCGCGTTCACCGCCGTGGACAACATCAGTTTCAAAGTGGAACCCGGCCAGGTGCTCGGTTTCCTCGGTCCGAACGGCGCCGGCAAATCCACCACGATGAAGATGATCGCGGGGTTTCTCGCGCCAACCAGCGGTGGCATCAGCGTGTGCGGCTTCGATGTGCAGAAGCAATCGATCCAGGCGAAGCAGGCGCTTGGATATCTGCCCGAAGGTGCGCCGAGCTATGGCGAAATGACGCCGCGGAAATTTCTGAATTTCATCGCCGATGTGCGCGGACTGAAGGGCAAACATCGCGAGCAGCGCCTCGATGACGTGATTGAGCGTCTACATCTGAACGCGGTGCTCGATCAGTCGATCGAAACCTTGTCGAAGGGTTTCAAGCGTCGCGTCGGCCTCGCCCAGGCGATCCTGCACGATCCGCAGGCGCTGGTATTGGACGAGCCCACCGACGGTCTCGATCCGAACCAGAAACATGAAGTGCGCGCGCTGATCAACGCGATGGCCCGCGACAAGATCATCATCATTTCCACGCACATCCTCGAAGAGGTTCACGAGGTCTGCAACCGCGCGATCATCATCGCGCATGGCAAGGTGCTGGCCGATGCCACGCCGGGCGAGCTCGAAGCGCGTTCGCGTTATCACCAGGCGGTGTCGCTGACCACCAGCAGCGTCAGCGCAGCACGCGAAGCATTGAGCCGCATCGCCGATGTCGCGGCGGTTGAGGTGGATCCGCAGGATCACCGCATCACTGCGTTCCCGAAACCGGGGCGGCAGATTTTTGCTGCGGTCAGCGAGCTGGTCAAAGCGCAGGGAATTCCGGTCAGCGAATTGCAACTCGAAAGCGGTCGACTTGATGAAGTGTTCCGCACGATTACCCAGGGCGAGCAGCAGGAGGCAGCGGCATGAACACAATACTGACTCTTTTCAGACGCGAACTCGGCAGTTATTTCGCTACGCCGGTCGCGTATGTTTTCATCGTGATCTTTCTCGCGCTGGCCGGTGCGTTCACGTTTTATCTCGGCGGTTTTTACGAGCGTGGCCAGGCCGATTTGCAGCCGTTTTTCAATTTCCACCCGTGGCTTTATCTATTCCTCGTGCCGGCCGTTTCGATGCGCATGTGGGCGGAGGAACGCAAGAGCGGCACGATCGAATTGCTGCTGACCTTGCCGGTGACGATGTGGCAAGCGGTGTTTGCAAAATTTCTCGCGGCGTGGGCGTTCATCGGCATTGCATTGTTGCTGACATTCCCGGTGTGGATCACGGTGAACTATCTCGGTTCGCCCGATAACGGCGTGATCTTCGCGAGTTATCTCGGCAGCTTCTTGATGGCCGGCGCATTTCTCGCGGTCGGCTCGTGCATTTCCGCGGCGACACGCAATCAGGTGGTCGCGTTTATCCTGACAGCCGCGGTGTGTTTTCTGTTCCTGCTGGCCGGCACGCCGCTGGTACTGGATTTTTTCCGTGCATTTTTTCCGCAGGGTGTGATCGATGCGATCGCGGGCTTGAGTTTCCTGAGCCATTTCACCTCGATCAGCAAGGGCGTGATCGATCTGCGCGACATGATTTATTTCCTGGCGACGATCGGCTTCTGGCTGTATGCCAACGCCGTGGTCATCGACCTCAAGAAAGCCGATTGAGGAGCACACATTATGAATAATCGACGACTTCTTACCGGCAGCGCACTCGCCATCCTCGCCGTGCTGTTTGTGGCCGTGGTGCTGCTAAGCAACGCGCTGTTCCGTGGTGCGCGGGTGGACCTCACCACCAATCATCTGTACACGCTGTCGGAGGGCACCAAGAAAATTCTCGGCGAAATCGACGAGCCGGTGCACCTGTATTATTTTTTCTCCGACAAGGGCACGCAGAATAATCAGGGCTTGCGCACCTACGCGACGCGCGTGCGAGAAATGCTCGACGAGATGGCCGCGCGCGCCGGCGGCAAACTCAAACTCGATGTGATCGATCCGCTGCCTTATTCGGAGGACGAAGATCGCGCCACCACGCTCGGCCTGCAGGCAATTCCGGTCGGGCAGGGCGGCGAGAATCTGTTCTTCGGTCTGGCCGGCACCAACTCGACCAGCGGCAAGTCGGTGATTCCGATTCTCGATCCGGCCAAGGAAGAGTTTCTCGAATACGACGTGGCGAAACTGATCCACGGTCTGGCGATCAGCAAGAAGCCGGTGGTCGGCATCGTCAGCAGCTTGCCGATCAGCGCCGGTTTCGATCCGAGCACACGCCAGATGCGCGATCCGTGGGCGGTGCAACAGCAGCTCGATCAATTGTTCGATGTGCGCCAACTCAGTGCGCCGTCGCTGAAGACGATCGACCCGGACATCAGCGTGCTCGTGCTGATTCATCCGAAGGATTTGACCGAAGATGCACAGTACGCGATCGATCAATTCGTGATGCGCGGCGGCCATCTCGCGGTGTTCGTCGATCCGATTGCGGAGAGTGAGCAGGTGCAATCCGATCCGAGCAATCCGGCGGCTGCGGCGATGGCGAACAAGTCATCCGATCTGCCGAAACTGTTCAAGGCGTGGGGCGTTTTATACGATCCAAACAAGGTCGTGCTCGACCGCACGTATGCCTTGCAGATTTCGACCGCGCAGGGCGCGCCGCCGATTCGCCACGTCGGCATTCTCGGTTTCACCGGCGTATCGTTGAACCCCGATGACGTGACCACGGCCAAGTTGCAGACCATCAATACCTCGAGCGCCGGATTTTTCCAGCTCGACAAGGATAGTCCGCTGAAACTGGTGCCGCTGATCCAGACCAGCAAGGATGCGACGACGGTCGCGACCGAGCGCTTCAAGATACTCTCCGATCCGAAGCAGTTGTTGAACGGCTACGAGCCGACCGGGCAGTTGTACATCGTGGCCGGTCGCCTGCAAGGCAAGTTCAAGACTGCGTTTCCGGAGAAAACTGGCAAAGACCATCTGGCCGAATCGAAGGAAGACGGCCAGATCGTGCTGGTCGCCGATACGGACATGCTGACCGACCGGTTGTGGGTGCAGATCCAGAATTTCTTCGGTCAGAAACTCACCAATGCATTCGCCAACAACGGTGACTTTTTCATCAACACGGTCGACAACCTGACCGGCTCGAGCGAGCTCATCAGCATTCGCGGTCGCGCTACCTCGCAGCGTCCGTTCACCACGGTCGAGCATATCAAGCGCACCGCCGATGAGCGTTTCCGCAACAAGGAAACGCAACTGCAGCAAGAGCTCAACGAGACCGAACGCAAGCTCACCGAACTGCAGTCCGGCAAGAGCAAGGATCAGGCGATGATCCTCTCGCCCGAACAGCAGGGCGAGCTGCTCAAGTTCCAGAATCGCAAGCTCGAAATCCGCAAGGAGTTGCGCGGTGTGCGGCGCCAGATGGATGCGGATATCGAATCGCTCGGCACGCGCCTGAAGATGATCAACATCTTTTTGATGCCGCTGTTGGTGATCCTGCTGGCGCTCGGTTTTGCGTGGTGGAAACGCCAGCAGCGCGCGGTCAATTGAAGGAGCCCGGACATGAATAACAAAACCCTGTTGGGCCTCGCTGCGGCGGCGCTCGTCGCGTTGCTGGTGGCGGTGCTGCTGAATTACTCGAACAAGCCGCTGAACGAAACTACCGAGCAGATACGTTACTTGCTGCCGGGTCTGCGCGAACACGTCAACGAGGTAAGCCAGATCACACTGACCGGCGCCGACAACAAGTCCGTGGCCACACTCAAGCGTGGCGATGCGGGCTGGACGGTGGCAGAAAAATCCGGCTATCCGGCGGACCTGACCAAGGTGCGTGAATTCCTGCTCAAGCTGGCCGATGCGACTCTCATCGAGCAGAAAACCTCGAACAAGGAACGCTACGCGGAACTCGGCGTCGAGGACGTTGTGGACAAAGATGCCAAGGGCGTGTTGGTGGAACTGGCGGGTCTTGCGCAGCCGGTCAAGTTGATCGTCGGTAACTACAATGGCGGCGGTGGTGGTGGCACGTTCGTACGTTTGCCGACCGGGAAGCAAAGCTGGCTCGCCAAGGGCAATATTGCCGTCGAAAAATCCGCTCCGAACTGGTTGCGCCACGAACTGACCGATGTGCAGGCGGCGCGTTTTCGCGAGGTCGTGCTGACCGCGCCGGATGGCAAGATTTTGAAGGCAGCGAAGGCAGCCCCGGGCGATGTCAACTACAAACTCGCCGACGTGCCGAAAGGCCGCGGACCGAGTTCGGATTTCGCCGCCAACGGACTGGTTTCGACACTTGCGGGTTTGCGTTTCGACGACGTGCTTCCGGCCAGGGATGCGGAGCCGGGCGACAAAGTATACAAAGCGCACTATGTCGCCTACGACGGTTTGGTCGTCGATGTGCAGGCGTGGGAAAAGGACGGCAAAGACTATGCGCGCTTCACAGCGACGCTCGATGCGGCCGCGGCGGAGTCGCAAATCAAGACCGATCAAGCCGTAGCCAAAACCCAGTTCGAGGCGAAACAGTTCGACGCCATACAGGCCCGGCCCGATGCGAACGACAAAGCGACCGCCGACGCCAAGCTCGACGCGGCGAAGTCGGCGCCCGATCTCACGCCACCGCTTGCGGTCAGCGATCCGGCCAAGGATCATGCCGACCGTCTGGCATTGATCATTAGGGAAATTGCCGATCTGAACAAACTCTTCGACGGTTGGTCCTTTGTACTACCGGTTTATAAGTTTGCGAATATCAACAAGAGCATGGACGAAATGCTCAAGCCGCTCGACGATGGCAAGGGTAAACCCGACCCGAAAAATCCCGGCAAAAAACTGAACACGCTGGTCGGCCCGGGGGCGACGATGCCGGGCGGCAAACAATAATCACGGCATCCGATTTTTTTTCGGACAGTGGAAACTCGCGATGCGGTGACGGCGAATTCGTCGCCGCATCGATTCCCTCTTGAGCAAGATCGGGCGGCGAAAAACTCATGCAACGTTGCTTCGGAATCATCGCCAGCCTGTTCGGCCTGACCGCCGTGATGCTTGGCGCGTTTGGCACACATGCGATGCGCGGTGTGATCCCCGATGCGTCGTTCGCGATCTTCCAGACCGGTGTGCAATACCAGTTCTACCACGCGCTGGCCCTGTTCGGTGTGGCCGCACTGAGTGCGCCGCGCGAGCATTTGTTGCTGTGTATCGCCGGCTGGGCATTCGTGGTCGGCATCGTATTTTTTAGCGGTAGCCTGTATCTGATCGCACTCGCGGGCTTGCGAATTTTCGGCGCAGTCGCGCCGATCGGCGGGCTGGCCTTGATGGTCGGCTGGGGTGCGCTGGCGATCAGTTTCTGGCGCAAGGCTTAGCCGGTAGCCAAAATTTCCCCTGCGGACTTGCAGACGATAGATGATCGAGCACCGGCGTTCTGCCGATTGCAATTTTTCGTGATCGATGTTTTCATACCATCCATACAGATGGTGATTGGATGGCATGAAAACGATCGTTGTTGCGGAAGCGAGGCGTGTCGCGCCCGATACTGAAAAGCTCACGATCAATCTGGGCGTCGTCGATCTCGGACAAATCGATCTTCTCGTGCAGGAAGGGTTTTATTCCAATCGCACCGACCTGATCCGCACCGCGATTCGTAATCAGCTCACCGTGCATGGTGAGGAAATCAAGCGAACCGTCGCTCGCCGCACGCTTGTGCTGGGGTTGCACGATGTGCGCCGCAGCGACCTCGAGCACATGCAGGCGCAGCGAAAAATGCTGGACATCCAGGTGGTGGGCCTGGTGCGAATCGCCGATGATGTCTCGGCGAAACTGGCGCTGGCCACGATCGCATCGATCGAAGTTCTCGGTGCATTGCACGCACCCGCCGCGGTGCGCACCGCACTCGCCGCACGCATTCGCTGAATCAAGACCGGAGGTCGTTTGAAAATTTTACGAAGCTGGCGCAATGGCCTGAGTGCAGCCAAATTGGTCGGCTCGTCATCACCACATGTCGGGCTCAAAAAGATCGCTGGATTGATGGATGCCATGCTCACGGCAATTCAACGCCGCAGCGGCGACAGTCAGCAATTACCCTCGAATGTTGCTACGACGATCTCGCAAGCGCTAACCGATGCCGGCTTTAATACGCATGTTTCCGCACGAGCATCATCTGGCACGACACGAGCAAGCGACAAGGCGGGCACGATCAACAATGCCACGCATGACAGCGATCGATCGGGACGTTTCACTTCCCACGCTTTCAGCAACTCCGCCGGCAGTCGCAGCTACAAGTTGTACATGCCGCATAGTTACGATGCGACTGCTGAAAAAACATTCCCGCTCATCGTCATGCTGCATGGGTGCACTCAGTCGCCCGATAATTTTGCCGCAGGCACGCAGATGAATGCCTTGGCCGAAGTGCACGGATTTCTCGTGCTGTATCCGGCGCAGGCAGCGAACGCCAACGGCGCGAAATGCTGGAACTGGTTTCGCGCCGAAGACCAACGTCGCGATTGCGGCGAGCCATCGCTCATCGCCGGAATGACGCAAGAAGTAACGCGCAATTTTCGTGTCGACAACCATCGCATTTTTGTTGCGGGTCTTTCGGCGGGCGCGGCGATGGCCGTGATTCTTGGCGAAACTTACCCGGATGTTTATGCCGGAACAGGTGTTCACTCAGGGCTGGCTTATGCCGCCGCGCACGACATGGCTTCTGCGTTCCGCGCGATGAAAGGTTTGCCGGATGCGGCGGCTGAACCTTCGCGCAATCATCAGCGTGCGAGCTTTCTGCCGACGATAATATTTCATGGCAATCGCGATACCACGGTGGCAGAAAAAAACGCCGGGATCATCGTGCAACAAGCCCTTGCCGTGGCGGGTAGCGCAACGTTTTTGTCGAAAGTGCAAAGCCGCGGAGAGGCCGGCGGGCGTAGCTTCGATCGCACCGTTTATCGCGATCAGGCGGGACATGACATCATCGAGTGCTGGAGTATTGATGGCGTAGCACATGCATGGTCCGGAGGCGACAGCAGCGGTTCGTATACGGACTCGGCCGGTCCGAATGCATCGGCAGAAATGCTGCGTTTTTTCTTCGCGTTAGCGCCGCGTCAAACGCCTGTGCGCTGATCGAAAAACCTTTCCCGAAAATATTGCGACAGGGATTTTTAGCGGCGCAGGCCGAGTGCATATTTTCGGCAATGGGCGAGATACGCCACTTCATGCTTGGCGACCAGATCGACCACGCTTGACCACAACCATGACGGCGCATCCATCGTCCGTGTATGCGAACGTTTGAGGTCGTTGGCCCAGGTTGTTCGTGTTGCCGCATCCATTTGTCGCCAATGCGCGCGACCCAGAACCTGCGCCAGATATTGCGCCGCACCGATCGCCTCGTCGACATTGAGCCGGTGCATGTCGAACTTTATGTCCTGTGGCATCAGCTCACGCACAAACACGGATTTGCCAAGCACCCGCGTGGCCAGCATGCGATTGCCCAGATGCGGCGAGAGATGGCGCGCTCCGGTGACGACACGTTCGCCGTTATCGCGTGGCATGCTGGCCGTGGCGGATCGCGGCGCCGCTGCCGCGCTGGCCTGTTTGATATCCACCAGGCATAAATTGCGTGGCGCGACATTCTTGGTACGTTCGCCGATGGCGGCGAGTGCGACAAATCGCAAACCGCCGAGCGAACTGCAACCCTTGACCCAATAAGCGGCGTTGAGTAGCTGTACATCGCTGTCCGAATCGCGATGTTCCAAACTCGTCAAAAGCGTGCGCATCGATTCCTGTTTGAACAATTCATCCAGCGCGGCTTGCTCGGGCTTCATCAGCGGCCAGAAATTTTTACCCAGCGGAATGGTCGGCGCGGTGCCATCCAGTCGTTCATGCGCGAGATGTCGCCATTTGCGTTGCAACGCATCCTTGTACGTCGATGCAATTACCTTCGGCACCGCACTTGTGCCGGGCTTTCGTCTGAGGGCGAGACGATAGCCGCTCATCGCGGCTTCCAGCATTCTGGCGGTAGTGACGCCGGGTAAATCCGAACCGCGTGC
>JAYVLO010000203.1:0-8335 GCA_043759455.1 Pseudolysobacter sp.
GAATATCGAAATATCACCTTCACCCACCGGGTGATCCCAACATGCGTGCGGAACCAAGCGCAGTATGGATCTTGCCGAACGAGCTCACGGAATCAGGTAAATGCCCAAGCAGGTAGTGCGAAAAAAGTTGCGAATGGTGTCTATGAAGTGATTGAGAATAATGGGAGCATTACCCGCCATTCGTTTGGAACGGAGGGCGCACGCTATGACCTCGCCGAAGCACAGACCCAACTCCGCAACTTGCAGAATGAGTCGCAAAAGCGACAGTTGACTGACGCCGAGACTCAGTTGAGAACCGATTTGTCGCATCGCATCCTGGATTTGAAGAATCTGACTTCGGGTGCCTTTGCTTCCAAATCGACGAATTTTTCCACCAATGCCGCCGGAGGTGCGTGCGGTGTGGTCGGAGAGATCGTTGCCATCGCGCCGTCGTCCTCCGCACCCGGTGCGGCTATCGCTATTTCCAACCAAGGCGCCGGATTTGGTGCCGGTCCATCCTATACCTTCAATGCAAATATTATTTTTTATACAAACAGTGCCAAGACGAGTATTATATACAGTGAAACAGCGCCAACAAAAACCGGTCCCAGTGGCCGCGCGACTGCCTTTGGGTATAACGGCTCAGGAAGTTGTTATGCCGTTGCCACGGCCTCGGTCACCTCAACTCAATGCTCGAGTCCGAATAATTATGCTTCCGTGTCGCAATCGGCAGCTTGCCTATAGCAGCGTGAGTTCGTGGAACTAAGGGTTTCGACGGAATGACTGCTCAATAAATGGCGCGAATTCTGGTCTGAACTTTCAGGGGCGGGGCGCAGTAGCTAAAAGGTATTGTGCCCCGCCTTCTCGTCACGGTACCTCTCACACGTTCCAGTGATTCCGCACCATCAATTGGCTTTACCAAGCATCGCAAACTCATCGCGGCGCCCTATTACTTCTGTCGGCCAAAGCTGCTTGATTTCCTAGATGTGTAACGACGTGCAGATTTCCGTAAGGCGGTCAGCGAACGAGTCGGGCACAATAACCAAAGCGCATTGAGCCGAATGTAACTCGCGAGGGCGCGTGTAATTGAGGCAGAATTCGGTGTAATGAGCTTTGGTTATTGCGCCTACATTCTCGCCGCGTCATTTCGTGGATGTTCCAGCGCTTCGGCACCATCTATCGGCTTGACTCGCCCGCAGCGAACTTCATCGAGCCTGCGTTGCGCTTCAATTGCCCAGAGCTGCTGGATTTCTTTGTCTTGAAGCGGATCTAGACTTTCCACCAGACGGTCTGCAAGCCGTGCTCTGGCTTCGCTGGAAAGGACCAGTGCTGCGTCGGTGATTTGATCAATCGAGATCGCCATGGGGTCAGGATACGCGCCGCCTGTCATTGGCTCAAGCCGTGCCGGTCTTTGCGCCAGATTTCGCTGCGCATATTTCGTGTGCGGGTAGCGCTCTAGATCGCAGTAAGTGCCGTCGCGTGCTGCGGAAACGCACGCAATAACTTCTTGTCCATCGTCACGAGCCTGGTGCCGAGCTGGATTGCCAGTGCGATGAATTCGCAATCGTAAGCCGAGCAGTCGCTGTCGCGTACGAGTGCGAGTACCGTCGCAGAATCGACTTCGAACTCCGCTTCGGCGAGCAGGCTTTCGGCTTCGTTTTGCAGGTCGCAGGCTTGATCGAAACTAATCGTCTTGCGTCGCATATATCCCGCCAGGATATTGCGAAATTCGCTACACCAAAGTAGTGGCGTCGCCCAATCGGGGTCGTTTTCCAGCAGCGCTTCGGCGCGTGCGGTGAACTCTCCGGGCAAGTACAAATAAGCGATGATATTGGAGTCGACGACGATCATCGGCGTCCCTCGCGTTTCAGTGCGTCGATATCGCTCGCGCGGAATTTGGTCTTGCCTAACGCCGCGCGCAGATGGCGAGCGCGCGCCAATCGCTCGGCGGATGTCAGTTTTGTCGGCAACAGCACGGTTTCCAGGCAAACAATCGCTTCACTGTTCATGCTGCGGCGATGTGTTTCCGCGGAGAATTTCAGTCGCGCATAAACATCGTCGGGAATGTTCTTGAGGGTCAATGTTGCGGGCATGAGTATCTCCAACCAATATGGAACCATTATGGTTCCGCTTTGCCGGCGCGTCAAATGGCGGATTTGTCAGCGCGTCCGGAGAAATTTCTTCTATGTGCGGCGCCAAGGACGGCGACTTCAATCTGAGTTCGACGGCGCTACAGCGTTCACACGTTACACTGCACCATCTTTATCGATATTGGAGAACACCGGTGCAACCAGAGACAGAATCCAGCGCCGAAAATCCCGAGGTCGTCACCGACACCCCGGCTGCCACGGGCACGTCCGAAGCAGCCAGCAACCTGCTTCTGCTCAGTCCGATCGAGGCGCGCCTGCTCGGTTGCCTGGTCGAGAAAGCCGCGACCACGCCCGAGGTTTATCCGCTCACGCTCAACGCGGCGCAGCTCGCCTGCAACCAGAAAACCAATCGCGATCCGCTGATGAATCTCGAACCTGGCGCGGTTGGGCATGCTTTGCGCGAGATGGAAGACAAGGGCTTGGTCAAGGTCGTGCACAACTCTCGCGCGCTGCGTTACGAGCATCGTATCGACAGCGCCTATACCGTGACCACACGCCAGCGCGCTTTGTTGTGCGTGATGCTGTTGCGTGGGCCGCAGACGCTGGCGGAATTGCATACGCGCACCGAACGGCTTGCGCAGTTTCCCGATCTCGACGAGGTGCGCAGCACGCTGGATCGCCTCGCGCAACGCAGTCCGGCTTTGGTGGTGCGGCTCGGCCGTGGGCCGGGTCAGCGCGAAGATCGTTACATGCATTTGCTGTGCGGGCCGGTGTCGGCGGAACAGTGGAACAGCGCCGCGGCGAGTTCGCCGTCATCGCGTAATTCGGGGCTGGAAGATCGGGTCGATCAGCTCGAGCGCACGGTCGAAGAATTGCGTAGCGAAATAGCGGAACTGCGTTCGGCTGCAGCGCTGCGCGGCGAGTAATTCCTCGCCACATTCGTCGCGATAAATGGCGGCGCCTATTTGTCGGGCGTCGCCAGCAATTGCAAAAACGTTTGCGCAAAGGTATGCACATCGCCCGGCCAGCGTGCGCTGACGTAGTTGACATCGCGCACCACCCACGCGGGTTTCGGATTTTCGAGCGAGTCGAAGGCGATGCCGCTGGTCCTGGCGAAACGATGCGGATCGTTGCGCGGCACATCGAGAAAATCCTCGGGTTTCGCGAGCAGGCGTTTGACCTCGGCTTCGACCGACCAGAAACCTTCCGGCTCGTCTGCGCCTTCGCGATACGTGCGGTAATAGTCGGGATCCCAATATCGCCCCGCGTAACGATTCAGCCACCAAGCAGTGCGTTCCTGCTGCCACGTCAGCGCGGTGGTGCGGCGCCCATGCAGCACCGATAAACCGGTGCGTGGCGAGATCGAACGCGCGGCCAGCAACACACCGTGGCAGATCGCGCCGACCGGTTTGTCGGCTTCGAAAAATCCGACGTTAAGATCCTGCAGCGGCTTGCTTTCGAGATACGGTTTCATGCCTTGCGCATGGCCGCCCGGCAGGATCAATCCGTCGAAATCATCGGCGCGCAATTCCGCATAGGATTTCGGTGCGCGAAAATTCGCATCGTCCTGCATGAGCGCGTAAGCGCGGCGCGCCCACGGCTTCGCGCGCAATAGCAGGCCGACCAGTTTGAGCTGGCGCAGGCCTGGCATGCGGCTCCAGAAATCCAGGCCGATACCGGTCAGCATGATCGGATCAGCAGCGGCGATCTGGCCGCCCGGCGTTGCGAAAATGATCTCGTGGCCGGCATCGCGCAAAATCGACCAGCTCACTGCGGTTTCGCTTGGATCGAAATCCTGTTGCGGCAGTGGCATCAGTATTTTCATGAGGATTCGATTCTCGCGTTGTCCCGACCGCAGCTTAACCCTGGCGGGCAGGATGTGATAACCGGCGTCGCAAAATTTTCATTTTGCCTACACTTTTCGTCGGGCACCATTCAGTTCTGTTACGGAATTATTTTCGTGGCGCAATCCGCGCAAATATTTTTATCCGGTCGCCTTCGTGGTGCGTACCAGAGCGTTCGGAAACACTGTTGTGATCTGGGGGATTCATGAAGGCGACGCGCTGTGCGCTGTTCATTATCGGCTGCATCGTTCAGGCTTGGGCGCTTGCGGCCGGGCCCGCGGAAATGCGCGCAGGCGTGCTAGTCGATTCTCAGGGCTTCACGCTCTACAGCTATGACCACGACGGACTCTACAGTGCCTGTATCGATCGCTGCGCGGAAGTATGGCCACCGTATGTGGTCAACAGCGAGGCCCATGCCGAGGGCGATTTCAGCGTGATCATGCGCGACGATGGCGATCATCAATGGGCCTACAAAGGTAGGCCGCTGTATCGCTGGAAGGGTGATGTGAAAGGCGGCGATGTCACCGGTGATGGGGTCAACGGGGTGTGGCATGTCATCAAATGATTGCAAACCATTGCCACGCGGCAGACGTGCGCGACCACTGGCGCCGGTAATACGACGCTGCTCGAAATACACAACGATTACTGCCATCGGCAGATCCGCTTTCGCTGACGTCTCAGTCACAGGGGTAACATATGAATAGCATGCGAAATCTTGCCGTTACGTTGATGCTGGCGCTTGCGGCATGTACGACCACGCCGACAAAATCCGGCCCGACTCCCGCGCCGACAGCGGCACCCACCAAGGTGCCAAGCGCGACGTCGGCTGCGGTCACGCCACCGCCAGCACCGGTAGTGCCCGCGCCATCCGCCCCACCGCTGCCGTTACCAGCACCGCCAGCTTCGGTATCTGCGGCGCCGGTGGTCGACGCCAAACCGGCGGTTGTGCCAGCACCGGTGGCCGCGGCAAAAAAAGCGCTGGTCGTCGCACCGGCGGCGGCGGCGATAGCCGCCACGCCGAAGGCTGCTCCGGCTGCTCCGGCAAAAGAAGCTACCAAGGTCGAGCCCGCGAACGCCGTAGTGAGTGGCGGCAATACGCTGAGTGGGCATCTCGATCTGATTGCCGCGGCGGGCCAGAGTGTCGACCAGGCCGATGTCGCGAACGCAGTGGTGTATTTTGTGCCGACCGCGCACGTGGCGGCGCCCAAACCGTCGCTGTTCCGCATCTACACGCGCAACAAGGCATTCGATCCGGAATCGATAGTGATTCCACTCGGCAGCACGATCAGTTTTCCGAACAAGGATGAAATCCTGCACAACGTGTTTTCCGTCACACCGGGTTCGGAATTCGATCTCGGTCTGTACGGCGAAGGTGCGAGCGCCGATTACAAATTTCAGAAAACCGGCGTGATCCTGATCAACTGCAATGCGCATCACGTGATGCAGGCGAACGTGCTCGTGGTCGATACGCCTTACTACACGCATCCGGGCAAGGATGGCCGCTTCGAACTAGCCAATCTGCCTGCTGGCGGCGGCAAGTTGATGGTCTGGCATCCGCGCGCTGCGCTGCAAAGTCAGCCTATTTCAGTGCCCAGCGCAGAAGCGCCAGCGCTGAGCCTGAGTATTACCAAACCGCGTATTACGCAACATGCGAACAAGGAAGGCAGAGCCTACTAATTCGCGCAACGGAATCGGAACGCCATGAGTACTACGCGTAAAATCATTGCTGCAACAGCCCTGGCTGCCGTGGTCGTTGGCGGCAGTTTCGCCACGCTTTACTGGCAGACGCAGCGCGTCAACGAGTACGGCAACGTGCAGTTGCTGGACACTGCCGTGTCGGTGCAGGCCGTGCTGCAATCGCAGCGCCAGCACGGCCAGGAATGGGAAACCGCGACGATCGCGAGGGATCCCGGATTCGTCAATTACATCGCGCAGGCGCTTGCGGCCGGAGCTGCGGTCGGCGCGCGCATTGACAGCGCGTCGATTCGCGATCAGCTTGATGAGCGCCGCGCCGAATCGTATCTGACCACGGTTTTGTTGCTCGATCCGGGCGGTCACACGTTGGTGGCGAGCGGCAATATCGATCTGGAACAGCGTGATTATTCGGCGGCGCCGCTAATTAAAGACGTGCTCGTCAAACGCAATCAGAGCACCGCGCTGTGGGTCGATAAACAAAAACTACTGCTTGTAACCGTAGCGCCGGTAATGCGCGGCACCGAAATTCAGGCGCTGTTGATGAGCCAGGAGCCGGTCAGCAAAACCTTCGTCGATGCACTCGGCAAAACTTCGCACGCCGATGTGGCGATGATCTTGCGTGACGGGGAAACCTTGCGGCTCGCACTCACCACGTTGAACTCGCACGATGCGCTGCAATTACAGGGCGCGATCGCGACCACGCCGACCACGCTGCTGCAAAGCATTTCCAGCCCGGCCAACAGTGCCGCGCTGATCGCACTCGACTTCGGCGATCACACCGTCGCGGCACGCGCATCGGCACTGTTCAACAGCCCGAATATTGCGATAGTCGTGGCACTGGTGCCGTTGGATCGCACCAATGCGATAAATGATGCGCTGCGCCTGCCGATCATTGGCGTCGGTATTGCCGTGCTGCTGATGCTGACCTTGCTCGGCGTATTGTTGTGGCAGAGTTTCATGCGGCCACTGGCGAAGTTGGCGAAGCTTACCGAGCGTGCTGCATTCGGCGATCACGAAATGTTGCCGCCAGAGCGCAATCCGCACTTCGCGCGCATCAGTAGCTCGGTCAATCATCTGATCAAGGAAATGCTCGGACGTCGGCACAAGACCGATTGGCATTGAGTGCGGTTTTTTGCGGCGAGAATTTTTCGACGCCTTTGGGTCACCACGAGGAGTGTGCGGCTGCCGCCGCGCACGTTGCATGAACCAGCAGAAACGCTTTCAGGGGGAATAGTCATGTCGATTTTGTGCAAAAAACGCCAGACCTTGGCCGCAGCAGTGGCTGCCATATTTATTTCTGCGACGCTGTCGCCGACCCTCGTCAACGCGCTAGAAACCGCGCCCGCCACAGTAACCGCCGATGCCTCGCCCGATACACCGGATCAAACCGGCATGAGCGGCAGTGACAAATTATTGTTGACCGGCGGCGTCAGCCAACTCGAAGGCGCGGCCGGCGGCGGACTCACACCGTGGGCGGTGATCGGCGGTTATGGCACGCGCGACCAAATCGGCGCGAACGCGTTTTACACGCATGTCGGTGTCGGTGATTATCACCTCAACGATGTCGGCGTGTTGGTCGGATTCTTCAATCGGGTCGAGCTGTCGTTCGCACAGCAACGGTTCGATACCGAGAACGTCGGCGCGGCGCTCGGCCTCGGACGCGGATTTACCTTTCGCCAGAATATCGTCGGGCTCAAAGTGAAACTCGCCGGCGATGCGGTGCTCGAACAGGACTCGTGGCTACCGCAGATTTCGATCGGCGCGCAGTTCAAGAAAAACGATCAGGGAGCGGTGCTGCACGCGATCGGCGCGAAAGATGATCAAGGCACCGATTTTTATGTCAGCGCAACCAAGTTGTATCTCGGCCAGAGTATTTTGTTGAACGGCACCTTACGTTTTACCAAGGCCAACCAGATCGGTATTCTCGGTTTTGGCGGCGACAAGAACGATAGCTACAAACCCGAGTTCGAAGGTTCGATCGTGTATCTGCTGAGCCGCAATGTCGCACTCGGTGCGGAGTACCGCATGAAGCCGAGCAACCTCGGCATCGCCAAGGAAGACGCTTGGTACGACGTGTTCGTCGCTTTCGCGCCATACAAGCATGTGTCGGTCACGCTGGCCTACGCGCATCTCGGTAACGTCGTGATCAAGGACAACCAGAACGGCCCATATCTGTCGGTGCAGGTCGGCTTCTAAACAGCGGCCTCGCGCACAATTTCTTTGGAGAAAACCATGAAAAATTCGAGTCAGAAATTTCTTGCGCTGGTGTCGGGTGTGCTGTTGCTCACCGCGACGCTACGTGCAAATTTTGCCTTCGCCGATGAAAATCCCGCGCCGGCGGATGCGTCATTATTGCCGGTGTATCAGCAGTTCGGCGAGAAAGCCGGCCTGGTCGCCATCGTCGACGACCTGATGATCAACCTCGTCACCGACATTCGTACGCGTGCGTTTTTCGCCGACGCCGACCAGAAACATATCAAGCTGGAACTGGTCGATCAGTTTTGCGTGATCCTCGGCGGCCCGTGCACCTACACCGGCAAGACCATGCATGAATCGCACAAGAAACTCGCGATCAACGAGGCGGATTTCAATGCACTGGTCGAGGATCTGCAGCTCGCGATGAACAAGCACGACGTGCCATTTCGGGCGCAGAACAAATTGCTCGAAAAACTAGCACCGATGCACCGCGAAGTCATCACCAAGCCGTAAGCCGGATTGGAACTGGCG
>JAYVLO010000204.1:0-23861 GCA_043759455.1 Pseudolysobacter sp.
ACAGCGACTCCACTCCCTGCTTGGATACTTCAGTCCTGAAGCATTCGAGCTATCCCAAGTCGCTTAGACGGGTGTCCGGGAAATGAGGGCAAGATCAGACTGAGGTCACGCTCATGCGATACGACCAAGGATGGTCGCTACCCTGCAGAATCGCGCGCCTTGATCAGATTGGCGATATACGCATCAATCTCAGACTCGCCGAAAACGCAGTCAGCGCTACGTCACGAAGCAACAGTTGTCCCCGCAGGTGTCCCTGCAAGAAATATCAAGCAGCTTAGATGCGCGCAAGTTATTGATTAAACTGGTGGGCCGTGATGGATTCGAACCATCGACCAACGGATTAAAAGTCCGCTGCTCTACCAACTGAGCTAACGGCCCAAGCTGCTTGCAGAACGCCGTGACAGTGAATCTCAACGGCGGGAATTGCGGGCTGCAAAGTGTAGGGCGAGATGCGCGCGCTGACAAGTAAAAAACGCTGCGGCCAGCACTTCGCACTGCGAATTAAGGGATTCCTTTCCGCGCTACCGAAGTTACGCCGACCCGGACAAGCCGAATTTTCATCCGGTGCGCTGAGTAATATCAGCGCAGCCCGCTAGCTGGCCGGGGCTAGACGTAGCGCGTGGGATCGCTCATACCAGCGGCATTGAAACCGTCGGCGCGCAGGCGGCACGCATCGCAATGCGCGCAGGCGCGACCCGTTGTGTCGGCGTTGTAGCAGGATACGGTGGCGGCAAAATCGACGTTCAGGCGCGTGCCCTCGCGCACGATATCGGCCTTGCTCATGCGCATCAGCGGCGCACGCACATGCAAGGCGTGACCTTCGACACCGGCCTTGGTGGCGAGATTGCCGAGACGCTCGAACGCTTCGATAAATACCGGGCGGCAATCCGGGTAACCGGAATAATCGACCGCGTTGACGCCGCAATAAATCTCATCGGCACCGAGCACTTCGGCCCAGCCGAGCGCGATCGAAAGCATGATCGTATTGCGCGCCGGCACGTAGGTCACCGGGATGCCGGCACCGCCTTGTTCGGGCACGTCGATATCCGCCGTCAGCGCCGAACCGCCGATTGCGCGAAGATCCACCACGACGACTTTATGCGTGATCGCGCCCAGCGTTTGCGCTACCCGCGCGGCGGCTTCGAGTTCGGAGGAATGACGCTGGCCGTAGGCAACGCTCAGTGCATAGCAATCGAAGCCCTGTTCGCGCGCCAGGGCGAGAACCACGGCGGAATCCATGCCGCCGGAAACGAGGACGACGGCGCGTGGGCGGGAAGTGGGCTGAGTCATGACGACACGGGTCTCATAGCGAATTTAAGAAGTAACCCGTCATTCCCGCGCAGGCGAGAATCCAGTTCTGGATGCGGGTAAAAAGAAAGCTCGATTCCCGGCTGCGCGAAGCTTTCAAGGGCGAAGCCGGTATGCCGAATGGAAAATGCCGCGGCATCTGGGCGCGATGCCGCAAATCAATGCCCCGGTACATCGCCCCACAGCAGCTTGTGCAACTGCATTTGCATGCGCACCGGCAAGTGATCGGCGAGGATCCACTCGGCCAGCTCGCGCGGCGCGAGGCTGCCGTGCACCGGCGAATACAATACTTCGCAGCGCTCATGCAGCTTGTGTTCGGTCAGCGCGGCGCAAGCCCAGTCGTAGTCGGCACGATCGGCCAGCACGAACTTGATCTGATCCGTTGGCGCGAGCAGCGGAATGTTCTGCCAGCGATTGCGTTTGTGCTCGCCGGACCCCGGTGCCTTCAAATCGACGACCTTAATCACACGCGGATCGACCTGCGAAACATCGAGCGCGCCACTGGTTTCCAGCGATACTTCGTGGCCGGCATCGCACAATCGCTGCAACAACGTCAGGCAGCGTTTCTGTGCGAGCGGTTCGCCGCCGGTAACACACACATGATGCGTCTTGTGCATGGCGACCTCGTGCACGATCTCGTCGATCCCGCGCCAGCCGCCGCCGTGAAACGCGTATTCAGTATCGCACCACGTGCAGCGTAACGGGCAGCCGGTGAGGCGCACGAATACGGTCGGCCAGCCGGCGCTGCGTGACTCGCCCTGAATCGAGCAAAAAATCTCGCTGATGCGAAGGCGTTCGGCTAACACAGGGCTGAGTGTTTGAGAATTGCTATCGCCTTCGGCCACGGCCAAGGCTCCCGGGTGAACGATCAGCCGTGACGGCCTTCAAGCTTGAGCGCGCGCAAGCGGCCCTGCGCGAGGCTGGCGACGGTTGTGTTCGGATATTTCTGCACGACGCTGTTGAGCGTGGTTTCAGCGGCATTCCAGTCTTTCATTTCATACTGGCAATAGCCGACTTTAAGCAGCGCATCAGGGGCTTTCTGACTGGTCGGGAACAAGGTCAGCAGCTTCTGGAAAGTCTCCAGCGCGATACGATAATTTTGGGTGACGTAATACGATTCGCCGAGCCAGTAGTTGGCGTTGCTGGACAAATCGCTGTTCGGGTAAGCCGCCGTGAACGCCTGGAAACGGCGCGCGGATTCGGCATAACGGCCATCTTTTAACGCCGCGAAGGCTTCATCATAAGCGGCCTTCTCCGCCGCAGGATCAGCGGGCGCGGATGGAGTATTGCTGGCCAATGCCGGCGAACGACGCGCGGTTTCCACGGGATTTTGCAGATCCGCTGAAGCGGCATTGTTTGCCGAAGCTACCGACGCTGCGGCGCCAGTGGCGCCGAGCGTTACATCCTGCATCTGACCTTGATTGGCCGCGGCAGCGCCAGCTAAAGGCGCGGCACCGCTGCCGCGACCTTCGAGCTTGGCAAGCCGCGAATCAAGATCGGTGTACTGCGCTTTGCCGCTCTGCTTCTGTTCGTCGAGTTGATGCTTGGCTTCTTCGAGCTGGCCTTGCAGCGTCTGCACCTGCGCTTGCAGGGCATTGATCTGGTTGACCATATCGACACCCGAGCCGCTTTGCGATTGTTGCTCGAGGCGGGCAACACGATCAGCGAGACTCAGACGGCCGGAATCCTGGGCGCAAGCCCAGCCGGCGACAACCAACAGGGTCAGCGCCAGAACGAAACGAGAAACAGAGTGGCGCGTGCGCATGGTCTGATCTTACTGCTTCGAGCTATAGACGATCTCGACGCGGCGGTTCTTGTGCCAGCAGCTTTCAGCGTGCTCTTTGCAGGTCGGGCGCTCTTCGCCGTAGCTGACCACGTTGAGCTGGCTGGACGATGCACCGGCCGAAGACAGCGCAGAATTCACCGCATTGCCACGACGCTCGCCGAGGCCGAGGTTGTACTCGCGCGTGCCGCGCTCATCGGTGTTGCCTTCGAGGGTTACGCGGGCGCCTGGGAACTCACGCAGGTATTCGGCATGGCAAGCGATCGCTGCGCGGAAATCCGACGCGATTTCGGCCTTGTCGTAATCGAAGTACACAACGCGCTGGCGCAGGCAGCTGTCGGTTTCCAACGAGCCGGTGGTGTACTTGGTCGGCGACTTGGTCGGCTGCGTGGTGGCGCTGTTGTCATTGCTGGCTGGCTGTTCGGTCGTTTTGACTGCTTTCTTGCTGCAGGCGGCCATGCTCAGGACCAGCGCGCCGCACAAGGCAACGCGGAAAAATGTATTCAGATTCGGGTGGCTCATGGTGTTCCCTCAATGGTTAGCTAAAATAAAAACTTACATTTGCGCACACCGTGGACCGATGCACTTTCTTCTTCAACGCTTGCGGTACGGGGACCATGCCGGCTCGCGCACATCGCCGTCGGCAAGAACCAGGCGCTGTCGCACAAGACCATCTGCAGAAATAGCATACAAAACCTCACGCGAGCCTTCCGTAGCCGCATAAACCAGCATGCTGCCGTTCGGCGCAAAGCTGGGATGCTCATCCAGGCTACCCGGCGTAATCATTTTACTGTCGCCACTGGTGCGGTCTAAAACAGCAATACGATACACATTTCCGCCGCCTTCCGCCATAGCGATCTTTATACTGCGGCCATCGTTGATGATCGATGGCGTAGCGTTGTACTCGCCCTGAAAGCTGATTCGCGTCGCGTCACCGCCGGTAATCGCGGCCTGATACAACTGCGGTTTGCCCGAACGATCCGACGTGAAAATCAGGCTCTGTCCGTCCGGCATCCAAGTTGGCTCGACGTCGATCGCAAAATGCTTGGTGATCTGCGTGGTTTTTTTGCTCGCCAGATCCATGATGTAGATATCCGGGTTACCGCCGTATGACAAGGTCAGCGCGATGCGGCTGCCGTCCGGTGAAAAAGAGGGGCCGCCGTTGATGCCCTTGTTGGCCGACACCAGCTCGCGCGAACCGGTCGAAATATCCTGGATATAGATCGCCGAATTGCCACGCTCGAACGAGACATACGCGAGCTTGTTGCCATCCGGCGACCACGCCGGCGACAGCAGCGGCTCATGCGATTTCACCACGGTCTGCGGACCGTAGCCGTCGGAATCCGAAACCATCAGCGCGTAGTTCATGTTATTGCCGCTGCCGCTGGAGGTGATGTAGGCGATACGTGTCCAGAACGCGCCGCGCACACCGAGGATTTTTTCGTAGACGTCATCGGCGATCTTGTGTGCAAGCCCGCGCATGTCACTGCGCTGACCGGAAATCGACTTGCCGACCGGCAGCGCCTGCTGTTTGGCGACGTCGAACAATTCGTATTCGACGGTGAGATCGCCATTGCTGCCGTCATGCACGCGCCCGACCACGAGATACGCCTGCTTGAGCAGATTCCACGTCGCGAACTTGACTTCCGACTGGCGCGTCGGAAACTCGATGATGTCGACTTTCGGCAAACCGCGGAATTTTCCCGAACGGTTGAAATCGTTGCGCATGATTTCCGCGACATCGACTGGGGGTGGCACGCCCGCGCCTTCGAACGCGAACGGCACGACGGCAATCGGCAACGCCGATGGCGTGCCGTTGACGATATCGATACTCAAGCCTTGCGCTTGCACCGCGTTTGCGCCCAATGCCAGCAGCAACAGCGCCAGACCTTTCAACCAAATTTTTGGCATGTTCATAGCTTTCCTCATCCGTCGTATCTGAAATTCAAATCCAAGTCTCGTTGAAACACTTTCTCATAACCTTTGTAAGGCAGAGGTGCAGCACGTTTGACTGCCTGTTCGATCGAATTCCGAGTGACCGCGTCAGCATTGCATGGTCCCGTGACATTCGCGGAAAGCACTTCACCGCCTGGAATTTGTGTGATGTGAATGCGGCAACGCAAGCCCGTGGTGGCATTGTCGGGGCGCAGCCAGCTCAACGTCACCGCATTCTGGATCGCCGCGCGGTACTCACCTAGCAGACTCGCATCGGTTCCGTTCATGCCGGTCTGCGCCTTTTCCGCTTCGGGCACCTCAGCCGCCGGTGCGCGTTGCGCCGCAGCCGGAGGTTTCGCCGCGGGCTTGGCATTGACATCGGCGAGCTGTTTTTGTTTTTCCTGCTCGAGCTTGAGTTTCTTTTTTGCGGCGTCGGTTAGTTTCTTCGCCGCATCAATCTGCTTCTGGATCGCCTCCTCGCGCTTCGCTTGTTCTTCCTGCTCTTTTTGTTCGAGCAGAATTTTTTCCTGGCGCTTGCGCTCGACTTCGACCTTTTCCGCCTTCTCGGCTTTCTCGCGCGCAACCTCGGCGACACGCTCCTGATTTTTCTGATCCTGCCGCAAGATTTCAGCCTGCGCATCCTGGTCGCGCTTGATTTCCTGCGGTGTCGGCCTGGGCGGCGTCGGCTTCGACGGCGGCGTCGCATCGGCCGGTTCCGCAGTCGGCGGTTTGACCGGCTCCGGTGGCGTCACGGGTGCCGGCGGCGTCGGTTTTGACTTGCTCACCGCGTGCGCTTTCGGCGCTTGCGCGACACCGACCAGTTCGGCCTCGATGATCGGCCCCGGCAAGGTCACCGGCTTCGTCGTGTTACTCCAGAACATTCCGAGCACGGCAATCGCCACCACCACCAGATGCACCAGCAGGGCGTAGAAAAACGCGCGCAGTTTGTCGCCGGTTTTCTCCACGCTCAGCGCTCGCCGCCAATGCCTGCCGTGCTGCGCATAACCGAAGTGCTACGCATCAACGTGGTTTGGTTTCTTGGATCGGCGCACTCATCAGGCCCACCTTCGGCACGCCGGCCTGCTGCAGCAACACCATGACCTGATAAACCTTGCCGTAATCGACGCGCTCATCGCCGCCGATCATCACCGGCACATCGGGATTCTGGCGCACGAAGGCGGAGACTTTCTTGACGAGCGTATCGCTATCGATCGGCTCGCGCGGCGTAGTGCCGAGGGTCAGAAAATACGCGCCCTTTTCATCGACGCTGATGACGACCGGTTCCTTGTCCGGATGCAGCGCCTTGGCCTTCGATTGCGGCAACTGGATATCCACGCCGAGGTTAAGCAGTGGCGCGGTGACCATGAAAATGATCAACAGCACCAGCATCACGTCGATGTACGGCACGACGTTGATTTCGGCCTTGAGTTTGCGGCGCTTGCGGCGTTGTCCGGTCTGCATGGTCATGCTGGCAACGTGACAATGGGGAGCGCAGGGTTAAATTTCTCACGCATTGCCGTGATCTTCGATGTGCGCCTGGCGCTGCAGGATCGAGGAAAATTCTTCGAGGAAACTCTCGTAGCGCACGGTGATGCGTTCGAGTCGCGTAGCGTAACGGTTGTATGCCCACACCGCCGGAATCGCGGCGAACAGACCCATCGCGGTGGCGATCAGCGCTTCGGAAATTCCGGGCGCGACCATCGCGATCGTCGCTTCTTTCACCGATGCCAAACCGCTGAACGCGCCCATGATTCCCCACACCGTGCCGAAAAGGCCGATGTAGGGGCTGATCGAACCGACGTTGGCGAGGAATTCCAGATTCTGTTCGAGCCGATCGATCTCGCGCGACAATGCCACGCGCATCGCGCGCTGCGCGCCTTCGAGCATGGTGCGCGAATCCATCTGCCGGCGCTGGCGCAACCGCGCGAATTCGCGATAACCAGATTCAAAGATGCTTTCGATGCCGGTGATCTGATCACTTTCGGCGGTGACTTCACGATGCAAGACCGCGAGATCGGCACCCGACCAGAACCGTTCCTCGAACGCGTTCGCGCCGTTCATCGCGCGATCGAGCATCGCCTTCTTGCGGAAGATGATTACCCACGACAGAAACGAAAATGCGACGAGTACGCCGAGCACCAACTTCACCAGCAAACTGGCGCCGAGCACCAGTTGCAGAATATTCAGATCGCCATTCATGCCTTTGGAATCTCCTGCAATAAATCATCGGGAATCGGCCGCGGCCGAAAACTGGAAGCCTGCAAACATGCCACGCGCAAACGCGCCTCGACCAGCAATGCGCCATCGCTGCGGCGAACCAGGCGCTGCTGGAAAGTCATGCTCGCAGAGCGCCGTTCGAGCACCTCGACGCTGATGTCGAGCAGATCGTCCAGCCTTGCTGGCTTGCGGAATTTCAGGTTGACATCGCAAACCACGAACACGACATCGCTGACCGCGCGCAAACGCTCTTGTTCGATGCCACGCGCGCGCAGCCATTCGGTGCGCGCGCGCTCACAAAAACACAAATACGCCGCGTGATAAACCACGCCGCCGCCATCGGTATCTTCCCAGTACACACGTACCGGCCAGCTGAAATTTTCCGGTTCGACACGCTCAGACATTGTCATCGGCGAACAGTTCGGGTTGCGGCTGATTCGCGCGCGGCGGCGGTTTCAAGCCGAGATGGCGATAGGTCTTGCTGGTCGCCATGCGGCCGCGCGCGGTGCGCATGAGAAAGCCTTGCTGGATCAGGAATGGTTCGACCACATCCTCGATCGTGCCGCGTTCTTCGCTGAGCGCCGCGGCCAGCGATTCGACGCCAACCGGACCGCCGTCGAAACTTTCGATGATCGTACTGAGCAGGCGGCGGTCGAGCTGATCGAAACCTTCGGCGTCGACATTCAGCATCACCATCGCGGCCGCAGCGACCTCGCGCGTGATGATGCCGTCGGCCTTGATCTGCGCGAAGTCGCGCACGCGGCGCAGCAGCCGATTGGCGATACGCGGCGTGCCGCGCGAACGATTGGCGATCTCGACCGCACCATCGTCCGCACACGAAATACCGAGAATTTTCGCCGAGCGCCGCACGATCGAAGCCAGCTCGCCGGGCGTATAAAATTCGAGCCGTTGCACGATGCCGAATCGATCGCGTAGCGGCGCGGTGAGCAAGCCCGCGCGCGTCGTCGCGCCGATCAACGTGAACGGCGGAAGATCCAGCTTGATCGAGCGCGCGGCAGGGCCTTCGCCAATCATGATGTCGATCTGGAAATCTTCCATCGCCGGATACAGCACTTCTTCCACCACCGGCGAGAGGCGATGAATTTCGTCGACGAACAATACATCGTGCGGCTGCAGGTTGGTCAGCAGCGCGGCGAGGTCGCCGGCGCGCTCGATCACCGGGCCGGACGTGCTGCGCATGTTCACCCCGAGTTCGTTGGCGATGACGTGCGACAGTGTTGTTTTGCCGAGTCCGGGCGGGCCGAAGATCAGCACATGATCGAGGGCTTCCTTGCGCTGTTTGGCCGCCTGAATGTAGATCGACATCTGCTCGCGCACCGCGACCTGGCCGAGATATTCGGACAGGTTTTTCGGACGAATGCTGGAGTCGAGCAGCTCGTCTTCGCGCGTGGCGGACGCGGCGATCAGGCGGGACTCGGTCATGGGCGGCGCAATGTCAGCATGGCGGCATTATGGCAGGGCATGCAGGCCTGCGGTGCGCTGGGTCGACACGATCTCGCCGGTCCATGCTGCACGTTCATATTCAGTTTAGTTCGATGCGCAATCCGCACCACCGCGTTTGGACGGCCAATCAGATCTCGACCTGCGTGCCGAGCTCGATCAGCCGGTTCGCCGGAATCTGGAAAAACGCGGTCGCCGAACTTGCGTTGCGCGTCATAAACGCGAACAGCTTGTCGCGCCACAACGGCATGCCGGGTCGATTGCTCGCGACGACAGTTTCACGGCTGACGAAGAACGTCGTATCCATCATGTCGAACGGCAGATCCATGTTTTCGCAACGCGGCAGCACGGCAGTGATGTTCGGATCTTCGCTGAAACCAAAACGTATCGTCAGTCGATAAAACTCGTGGCCCAGCGCATTGATTTCGAGACGTTCGGATTTTTCCGCAAATGGAACATCGAGTACCGCGACCTTGAGCAATACGTTGCGCTCGTGCAGCACCTTGTTGTGCTTGAGATTGTGCAGCAACGCGTTCGGCACCGAATTGGCGCTCGCAGTGAGAAACACTGCCGTGCCCGGTACGCGCGTCGGCGGATGCGCCATGATGCTGGTGATGAACGGCTCCAGCGCGAGTCCGCTTTGCTTGAGTTCGCGCAGCACCAGATCGCGGCCGCGCCGCCATGTTGTCATCAGCGTGAAAATGCCGGCGCCGAGAATCAGCGGGAACCAGCCGCCATGTTCGACCTTGATCAGATTGGCGCCGAAGAACGAAATATCGATCGTGAGGAAAATCGCACCAGCGAACATCACCACCAGGCGATTCCAGTGCCATTGGCGCCGTGCCACGACCAGCGCCAGCAACGTCGTCGCGACCATCGTGCCGGTCACGGCTATGCCGTATGCCGCGGCCAAATGTTCGGACGAACCAAAGCCGATCACGGCGGCGACGATCATCAGCAGCAGCATACGATTGATCCACGGCATGTAGATCTGGCCCATCTGCCGTTGTGAGGTATGCACGATTTCCATGCGCGGCGAAAAACCGAGCTGGATAGCCTCGCGTGTCATCGAAAACGCGCCGGTGATCACCGCCTGCGACGCGATCACCGTGGCCACGGTGGCGAGGCCGATCATCGGATAGAGCAACGGTTCCGGCACCATCTTGTAGAACGGATTCGACACCGCGGTCGGATCGCTCATGAGCAACGCGCCCTGGCCGAAATAGTTCAGCACCAGCGCCGGCGAAACAAAACCGAACCACGCCAAGCGGATCGGATTTTTGCCGAAGTGACCCATGTCGGCGTATAGCGCTTCGGCACCGGTTAGGGTCAGCACCACGCCGCCGAGTGCAGCGAACGCGTGCCAGCCGTTGTTGACGAAAAACTGTACCGCGTAACCCGGATACAAGGCCTTGAATACGGTCGGCTGCTGGATCAGCGCATATACGCCGAGCAGCGCAATGCTGATGAACCACACGCACATGATCGGGCCAAACACCGCGCCGACCTTTGCCGTGCCGCTGCGTTGCACGATGAACAGGATAATCAAGACCGCGAGCGTGATCGGCACCACGTAGTGCACCAACGAAGGCGCGGCCACTTCAAGCCCCTCCACCGCGGACAATACCGAAATCGCCGGCGTGATCACGCCGTCACCGTAGAATAGCGCGGCGCCAAAAATGCCCAGCACCATGATCACCCAGCGCGCACGCGGATTTTCCTTGACGCCGCGTTGTGCAAGTGCGAGCAAGGCCATGATGCCGCCTTCGCCGCGGTTGTCGGCGCCCATGATGAAGACGACGTACTTCAGCGAAACCACCATCACCAGCGACCAGAAAATCAGCGACAGCACGCCGAGGATATTCGCCGGATCGGGCGCGATGCCATGCGTGCCAAACGTGGTCTGCACGGAGTACAGCGGGCTCGTGCCAATGTCGCCGTAGACCACGCCAAGCGCGCCGAGCGCCAGTGCTTTCATGCTTTGGCGTTTTTGTTCGGTATTTTGTGGACTCATGAGTATGACAACATCACTAAGGAATTCGGGGTTGTTTCAGTCTGCAAAAAATTCAACGCAGTGCGGCCTGCAGCGCCTTGCGGATGATCGCCTCCGCCGTGTCGCCTTCTGCCGCCGCGGCCTTGACCATACGCGTCACCTCGACCGGTTTGTAACCCAGCGATTGCAATGCCACAGTCGCCTCGGAAACCGGATCGGCAGGTACTGCGCGATTGCCGAAACCGGGCAGCGACACCGCGCCCAACGCTTCGACCCGATCACGCAATTCCACGACGATTCGCTCTGCAGTTTTCTTGCCAATGCCCGGAATGCGCATCAGCGCGGCGATGTCGCCGCTGTGCACGAGCCGCGCAAATTCATCCACGGTCGCACCGGACAGCACCGACAGCGACGTCTTCGCACCAATGCCGCTGACCTTCTGCAGGGCGCGGAACATGCTGCGTTCCGACTCGCGCAAAAAACCGTATAACGCGACGGTGTCTTCTTTTACCGCGTAGTGCGTGAACAAGGTGACTTCACGGCCCGTTTCGGGCAGGTCGAAAATCGTCGACAGTGGCGCCTCGAGTTCGTAGCCGACACCACCGACATCGATTACCAGCCACGGCGGCTGTTTCGATATTAAAATACCTCGCAAGCGTCCGATCATCGTCGGCGTCTCCATGCCGTGCGCGGAATGCCGAGGCGCAGGATACTCGTGCGCGTATGCGCGTGGGTTAGCGCCACAGCTAGCGCGTCGGCCGCATCGGCCTGCAATTTGCCGGTCAGGTTCAGCAGCATGCACACCATGTGTTGCACTTGGGTTTTGTCCGCCGCGCCGGTGCCGACCACGGCCTGCTTGATTTCCTTGGCCGCGTATTCGGTGATGTCGAGATCGCGATTGACCACCGCACAAATCGCCGCACCGCGTGCCTGACCGAGCTTCAAGGCGGAGTCGGGATTGCGCGCCATGAACACGCGCTCGATCGCGACTTCATCGGGACGATGTTCGTCGATGATCGCGGACAGCTGATCAAAAATCTGTTTCAGCCGCAGCGAGAACGTCGCGTTATCGAGCAGGCTCAGCGCGGTATGAAACACGTAGCTGGATTTGCCCGCGCCATCCGCATCGACAATGCCGATGCCGGTACGTTGCGAGCCTGGGTCGATGCCGAGGATGCGGGTCATGGTGGGGCGGTGCGCTGGACACGCCGGGTCGGCCGATACGCACGAACGCGCACGGCATGCACGACCGCGGGCTTAACCAGGCATGTATTTCCGCAAGGCGATCGGTGGCACCATGCGGCGACTCAGCGCAGTCGCTGCGCTGCGCACGGCACGCATGTCTGCGCGAGGGAATATTTTTCTGCAACCCTGACCGGCCATCACTCTGTCTGCCAACCTCGAAGTATGAAATCTTAACACGCCTGCGTGCTGCATCGCCGCAAGATCCGTCACGCGTGGGTGAAACGTGCATTTTGCAGAAAGGCGATTATCTGGTCGGCAACGTGCCGCGAAAACACCAAGCCGGTGTGCGTGGATGAAACGACGCAATGATCGGTCAGGCCGGGCCATTCCGTCTCGGCGAGACTGACCGTACCATCGTGTGGCAACGCGATCGGCGCGAGCAACGCACCAATGCCGACCGGGACACGACCGGCGATCATGCCGAGCGGATACGGACTGCGCCATTCCGGCAACCCTTGCTGCAGCACATGGTGATTTTTGCCAAGGAAACGGCGTCCGCCCGGAAGTTTTGCCAAGCCACGAGCGGCGGCGCTACCGCGTAGTGGCGTGCCCAGACAGACCACATTTCCATAACGCAGATCCGGTGCCTGCTGCAGCATTTTCAATGCGATCAGCCCGCCCAGGCTATGGCCAATCAAATGCAAGCGCGGCGCGCGCCAGCGACGTGCGCCCTCGACCAGACGCGCCACGCTGTCATCCACGCCGCGCGTCACGCTAGCGTAATCGCCGATGTGCACGATATAACCCGCCGCAGCCAGGCGGCGCTTCAGCGGCAGCAGGGTGAACCCGCGCATCCACAAACCATGCAACAACAGGATGTGTTCGCTCACGCGCGGAAACGCTAGCTATTCGCCTTGACCGGCTTGACCACACGCACATGCAATTCCTGCAGTTGTACTTCCGGCACGGCCGATGGCGCGGCCATCAACAGGCATTGCGCGCTCGCCGTTTTCGGGAACGCGATCACGTCGCGGATCGAATCGGTGCCGGACATCAGCGCCGCGATTCGATCGATGCCGAATGCGATGCCGCCGTGCGGCGGGCAGCCGTACTTGAGCGCTTCGAGCAGGAAGCCGAATTTCGCCTCGGCTTCTTCGCTGGAAATGCCGAGCAGATCGAACACCGCACTCTGCACATCGGAGCGATGAATACGAATCGAACCGCCGCCGATCTCGTTGCCGTTGAGCACCATGTCGTAACCGCGCGAAACCGCATTCGCCGCGTTCGCGCGCAAATCCGCCGCATCATCGATGCTCGGCGCGGTGAACGGATGGTGCAGGGCCATGTAACGACGCGACGGTTCGTCGTACTCGAACATCGGGAAATCCACCACCCAGAGCGGACTCCAGGTTTTCTCGATATGGCCGTTGTCCTTGCCGATTTTCAGACGCAACGCGCCCATGTAATCCGACACGGTTTTGTAGTTGCCGGCGCCGAAGAAAATCAGATCGCCGGTCTGCGCACCGACCGCCTGGAAGATGCCGTCGACGGCGCGATCGTCGAGAAATTTCACGATCGGCGAGGTCAGACCTTCGCGGCCTTTGCTCAGATCATCGACCCGAATCCAGGCCAGGCCCTTGGCGCCGTACCGCGCGACGTACGGCGCGAGATCATCGATGTATTTGCGGCTGAGCTCGGCGCCTTTCGGCAAGCGCAGCGCCACCACACGACCGCTCGCATCGCTGGCCGGCGCGGAAAAAACCTTGAACTCGACATGCCGTACATGCTCCGCGATATCGACCAATTCGAGCGGAATGCGCAGGTCGGGTTTGTCCGAACCGAAACGACGAATCGCCTCGGCGTAAGTGATGCGTGGGAACGCGGCATCTAGCTCGACGTTCACCACTTCCTTGAACACCTGCCGGATCATATCCTCGACCAAATCCTGGATGTCGCGTTCGTTGACGAAGGCGAACTCCATGTCGAGCTGAGTGAATTCGGGCTGGCGATCGGAGCGCAGATCTTCGTCGCGGAAACACCGCGCGATCTGATAATAACGGTCCATGCCGGCCATCATCAGCAACTGCTTGAACAACTGCGGTGACTGCGGCAGTGCATAGAATTCGCCCGGATGCACACGCGATGGCACAAGGTAATCCCGCGCGCCTTCGGGCGTGGCCTTGGTCAGGATCGGGGTTTCGATATCCTGAAAGCCGCGCGCGTCGAGAAATCGCCGAATGGTCTGAGTCAGGCGCGTGCGCATGCGCATGGTCTGTTGCATTTGCGGGCGGCGGATATCGAGATACCGATACCGCAGGCGAATTTCCTCGCCCGGTGTTTCATGCAGCATGAACGGCAGCGGGGCGGCGGTATTGAGAATCTCGATCTGGTCGACCACGACTTCGATCTTGCCGGTGGCGAGCTTGTTGTTGACCTGACTCGACGGACGCGCACGCACGATGCCGGTCACGCGCAAGCAGAATTCGTAACGCACCGCTTCGGCGGCGGCAAATGCGGTTTTATTGTCGGGTTGCACCACTACCTGGACCAGACCTTCGTGATCGCGCAGATCGATGAAGATCACGCCGCCGTGATCGCGCCGGGTGTCGGCCCAGCCGCACAACGAAACGGTTTGATCGATCAGGGTCTCGTCGACGAGACCGCAGTAGTGAGTGCGCATGCAGAGAAACTCCAAAAAAGCTGCGCCAGCGTATCCGGCGCAACGGGTGGGCGCCGAATCCTAAAGGGCTTTGTGCTGCACTGCAAACAAAACGCCCGCCAAAAGGCGGGCGTTGTTGTCTGAACAGCGAAAATCCGGCTGTTCGGAATTAGCGCCAGCGGCGGCGGATCGTGAAATCGCCCGCACAACCCTTGTCTACCCAAACGCCAGCGCGGTTCCAACCCCACGTGCGACCTTCGATACACGCGGTACCGGAAGTCTGACGCTGCAAAACGACTGTGCCGTCGGGACCGACATCGACCTGGCAGAAATTGTAGTTGTACTGGCTGCTGCCGCAACCGAAGCTGATGGTGCGATCCCAATCCGGGCCAGGGCGCCATTCACCGCCGCCACCGCCGCCACCGCCACCGCCACCAGTATCGGGGGCGAAACGCCCCGAGCAACCTTTGTCGACCCAGACACGCCCGCGACGTGTGCCCCACGTCTCGCCTTCAACGCAGCGCGCGCCAGATCGCTGCTCAACGATACGTACGTCACCGCGAAACGGAATATTGCACTCTTCGTAGCGAAAACCATAACTGGAGCAATCGAATACCGCCCCACCATATCGCTGCGCCTGGGCTTGCGGTGCGGCAAACAGCGCGGCTCCCACCAGTGCCAATCCTGCCAACAATTTACCGATCATTGTTCTACCCTCCCCGTTTAATTTAGATAGCTTAATGCAACCTGCGACTACCAGATAGCATATTCAAACCAAACTGTTGCTGTACGAGATTTATCGGAAATGTCAGGGAGTGGTGCTGGTCACCGTGCTGGCGGGTTTGTCACTGCTGGATGCCGCCGGCGCATCGGCTTTTTTCTCGACCGATTTGCTCTCGGATTGGCTCTCGGTACTCGCGCTGGTTTCACTTTTTTCGGCGAGGTTGCGTTTCTTGTCACCGTCTTTCTTGAAGTCGGTTTCGTACCAGCCCGTGCCCGCGAGACGAAACGACGGCGCGGTCACGCACTTCTGGATTTTTGTCGCACCGCAATTCGGGCAGACACCCGGATCGGGATCGGAAATTTTCTGCAGACGCTCGAAACGCTGGTTGCACGTGGCGCATTCGTATTCGTAAATCGGCATTCGATGTTCTCCAGAACTCCATAGTTGCATCGCCGCTTGCGCAGCCCGCGGATGCAAACGTTTTGCGCATGAGCCGCAAGATTACAGCATGCAGCGCGCGCGCACCCGGCTATTGCTGTGCTCAGTTTTTGCCGAACAGCATGCGGCCCGCATCGGCATCGATCCTGACCGTATCGCCGGGGACGAATTCACCGGCCAGAATTTTTTGCGCGAGCGGATTTTCAATCAATTGCTGGATCGACCGTTTCAGCGGACGCGCGCCATAGACCGGATCGAAACCGATATTCGCGAGCAGATCAAGCGCGTTGTCGGTCAAATCGAGCTTGAGCTGACGCTCGCCGAGGCGCTTGCCGAGAAACCCGGTCTGGATGCGCGCGATGGCGCGAATCTGCCCCTTCTCCAACGGGCGGAACACCACGATTTCATCGAGCCGATTGATGAACTCCGGCCGGAAATGCGCCTGCACCACGCCCATCACCGCAGCCTTGATCTGGGTGTAATCCTCTTCGCTGCCGCTGCTCAATTCCTGTATGTATTGCGAGCCGAGATTCGACGTCATCACAATCACCGTGTTGCGGAAATCCACGGTGCGGCCCTGACCATCGGTGAGACGACCATCGTCGAGCACCTGCAGCAGGATATTGAATACGTCGTGGTGCGCTTTCTCGACTTCATCGAGCAAGATTACGCTGTAAGGCCGACGCCGCACCGCTTCGGTCAGGTATCCGCCTTCCTCGTAGCCGACATATCCCGGCGGCGCGCCGATCAGGCGACTCACGGAATGTTTTTCCATGAACTCGCTCATGTCGATGCGCACCATGGCGTCCCCGCTGTCGAACAGGAATTCCGCGAGCGCCTTGCACAATTCGGTCTTGCCCACACCGGTCGGTCCGAGAAACAGGAACGAACCGTTCGGACGATTCGGATCGGACAATCCCGCGCGCGCGCGACGGATCGCGTCCGATACCGCTTTCACGGCTTCGTCCTGACCGATCACACGCTGATGCAGCTCGCTTTCCATGCGCAGCAGTTTGTCGCGTTCGCCCTCGAGCATGCGCGACACAGGAATGCCGGTCCAGCGCGAAACCACTTCGGCGATTTCCTCGGCAGTGACGTTCTGCTGCAGCAACTTGAACCCTTTCATCTCGACCGCCTGCGCGGCTTCGAGCTGTTTTTCGAGTTGCGGAATCTTGCCGTACTGGATTTCACTCATGCGCGCGAGATCCTGCGTGCGCATCGCCGCTTCCATTTCCTGCCGCGCCTTTTCCAATTCTTCCTTGATCTTGGTGGTGCCCTGCACGACCGCCTTCTCGCCTTTCCAGATTTCCTCGAGATCGGAAAACTGCCGATCGAGTTTGCCGATTTCGGTTTCGAGATCGGCCAAGCGCTGTTTCGATTCGTTGTCTTTTTCTTTTTTCAATGCCTCGCGTTGAATCTTGAGCTGGATCAGCCGCCGCTCCATGCGATCGAGTTCTTCGGGCTTGGAATCGATCTCCATGCGGATGCGCGACGCGGCTTCATCCATCAGGTCGATGGCCTTGTCGGGCAGTTGCCGATCGGCGATGTAGCGATGCGACAGCGTGGCCGCGGCGACGATCGCCGGATCGGTGATTTCTACACCGTGATGCACGGCGTAACGCTCTTTCAGCCCGCGCAGGATCGCGATCGTATCTTCCACGCTCGGCTCGCCGACGAACACTTTCTGGAAGCGGCGCTCGAGCGCCGCATCTTTCTCCACGTACTTGCGATATTCGTCGAGCGTGGTCGCACCGATGCAGTGCAGCTCGCCGCGCGCGAGCGCCGGCTTGAGCATGTTGCCGGCGTCCATCGAACCCTCGGCCGTGCCGGCGCCGACCATCGTGTGCAATTCATCGATGAACAGGATGACGTTGCCTTCCTGCTTCGACAAATCGCTAAGCACGGCCTTGAGCCGCTCTTCGAACTCACCGCGAAATTTTGCGCCGGCGATCAGCGCACCCATGTCGAGCGCAAGCACACGCCGATTTCGCAAACCTTCCGGCACTTCGTGATTGACGATGCGCTGCGCGAGGCCTTCGACGATCGCCGTTTTACCCACGCCGGGCTCGCCGATCAACACGGGATTATTCTTGGTGCGTCGTTGCAACACCTGGATCGTGCGGCGGATTTCCTCATCGCGTCCGATCACCGGATCGAGCTTGCCGGACTCGGCTTGCGCGGTCAGGTCGATGCAATATTTCTGCAGCGCCTGGCGATTCTCCTCGGCGTTTGCATCCTGCACGGCATCACCGCCACGCAGATGTTCAATCGCCTGTTCGAGCGGTGCTTTTTGCGCACCGGCGGCCTGCAACGCCCGACCGAGTTCGCCCGTGTCATCGAGCGCGGCGAGCACGAATAATTCGCTGGCGATAAACGCATCGTTGCGCTGCTGGGCAAACTTGTCGGTGAGATTGAGCAATCGATTCAGATCGTTCGAGACATTCAGATTGCCTTCCTGCCCGCGCACTTTCGGCAGGCGATCCAGCGCTTCGCTCAGGCGCGTGCGCAGTATCGAAACATTCACGCCGGCCTGCGCCAGCAGCGGTTGCGTCGAGCCGCCTTGCTGATCGAGCAACGCCAGCATGACGTGGACCGGTTCGATCATGTTGTGGTCGCGCCCGATCGCGAGACTCTGGGCATCGGCCAACGCCTGCTGCAAACGCGAGGTAAGTTTATCCATGCGCATAGGGTTTCTCTCGAAAGGGGTCAACGCAGCAGGAGGCTGCGGAACACGCGATTTATGCGGTCGCAGCGGGGCATTTCAAGGGCAAACCGCGTCCTGCAACGCTCGGTCGCACGCACACCACATGTGCCGGCTACATTTTGCGTATATTGCGCACGGGTCAATTTGCATTGACCACCGTCCCATTCGATCCAGATCATTCATTACGGAGCAACTTCATGAAATTTCGTGCATGGCTCGGCGCTATCGCCGCCCTACTCGCGCCGCTGGCGGCGTTCGCCTTCGTCCCGGAAAGTGGCTTCTATCAGCAATACACGCCCGACAACGGTAGCGGAGGTGGCGGCACTGGAGTCGGCATCGAAATCCAGAACGAATACATGTTCGCTGCAGGTTATGTTTTTTCACCGACCGGGGTGCCCACCTTCGTCACGATGCAGGGTTTTTTGGTGTTGCAGGCCGACGGTTCGTGGTTGCTGGCCAGCTCTCCCAGCAATACGAGCAATGGCCTGGTGGCTTATAGCGGCGGCCAATGCATCGGCACGACCGCCAGTTGTCCGTACAAAAAACCGACCGCCACGAAAATCGGCGATTTCGCCATTCAGTTCTACGGCGAGAATTCCGTCACCCTGACCTGGGGCGCGACCGACAATACCGCGAGCACAAAGCTGCGGCGTTTTTCTTTCTATACCGGGGCAGAATCGGGCCGCGAGTGCATTTCGCTGAGCGGACAATGGGATTTGCTGATCGCGCGCGGCGTTGCGGCCGATGGAATCGACTACGAAGGCGATCGCCTGATTTTCAACTCCTACACCAATCCGGATTCGTCGGGAAATTCGACGGTCATTGGCTGCGTCGCCAGTAACGACGGCTCCGCAACCTGCAGCGCACATACCGCCGTCGCCCACGTCACACCATGTGTCGGCTCGACCTGTCTGGGTAAATCGCACTACGACATTGCAGTTTTGAACGGCACCGGCCAGATCGTGCGCGTGCACAGCTTCGACTCGAACGTCGGCGCCGGTGCATTCACCAGAAGCTTTTACGGCACGACCCATTTTTGCACTGGCGGCGCCAGCACGATCGCCCTCTGCGCCGACAGCACTGCACACTTCAACGCCTATCGTTCGGCCGATGCGCAATATGCGAACTATGGCGTTGGCATGAACCAGCCCTAGCGGAATTTGCCGCTGCGGATTTTACGTCGCCGATGCGTTGGCGTCGGCGACGCACTGCGCGCAACCAGCGCGCTTGTTGCAGGTGTCGCATGCGGCAAAAGCGGCGGCTTGCCGGAGGTTCCCGCGGCTTTTAGCCACTGCAGACGCAGGACAGCACCACCGGTGCAGGCGGCACCGCGCCGGCAATTGAAATCCAGAATCAGTACATGTTTGCTGCGGGTTATGTGTATCGCGCAGGTGGCGTGCCCACCTTTGTGACCAGGCAAGCACCGTTGAGCGTGCTCAGCGACGGCACGCGGGGCCTCGGAACCTCGCAAAGCGACCCCCGCCACGGCTTGATCGCATCCTCCGGCGGCCAATGCATCGGCACGGTGGCCAACTGCCGATACCACGCGCCCACAGCGACGAACATCGGCAACGTCGTCATCCGGTTTCCCGGCGCAGGCGCCGCACCACTTTCCTGACGAGGGCACGGCAATATCGGCGGCACGACACGACGTCGTTTCAATTTCTGCAACGGCGCTAACGAGCCGTCTTCGTGGCTGGGCCCGTGGCACGTATTGATAAGCCGCGCCCGCGGTACAAATGCGCGGGACCAGCCCGGTGACCGTATCGTGTTCGAGACCGCATTATTCGCGCCAGATCAGACTCACCATGCGGCCGCTATTCGCCGAGTCACGACGATACGAATAAAATCGCTGCGCATCACTGTGACTGCAAAGATCGCCGCCGCTGATTTGCGTGATGCCGAGCCGCTGCAGACGCAGACGCGCAAGCGCATACAAATCACACCGCCAATGCCCCGACCGAACCGGGTGGAACGCGGCGGCGGCAGCGGCGTCTCGATTGACGAAACAGTCGCGCACCAACCCATCGACTTCGTAGGCCTGCGGCCCAATCGCCGGCCCCAGCCATGCAGTGATGTTGGCGGGCGACGTTGTCATCGCCGCCACCGTTTGTTCGATGATGCCCGCGCCCAAGCCACGCCAACCGGCATGCGCGGCGGCAATTTCAACGCCATCGGTGCTGGCAAATAAAATCGGCAGACAATCCGCAGTAAGAATCGCCAGCACGATTCCGCGCGAACGTGTTATCGCCGCGTCTGCGCGCGGTTCGCCAGGATCGACATGCGCAACGATGGTCGCGACATCCGTGCCATGCACCTGATGCAGCCACGCCGGATTCGTCGGCAAGCCCAGCGCCGGGACCAACGCGGCGCGATTGGCGCTGACCGCATCTGACGAATCACCACACCGCGAACCGAGATTGAAGCGATCGAACGGCGCCACGCTGACACCCGGCCCCCGCCGCGTGCTCACACATGCGCGCACCGACGCCGGCGCCGGCCAATCCGGCAACACCCATTGCAGCGGATTCGGTGGCCACGCGGGTGTTATCGTCATTCGCTATCGCGCCAGCGCGGATCGGCACCTTGCGTATCCGCACGCAACGCGCCGATTAGCTTTTCCATGTCGGCCGGACGCGCCGCTTCGACGCTCACCAATTTGGCGGACTTCGGATGCAGAAATTCCAGACGTTCGGCGTGCAGCGCCTGGCGCTTGAAACCCCGCAGTATCTCGATCAATTCAGGGCTCGCGCCACGCGGCAGCTTCAAGCCACCGCTGTACAACGAATCGCCGACCAGGGCATGGCGGATGTGTTGCATGTGCACGCGAATCTGATGCGTGCGGCCCGTTTCCAGATTCAGCTGCAGCAACGCGTGGCCGCGGAAACGTTCGCGCACACGATAATGCGTTACCGCCTCGCGGCCGCCTTCCTGCACCGACTGCTTGAGCCGATCGTGCGGATGACGGCTGATCGGCGCATCCACGGTGCCGCCGGCGATCAGGCTGCCGTTGACCACGGCTTCGTACTGGCGATGCATGCTGCGCGTCTGCAGTTGATCGACCAGCGAGGTGTGCGCACGCAGGCTGCGCGCCACCACCATCAAACCGGAAGTATCCTTGTCCAGCCGATGCACGATGCCGGCACGCGGCACTTCGACCAGTTTCGGATCGTGATGCAGCAACGCGTTCTGCAGCGTCCCTGCGGAATTTCCGGCGCCCGGATGCACCACCAGGCCGACCGGCTTGTTGATGACGATGACGTCCTTGTCTTCAAAACGGATATCCAGCGCGATCGGTTCGGGTGCAAGTTCGACCTCCTGCACCATGCGCACGGTCAGGTTCACGGTCTCGTCGCCGCGCACCAGATGGCGCGGCAGCACGACCGCGCCGTCCAGCAAGGCATCGCCGCTCTTGATCCAGCTGGTCAGGCGGCTGCGCGAATAATCGGGAAATAGCTCGGCCAGCACCTGATCGAGACGGCGTCCGGCCGATGCCAGTGGCAGCTGAACTGTAAGAGTAGCAAGGGATTCGTTCATGTTTCTCGGGCCGTATTGGATGAATGGCGCAACAACGCGCTGCGGAAAAACATATTTTCAACGTCAGCCGGGGGCAGTTTCGGCTATTATCGCGCGTCTTGATGATTGCAGAGTGTGCTTTTCACATGCGAGTGCCTAAGCTTGTTCTACTGATATTGATGTCCCTGCTGCTGATCGCAGGTTGTCACCGTGGTGCCAAAAAAGAAGAAATCACGGAAACTCTGCCCGTGGATCAACTGTACGTTGCCGCGAAAGCGGCGCTGGTCGAGGGTAGCGTGGACAAGGCGTCGCGGTATTACAAGCGCCTGATTGCGCGTTTCCCGTTCGGGCCCTACACCGAGCAGTCGCAGCTGGAGCTGGCCTACGCCCAATACAAGGGCGGCAGCGACGACGAAGCCTATTCCACGCTCAATCGCTTCATCAAAACCTATCCCACGCAGAAGCACGTCGACTACGCCTATTACCTGCGCGGGGTGGTCAATTTCTCGCGCCAGACCGGCTTTCTCACACGCTACGTCGGCCAGGACATGACCCAGCGCGATCAGGGTTTCGTCAACCAGTCGTTCCAGGATTTCAGCGAGCTGATCACCAAGTTCCCGAACAGCCGCTATTCGCTCGATGCACGCCAGCGCATGATTTTTCTGCGCGACAACATGGCCAACTCGCAGGTTAACGTCGCCAAATATTATCTGCGTCGTGGCGCCTATCTCGCGGCGGCGAATCGCAGCCGCACCGTCATCGAAAACTACCAGCGCACGCCGCAGGCCGGTGACGCACTGGCGATCATGGTGATGAGTTACAAGGCCCTCGGTGAAGACAAGTTATCGGCCGATGCCGAGCGCGTGCTCAAGCAGAATTATCCGAACCACCCGTATTACAAAGGCAACTGGCCGAAACATCCGCCATTTTGGAAACGCGTGATTCCGTTCACCAACAAGAACAGCACCGCGGACGACAGCACGCTGTAACCCGCACTCGCCGAACACGCGACGCCGGCGGGCTCAGTGCCAGCCGGATGAAATGGGATACCGCCGGTCACGGCCGAACGCGCGCCGGCTGATGCGCGGCCCCGGCGCAGACTGGCGGCGTTTGTATTCGTTGCTGAGCACCAGCCGTGTGATCCGACGCACTACGGCCTCGTCATACCCCGCAGCGACAATCTCGGCCTGCGATTGCTCGCCCTCGACAAAACGCTCGAGGATTGCATCGAGCACGTCATAAGCCGGCAACGAATCCTGATCGGTCTGGTTGTCGCGCAACTCGGCCGACGGCGGCCGATCGATCACGACCGGTGGAATGATCCAGCCCGTCTTCTCGACGCTTTCGCGCTTGCCATCGGGCTGCGCATTGCGCCAGCGCGCGAGCGCAAAAACCTCGGTCTTGTAGACATCCTTGAGCGGCGCATAACCGCCGCACATATCGCCGTAAATCGTCGAGTATCCGACGGCCATCTCGCTCTTGTTGCCCGTCGACAACAGCATGCGACCGAACTTGTTCGACAGCGCCATCAGCATCACGCCCCGACAGCGCGCCTGCAGGTTTTCTTCGGTGGCATCGAGCGCACGCTCGGCAAACACCGGCTTCAGAGTTTGCAGAAATGCCTGGAAGCTCGGCTCGATCGATAACACCTGATAATCCACACCGAGCGTGCGCGCTTGCGCAGCGGCTTCGTCCAGACTCAGTTGCGAGGTATAGCGCGTCGGCAACATCACCGCGGTGACACGCTCGGCACCAATCGCGTCGACGGCGATCGCCACGGTCAGCGCCGAATCGATGCCGCCGGACAAGCCCAGCAATACACCCGGGAAGTTGTTCTTCGCGATGTAGTCGCGTGTGCCACGTACGAGGGCGGCATAGACCCGCGCGGTGCGCGACGCCGCGATATCCTGCGGCCAGTGTTGCGCGCTGAAGCGGCGC
>JAYVLO010000205.1:0-2453 GCA_043759455.1 Pseudolysobacter sp.
GGCGTCGCGTCTGTACGGAGTCGGCCCATTGGATCCACTTACGCTGATCATTGTCACGCTATTGCTCGCTACGATCGGTCTTGCCGCCTGCTGGTTGCCAGCGCGAAAAGCCGCGGCGGTCGATCCGCTGGTGGCATTGCGCCACGAATGAATTTTCCCTTCTCCTCACCACGGCCATCGAAATGAAACTTGCTGATTTCCGTTTTGCCCTGCGCCGTTTGTCGCGCAACCCCGGCTTCAGCATCACCGTGATTCTGCTGCTCGGTCTTGCGTTCGCAGCCAATGCCGGCGTGTTCAGTGTGATCTATGGCCTGCTGTACAAACCGCTGCCGTTTGCGCAGAGCGGACGGCTGGTCGAACTGGATACGCGACTGATGGGATTGTCGTTCAATACCGGTGTATCGGCGCCGTATTTGCTCGAACTCGCGCAGCACGCACAAACGCTGCAAGGTGTCAGCGGCTATCGCGAAGAGCTCCCGACTTTGCAGGATGAGACCGGCCGGCCGATCGTGTCTTTGCATGCATCGCGATTGCAGCCAGGCGCTTTTGCACTGCTCGGCGCGCAAGCCGCCGCGGGACGATTGCTCGGCGACGAAGATACCGCAAACGGCGCCGCCGCCAGCGCGGTTATCAGCAAGGACTACGCACGTACGCACTACGCCAGCGCGACGGCCGCCATCGGTGCGCGGATGCGACTGGAGGGCACGGATTTCCGCATCGTCGGCGTGCTGCCCGGCGATTTCCACTTCCCGTCGCGCAAAACCGAAGTGTGGCTGCCGCTGGCATTTTCGGAACAGGAGCGCGCACCGCAACGCGGCTCGACGTTCAACGGATTGCAGGCAATCGCGCGTCTCGCGCCAGCGCAGACCGTCGCCGCGGCAACCAGCGAAATCACGACGCTGGCGAACGGCATGGATCAGCTCAAGGAAGCCTTCGCCACGGCCGGCCTGCAGATACGCGTCTTGCCGTTGCGTACGCTCTGGCTCGGCGATCGCCGCCCGGCGCTGGAGTTGATGCTGCTGGCGGTGACGATGGTGCTGCTGGTGACGACCGCGAACGTGTGCAATCTTTTCATCGCGCGGCTGTTCGGGCGCCAGCATGAAGCCGCGCTGCTCGATGCGCTGGGTGCCGGCCCACGGCAACGCTTGCGACAGACGTTTGCCGAAGCGCTGCTGCTGTGCACGAGCGCTGCGATCCTGGGCTTCGCGCTGTTGCCAGGCGGTTTGATTTTGCTGCGGCATTTCGATCTGCTGCCGAACGATGCGCCGCAGGCGATCGGCATCGATGCAGCGACGCTGTTGTTCGTCGCCGCGCTGGCAATGCTGATTGCCATTTCGATGGCTGCGTGCAGCCTGTGGTTCAAACGCACCGACCTCCACGCAGCCCTCAAGCAAGGCGGCCTGCGCCACACCGCCAGTCGCGGTGCGCAGCGCGCGCGGGCGACCTTGATCATGACGCAGATCGCGATGACTGCCGCGTTGTTGACCGCCACCGGCCTGCTGCTACGCAGCTCGCAGCGGCTGCTTGCGGAGGATGTCGGTTTCGATCGCGATCATCTGATTTTTGCGCATCCCGACGCAATGATGTCCGCTCGTGGCGATGCCCAACATGCGCTGCTGCACAACATGGTCGAACGCGCCCGCGCCCTGCCCGGCGTGACCCACGTCGGGGTCGGCAGCATGGCGCCGTTCAGCAGCAGCGCCAGCGTGAATAATTTCACACCACCGGATCACGAAGATATCCAACCGCAACCTTCGGCCTATCGCGCTCTGGTAGATGCCGTGTATTTCGCCGCGCTCGGCGCGCCGATTTTGCGCGGCCGCGCGTTCACGGCGGAAGAGGCGCGCGCGAAGTCGCCGGTGGCGATCGTCGATCAGACGTTTGTCGATCGTTATCTCGGCGCGCGCGATCCGATCGGCCAGCACTTGCGCGTGGGTATCAACGATGGCAGCAACAATGACGATACGATGCGCGAACTGACCATCGTCGGCGTAGCCGCAACGGTGAAGCAGAAAGCACTCGATGAAACCGCCGACCGTGTTTTCATCTATCAGCCAGACGATGCGCCGCCCGATCCGGCGCTGCTGTTGCGCACGCAGATCGCAACCGATGCAATCGTGCAACCGCTCGAACGTCTGTTCAAGGAACTCGCACCGCTTGTGCCCGGCGGCGAGATCGTCAGCATGCGCTCACGCATCGCCGATACCCTGCGTGATCGCGAACGCCTGAACACGCTTTTGCAATTGCTCGGTCTGATCGCGCTCGGACTCGCCAGCGTCGGTCTATATGCCGTGCTCGCCTACACGGTACGCCAGCGCTCGACCGAATTCGGCGTACGCATGGCGCTCGGTGCGAGCGCGGCGCAACTGCAGCGCGCGGTGATCGGCCAGGGTCTGCGCTGGGTCGGCGGCGGACTTTTGCTCGGCGCACCGCTGGCCTGGGCACTGGTTGTT
>JAYVLO010000206.1:0-3187 GCA_043759455.1 Pseudolysobacter sp.
AGGTACTTCATAACTCAAGCGGAGCCAATCGCCATGCATCGAATCAGCACCGCCCTGTTTGCACTGCTTCTGCCGCTGGGTTTGGCGAGTGCCGCGCCATCCGAGCACGCCTCGACGGCGTTGCATGACGCCGATGCCGACAGCTCGGCAAAACTCACATCAAAACAACCAGTCAGCGCCGCAGAATGGCGTGCCCAACAGCGTGCCGCCTTCGTCAAGGCGGAAAGCATCTACACCCAAGCACTCAAGCAAAAAGGCTTGCTGGCGCAATATCGAATCATGCAACAGGCTGCCGCGGAAGATCGCACGCCGGCGTTTCGATCGATCTTCAGTCAATACGTGAGTTGGTATCAAACTTATCTCGGTGACTACACTGCGGCGCGCAATACTCACTCGCTGCAGCAAGTTAGTGATACCGATGACAATTCCTCGCCGCTGTCGACGCCAGGGTTTCAGCAAAAACCGGCGGTCGACGCGCTGCTCGCGCTGACCAAGGATCGGCAGGCGGTATTTTTCAACGAAGCGCACACCTACCCGCATACACGCATTCTCACCATTGAAATGCTCGCGCGATTACGCGCGCAAGGCTTTGATACGTTCGCGGCAGAAACTCTGTACGAAAATGACAAGGATCTGCAAAAGCGCGGTTACCCGATTATAAAAAGCGGGTTCTATACGCAGGAACCACTGTACGCGGAGATGATCCGTGAAGCGATCAAACTCGGCTTCACAGTCGTCGCCTACGAAGCCGAAAAAGCCGAAGGTGATGCGCGTGAGCGTGAACAGGCGGCGACCTTGATCAGCCGTGTATTCAAGAAAAATCCGCAGGCGCGGTTGGTCGTGAATGCCGGCTTCGCGCATATCCAGAAAGCCGGCAAATATCTCGACGGCGAATCGATGGCACAGCATTTCAAAAAGCTCAGCAATATCGATCCGTTGTGCATCGAACAGACCATGATGGTCGATCACGATACAACTGCGCACGATCATCCGTTCTATCGCGCGGTAATCGAATACCTGCATCCGGTCAAGCCGATGGTTTTTGTCGACGGCGCTGGTAAACCGTGGTCGCTCAAGCCGAACGCCTACGATGTCAGCGTGTTTTTCCCGCCGCAGGAATTGCGCCGCGATCGCCCGACATGGCTCGATATCGATGGCCTGCGCAAACCGGTACTGGTACATCAGAACCTGTGCCAGAAGCAGGTGCCATGCCTGATCGAAGCGCGCTACGCCGACGAGGGCAAGGATGCGATTCCGGCAGATCGTCTAGTATTCGACCACATCGATATTCTCGGCGAACAGGCGGTGGGCGATCTGTATCTGCGCCCCGGCAATTACCGATTGACCGTGAGCGCGCTGGATGAGCGCGTGCTGGCCAACCAAACCCTGGCTGTCAGCGCCGATACCGCCGCGAGCGCGCAATGAGTATCGTGCGTACGCAATCCGCCCCCGCACCCGTTGGCGCTTATCCGCATGCGCGGCGCGTCGGCAACCTGCTGTTTTTATCCGGCGTGGGGCCGCGTCTTGCGAGCGACAATTCCATCCCCGGCAACGTCTACGATAATGCAGGCAAGTTGTTGCGCTATGACATCGAAGCGCAGTGCCACGCGGTATTCGCCAACGTGCGCGCCGTACTCGAAGCCAGTGGTGCACGCTGGGAAGATCTCGTCGATGTAACGGTTTTTCTTACCGACATGGAGAAAGATTTTGCCATCTACAATCGCATTTACGCCGAATATTTCAACGTCGCGCAACCATGTCGTACGACGCTCGGCATCAGTGCTTTACCAACACCAATTGCGATCGAATTGAAATGCATTGCGGCGTTGTAATGCGCGCCATAAAAATTCCGGTCGGTGAAGAATGCCGGTAAAAACGTCAAGCTAACGGATCGGCATCTCTTGCCGGGCTTGTCCAACTGTCACTGTTGAGAGCACGCGCTACGAATTGACACTTCATGTTGCCGGGCGCCGCTGAGCGCGGGCACCAGCGGGGCCGTTGCGTCAGAGTACTGGCGCATCCTCGGCAAACCGATAACCCACACCGATCTCGGTGAGCAGGTATTTCGGCCGGGCGGGTTCCGGCTCGATCTTCACGCGCAACGCACGCATGTAGATACGCAGATACTGCGGCGACTCGACATGCGCGGCGCCCCAGACTTCGCGCAGCAACTGTCGATGCGTGACCACCTTGCCGCGATGCTGCACCATCACACCGAGCAGTTTGTATTCGATCGGCGTGAGATGGATATCGATGCCGTCGCGCTGAATGCGTCGTGCGGCCAGATCGATCACGAGGTTGCCGATTTCGATACGCGTTTCGACGTGGCCGCTGTGGCGCGCGATCTGGTGCCGCTGCGCGACGCGCAGACGCGCGAGCAGTTCACCGATGCCGAACGGCTTGCTCACATAGTCATCCGCGCCGATATCGAGCGCGGCGACCTTGTCGGATTCCTGGCTGCGCGCCGACAATACGATCACCGGTCGTTGATACCATTCGCGCAATCGGCGTATCACTTCGAGCCCGGAAATATCCGGCAAGCCAAGATCAACGATCACGATTTCGGGCTGGCGCATGGCCGCGAGTTGCAGGCCTTCATTGCCGGTACTCGCGATCAGCAACGTGAAGCCGTTGGCTTCGAGCGCGGTGGCGAGAAACCGCTGGATCTGCGGATCGTCCTCGATCAGCAACAGGCTGCAGCGCGGCTCGCTCATGGTCCGCTGTCGTCGAACACCGATGCGACGTCAGCATTGCGCTGCGCTGGCAGCGTCGGCGACGTTCCGATCGGCAACGTAAAACGGAATTCGGCGCCGCCGTCGTTGCGGTTGTACGCACTGATTGTGCCGCCGTGTGCCTCGACGATGTATTTGCAAATCGTCAGGCCGAGACCGAAGCCGCTTTGCGGGCCCTCGCTGTTGACGCGATGAAATTTTTCGAAGACACGCATTTCCTCGCCCACTGGCAATCCGTCGCCGTGGTCGCGCACGCGAATGACCAGCGCAGCGTCGACGACTTCCGCGCCGATGTCGATCGCGGTCTGCGGCGGCGTGTGTTTGATCGCGTTTTCGATCAGGTTGACCAACACCTGCTCGATCAATACTTCATCGCAAGAAACCAGCGGCAGGGATTCCGCCAGATCCAGCCGCACACGGCGCTCGAGCAGCACCGACTGCAGACGCGTGAGCAC
>JAYVLO010000207.1:0-3471 GCA_043759455.1 Pseudolysobacter sp.
AGTGCCTTGAGAATATTTGCAGACATGGAAACTCCAGAGAGATAAAGGCAAGCCATTGCGGCTCACAAAAAAGCGACGGCAAATTATACCAGAGCCGCCGGATGCGACGGACATGGCGGCAACCCCGTGCGAGTTTCGCGGCTGGATTGCCGCCACGTTTTGTCGTTGCGTGGACTAAATACATTTCCTGAACTAGCAGCGTCGGGCCCTGGCGTCACATCCGTTCCAACGTGATGGCATGTCGGTAAATACGCCCACTGAATTCTGCCGAAAATGCGAATCGCGTTGCTATTTGAATTTTTGCGCTCGACGATAGGTTGAGCGTTCCTCGACTACGTGCGGCTGCCGGCCAGCGCCGCCGATCGCACGTCCCGAAGTCGAGGAACAGATGGACCCGCTAAAACGTTGGCGTGCTTGTTTCCGCGCGGCCGCTGAATTTGTACTGCTCCTGTTGGTGCTCAACACGGTTTGCATCGCAGGGCCGGTGCGCGCGCCCGCGCAGCAAAAAGTGTCGACTGGTTGACCGACAATGTGCAGGGCGACGGTTCGCTGGCATCGGAAAATACGTCGGTCGCTACGCCGTTGCAGGTGCGCGAGGAGACTGCGGTGACGCTGGCTACCCTGGCGACTGCGTCGCTCGGCTGGTGCAGTGCTGTAGCTGCCAATTGGGACGACAACAACGCATACATCGCGCGGCGCATCATCGCTACAGGCGCTGGCGGACCGGTTGCAACGCAGGATTTCGCTGCGCTCGTGGCATCCCAAAATGCCGATGGCGGCTGGGGTCTCGGCAGCGGCTCGCAGAGCGATCCGCGCGACACCGTATTTGTTCTGCTGGCGTTGCGCGCGGCGAATAGCGGTGCATCAGCAACAGTGACGAACGCACTGGGTTATCTCAGCCAGGCCGTATCAAGCGACGGCGGCGGGGGTATCAATTCACAGAGTTCGGCCTATGGCGCCGGCAACGTCTTGCCGGACAATATCTCGGCATCGGCGACATCGACCCTGCATACCGATCGCGCCGTCTTCAATCCGAACGACCGCGTACAGATTCTATCGCATGCACGGAGTTCGTCCGTCAATCCGATATTGGTCAACCTCGATCTGGCAGTGACGGTGATCGATGCGGGCAACAACACGTTGTTCACGCAGCACTGCGGGGTTGATCAGCCATTGCCCAGGTCGAGCCGCGATTTCGTCTCGCCGCAACTGCTCGCCAACGTTGCGGCCGGCGTGTACATGGTGCCGCAGGATTTGCGCGACAACCAGAACCGCCGCTCCAATCACGTGGAAACGACGTACACAGTTGGCTCCTCCAGCGATACCGGTTTTGGCCTCACGGGCACGATCGCGGCTTTGCCGAAGATCGTGCGTCCTGGCGAAACGCTGACGCGTAATGCCGTGACGAGCAACCGCGGCAACGGGCCGTTGAACGGCTTGCCGCTCAGCATGTATATCGCCGATCCGGATCTCGGCACGGTGATAACGCAGGTCGCGCAAACCTCGAACCCCGCAGTCGGCGGAAACGTGCCGTTCAACACAATCTGGCAGGCGCAGGGCCGCGTCGGCGCGACTTATCCGGCGATCCTTACGGCGACGATCGGCAGTGGCGCCGTCAGCAAGGGCGTGACGCTCGCCAAGGATACGTTCCCGCTGCGTCGCGCAGACTGCCGCAGGCATCCAAGCCACGGCGGTACGCCGCAGGGCGCCACGATCACGCAGGCCTATCCGGTGGCGCTGGAAGCCACGGTATCGGATACGGTCGGTCAGCCGCTGGCGGGTGTCACGGTCAGCTTCGTCGCTTCGGCGACGGGTACCAGCGTGCGCTTTGCCGCCGGCGCGACGGCCGTGACCGATGCACGGGGCAAGGCGCATGTTAGCGTTAGCGTCAACGATATAAGCGGCGCGGTGGTCGTTAGCGCGGCCGCGCCCGGTGTGGCGAACACGGCGACCTTCACCCTGCAAAATCTGGCTCCGGTTGCCGCGCCGACCTCCGCCAGCGCGTGCTCGATCTTCGACCGGCACAATCGCGAGAGAATGGTTGGCATCGCGAAAAAGTAACGTTTAAATGGGAAATGGCACTCTAATCATGACTGCGGAAAAGACGCTGATTTCAAACATGCTTGTCACCATCGGTGCGCTGGCCATCGTCTGGGCAATATATATTTTGCTGACCGGCGAGTTCAGCTCCAGCGGCCACGTCACCACGAGGTATGAGCACCCGATTGCATTTTTCTTCACCGTCATGGTCATTTCATTGACTGGCATCGGCCTGCTGTTAGCTGGATTCGGAAAGATCTGAGTCGGTCGTTTTTCGACAGATGCGAAACAACGGATCCTCGTTGCGCGCAGGCAAATTTCCTCGGATCCGGGCAGCCTGCCGCGGCTCTGTTTTTGCCACCGTAATGCGATGCGCACTCTCGCTATCTATGCTGTAAGGATTGCACGGACCCGCGAATTTTCTCTGACTTCTTCCGCTTTGCTCATCCGATGAGTATCCTAGCGGCCAAGACTGTGACTCTGTAGCTCAGCTGGATAGAGCGGTGCCCTCCTAAGGTGCAGGTCGCGTGTTCGAATCACGCCAGGGTCGCCATTCTTCAATACGTTCTGCGCCGGATTGCCACCCCGATACACGAATGAATAATGATGCCGGGCATTCCACGCGGTGTTTTCAGATCGAGCAATCCTTTTGGCGGAGGATTCGCCGTTGAATCGGTTCCCGGCACCTTCAGGCCGCAAGATGCGTTCGCTATCAACCGGACAGCGGGCCTCACCATGGCGCAGGAGGCATGGCCGATTGCATAAAGTTTCGACTCTGCAATCCGGCGGATGCGAGCGCACTTGCGCTGCTCAGGCAGGCGACATTTCTGCAGACCTTTGCCGGCACTCTGGATGGCGCGAGCATTCTCGCCTACGGCGAATCGCAGCACGCAACACGCGTCTATCATGCTTGGCTGCAAGACCCGTCGACAACGATCTGGATCGCGCAGACCGAAATCGGCAATGCACCGGTCGGTTACCTGGTCTTGGCGAAATCCACGCTGCCGATTGCGGATTTGCCTGTCGATGATCTTGCGGTCAAACGTATTTATCTGCTGCACCGTTTTCATGGCAGCGGCGTTGGCAAACGGCGGATCGCGGTAGCGATTTCACACGCGCAGTTGCTTCATGCGCCGCGCCTCTTGCTTGGCGTCTACGCAAATAATCACGAGGCGATCGCATTTTATGTCCGCCAGGGATTTCGCAAAATCGGTGAGCGTATTTTCAATGTTGGTGGCAAGAAATACGATGACGCCATGTTGGCGATGGATATCTAGCGTCGCTGTGACGTGATGTTCTGGAATACTCAAACGAAGACTCGCGGATAATCCGGATCATGCACAAGACGCAAAAAACTGCGACGCCGAGCGTGCGCCGGATCTTGTTCGCGCTGCTGTTCACGCCGTTGCTGCCGCCGTTTTACGCGACCCT
>JAYVLO010000208.1:0-13725 GCA_043759455.1 Pseudolysobacter sp.
TCAAACCGCATAGCGCCGGTAGCGGTGGCAAGCGGAATTGTCCGATTACCAGATAAATCCCGCCGATCACCACGAACCATTTCAAAATTGCTCCCGCGATCAAACGCGACAGCGCAAATTCTCCGCCGGCCTGAATCGCGCCGAACATACGCAAGGCCAGCAGTGTATTGCCGATCACCACCAGCGCGCCGCCACACAATGCCGCCAATGCAGAAGGCCATCCTTGCAGTAAAAACAGCAGCCCTACAGCCAGACTGATACCCGCCTGTATTACCAGTACGCGAGCGGCCAATCGTCGGCCGGCGGCAATGGAATTTCGCACGTGTTGTCTATCCAGAAGGGTTGCCGCACCGGGCGCCGTGCTCAAAGCATCGGTTTCCGGTCGATCAAGCCGGCGAATTGTAGCAGCCGGGCGGAACCTGCCGCAAGCCGAATGCATCGATAAAATCGGTGTCGCAATCGCTTTTGGTAGTGCCAGATTTCATCTGGCCGCAGATACATCGTCAGCCGCGCGGACGATTCAAGGCGTGAGCGCGAACCCGCATACCGATTGCCATGCGCCCGCAAGTTGACCGGTGTAAGTGTGGCCACCAGTGAACTCGGTGTAAAACACGGTGCTGCCATCCACCCAGCCGTGTGCGAGCAAACGTGCATGATCCGCCTGTGCCGGCGCGAGGTGCGGCGAATCCATCGTGCCGACATGCATATCCACCGGAACCCGGCGCGCTTGCGCTGCCAATAACTGGTTGCATCCCGTGGAGCTAGCGCAGGCTAACCCGAGTATTTCGGCGCTGTTGGCAGAATAGGCTGCAAAAACATCTGCCCTCACCACGCTGTTGTAGTTGTTCAGCACCAGATCGAAGGCGACATAACCCCCGGCGGAAAATCCCCAGAGATAGGTGCGTGAGCGGTCGATATTGTAGGCAGACAACGCGTCGGTGAAGGCGGTTGCAATGATGTCGTAATCGGTGGGTCCGGCCGATGGCGGTACCGTCCAGCTGCCTAAAGAATTTTCGCCTACCGGCGCAATCACGATGAACCCGTTCGTATCGGCGATGGCGCCCCAGTCGTAGCTTACAATCTGCGCTGCGGTATCGGCGTCGTTGTGCGAACCGGCGGCGCCATGCAGGGCAATCAGCAAAGGCATGGCACGTGCCGGATTGTAGTTCGCGGGAATATGAATGTAATACGGTTCGGTCGCGTAGCCGGCTACAGTGATGTAGCGCGACGTGTCCCCGGGATATCCGCCGCCGCTACCCATCGAGGGATTGTGCGGCACCGCGATGGCGCTTTCAAAACCGTCGATGAATATCGCATTCGTTTTACTGCACACCCAGGCTGGCAAGGCCACACTGCTGACCGCTTCGGCGTGGCCGACAAAAAGCAGCAAGAGCAGCGCAAACGAGCAAGGATTGGGTGATTTCATGAGCGGGATCAGGCCGTGTAGTTCAGAAGTTTGGCCAACCGTAGTTCGGGTCAGTCAGTCTTGTATAACGAAAATGTTGCGCCGCGCATGGTGATGGCGGCGTCGGCAGAGCGCATGTGTCTGCGCGCTGGCGCAATCGCGGCGAGCGGCCGGTTATGCGAAATCGCCCGCTACAGGACGTCATGCACATCGATGATCTTTTACTTGGTCTACGGCGATCAGATCACCGCAGCGCATTCGATTCCGCAAAAGACCCGGCGCAGAAAACAAAATGGCCGGGCGACTTGCGTCGCCCGGCCCAAAAAAACGCTGCGGAATATCGAAGGGGAGGGAGAGAGACCGCAGCGCCTTCCACGCAAAATTATTTAGAAGATTACTTCGTGGCTTTCTTTGCGGCGTCGTTAACCTGCTTGGTCACCGTGTTGACTTGCTTGGTAACCGTTTCGTTGGCCGACTCGAACGCGCCTTTGGCGAGCTGGGTCAATGCTTCCGTGGTCTTCAAGGTCACGCCGAGAACTTCCTGGCTATTGTTGTACAGCTTCTCGGAATGTTCCTTGATCAGGTTCACGCCCTTCGGGAATGCATTCTTGAAGCCTTCGACATCGTTTGACTCGGTGGCGGTCGTGAAGAATTCGGTGGTGGCCTGGACGCGGCCGTCGAGCGCTTTCAGGTTCAAATCGGTGATGCGCTCGAAACCCTCAAGAGCCAGTGTGTGGGCCTTGAACAAAGTGTCGGAAAGTTGCTTGCTGGCGGCGATGAACTGCGAATTGAATTGCTGAAGCATGGTCGTATCCTCGTAATGGGTGGTGAGCGTATCGTGGGATACACTATAAACGAACTTTTGGTGCGACGCAACATATTTCGTAAACCTGAAAGAGCCGCCGCCGCTCATAGCCATGATTATGGCTTGGTATCGTTAATGATTTGTTGCAGTCGATACGTGATGCACCGCACGAATTTCGGTCTGGCGCAGGCTTAAGGACCGTAATAAGTGCAGCCGGACGTGCAGGTCTCGTGGATCACGATCTTGTGCAATAGCGGTAGTTGCGGTGCCAGCCGTGCAAAGATCCACGCGGCAAGATTTTCACTGGTGGGATTTTCCAGGCCGGCGACCTCGTTCAGGCAATGATGATCGATCTGCTCGAAGATCGGCGCAAACGCCAACTTGATCTCGGCAAAATCCATCACCCAGCCGAAATGGGGATCGACATCACCCCGCACATGCACCTCGATGCGAAACGAGTGCCCGTGCATGCGCGCGCATTTGTGCCCGGTCGGAACATTCGGCAGGCGGTGCGCAGCTTCGATTTGAAAGATCTTGTAGAGATCCATGGCAGATTTTGATTTGCTAGTGGGGCGTTGCGGCGAGCGACAAGGGTAACCGAAAACACGAATTTACGATTGTCGAATGACAAAGTACCAATGTCTTCAACCGCGTAATTGGTCCAGCTTGCCAGGCGCCGGACACCTGGTGACCAAGTGCCCGTGCTGGACTGTTTTGACCAGCGTGCCGGTTCAAATTGAACAGGGCGCTGTCAATCATGATCATTTCGGCACCCGTGGTTGAAGTTTCTCACGCAGGGATGCTGCGCCTGGCGAGATAGGCCGCCGCGCGTGCTGTGATTTGGCGCACACACCCGCGGCATCGCTCCAACGGTGATCGGCGAAGAATCTTAAGGCAGCCAGCAAACGCGTTCCGTGCTCAAGATGTAGCAGCTCAAACCCGTAATATAACGGCTCAAGGTTCGGTAACGTAAATGATCGGTACTGTGATTCAACAGGCCGAGCGGTAGCGCGCGCAGGTGGCGAGGGGAAGCGCAGAGGACAAGGCGAGCCTATTTCTGCGATTACAAAGCGCGACCGTTGCCGCAACTCGTGTCGATGACAGAACAAAAAACCCCATTATGATACGCTCGTCGGAATATTGCATGGTACAAACAGTTGCACTGAATCTCATTGATGCAATGTGTCAATGCAAGACGTGACCCTAGTGTTTCGGCAGCCTCGCCAGGCCGCTTTTGCCCGATGCTTACTGATGACATGGGCTGTTGCGCGAGATGCACAATTGGCAATCAGTGAGGGGCCATGGTTGACCACAAGCAAATACATCGGGACGGCTATGTCCTGCTGCGTCGCGCAATCCCGGCCGAATGGCTGGATGAGCTGCGCGCCACCTTCGATGCAGGCGTGAAACCGTCGCACCAATGGCCCGTACCGCGCGGGGCGAGCTGGCGCCACCCACTGGTGGACCTTGATTTGAAGGTACAGGCCGTGTGCCGCCTGCCGAAGGTGCTGGCGGTGGTCGGCGAGTTGATCGGCGAACGGTTTTTCCTTTCGCAGGTGGAAGGCCGCGAACCCTTGGCCGGTGGCGGACATCAGGGACTGCACCGCGACAGCTCGTCGCATCGGCAGGGAGATACGGTGAGCGCCTTGGCTTATTTCGACAACTACGGCGCCGAGAACGGCGCGACCCGTATCGTCCCCGGCAGCCATCGCCCGGCGCAGGGTGAACCACCGTTCGATTTCACTGACGAGTCCGGATCGGTACAGCTCTCAGGCTGTGCGGGTGACATCCTGGTGTTTGATGCTGGTCTGGTGCATGCGGCCAGCCTGAACCCGACGGGTGCGCGTCGTCGCTCCATCCTGATCGCCTATTTCACCGAGATACTCTATGCATCACATCTGGAAACGGCAAAACTCCGCAACATACGGATGGATACGACCGGCCGATTTGATCCGTGTGAGTTTGCCCTCAGCTGACCTCAATGCAGTCATTGCTGCAACTTTGCGGTCTGCGCGGCATCGTGCTTGCGGATCAGATCCTGAATCTCGGTCACGCCCGGCGCGCCGCTGGTGTCGCGTAGGAACGCGAGGCCCATGCCGCGCGGAAGCTTCATGCGATGCACTTGGCCGCGATCCCAGCAAATTCAAGCGTCAGGTCTTGTAATAAAACATCGTCTTCTCGTGCGGATCACCTCAGAATCAATGCAGCGCCGATAGGGTCAGATGACCGCTGTTGAGCTGCAGCACAGCGCCGCGGCGAGCTTCACCACCACGCGCAGCTACGACGTGTTCGATCGCCTTGCCAGCGAGACCGATCGCTACGGCAACCCGCTGCAATTCGTCTACGACCTCAGCGGCAATCGCCTGAGCCGCATCGATACGACGGGTACCACCAGCACCGTGCCGGACGCGTTGAACCGCATCATCCAGGTCACGCCGCCGAACGGCGATACGACGCAGACCATCTACACACCGGCCGGTCGCGTGCAGAGTGTGACCACACCGAGTGGCCTTGTCAGCACGACGAGCTACGACCCAGCCGGACGCATCGTCACGCACAAGCAAAACGCCGCGCCGGTAGCGAGCTACGCCTATGGCTACGATGCCAACGGCAACCGCATCGAACAGGACGAAACCAACGGCGGCCTGACCGAGGTCACGACTTACGGTTATGACGATGACGATCGCCTCACTGATGTGACATATCCGGATCGCACCGCGCACTACGATCTCGACGGCGTCGGCAACCGCACCCAGGAAACACAAACCGATGCCAGCAGCCACGCCCAGATCAAGCAGGTCACGGCGACGTTCAACACCAGAGATCAACTCACGCAATTGGCCGATACCACCGCGGCCACGATCAACTACAGCTACGATGCGAATGGAAACATTTCCACAAAGTCACAAAGTGGACAAGTCACCACCTACCGCAACAACGCGCAGGACCGCCTCGCCACGCTGAGCCTGCAAGGCGCACCGCCGAGCCAGGCCAGCAGCTACGACTACGACGCCAGCGGCATGCGCGTCGCCAAGACGACCAACGGCAACACCACACACTACCGCTACGACCAGCAATCGCTGATCCAGGAAACCAACACCCTGGGCAACCTGCTCGCGCGCTACGACTACAGCGCCGACCGGCAGTTGGCCGAAGTCCGAAACAGCAACACGAATTACTTCCTGCACGATGCGTTGAAGAGCCCGATCGCACAGGTGACGAGTCAGGGCGCGATCGCCATGCGCGCGCAATACGACGCGTGGGGCTTGCTGAGAACCGAATCGGGAACCAACACGCAGGCGTTCGGCTTCACGGGTTATCAGCGCGACCGCGAATCCGGCCTCTACTACGCCAAGGCACGCTACTACGACCCGGCTACCGCACGGTTCAACTCCGAGGATCCGGAAGAGGGCAAGGCGCAGACGCCGCCGAGTTTGCATCGGTACTTGTACGCCTACGCTAATCCGACGGTCTATGTCGATCCGACCGGCAATGCCTCCGTTAGCACGATGATCGACGATTCTGCTGCAGGTTGCGGGGTGATCACATGCGCCTTGTACGCCTTGGAGTACGCCGGTTACCAGGTGGCGACAGCGGGATTTGCCGCGGTGCACGATCCTGTTCGCGATGCTTATGACACAGGAAAAGTCACGGGGACAACTTATGTCACGCATGGCATCGGCGGTGGCCTCGCGGTTGCCGGCGTCAGCCTGGCGACGGCTCGCATCGGGGGCGGACTGGTTGCAGGAGTGACCACTACTGCGGGCCGCGTTGGTGGAGCGGCGGCAGTGGGTGCGGCGACAGGAGCAGCAGCGGATGCAGCAACGCAGGGCGTACATATTTCGGCAGGGATCCAATCCGACTATGACTCTGCTCGTACCGGAAAGGCGGCGTTGACGGGCGCAGCCTTCGGCGGCGGGTCAGTCGCGTTGGCCGAGGGTGGTATCGCAGCACGTCAGGCATTGTCGAGTCGGGGTGTAGTTTCAAGCGAAACGTCTGCGGGATTGGATGTGTTGTTAGATGCTATGCAGCCGAAGATTGGGGTGCCAGAGCCCGTGGTAGTTACCGAGGGCACAACAGGTGATGTCGCGGCGACGCAGAGTCAGGCAGCGATACCTGACTATATAGCCCAACAAGTAGCGAAATTGCCACCGGACAGTGTTCGAGTTTTGGGCGTTGAAGGACGCCGGGGGCAGGGGTTCACTGGAGATCTTGCTGCAAAAGTAGAAGCGCTTCAGCCCATTTCTGGCGTCCGATTCTCGGGTGGTAATTCAAAAGCTCGTGGGCCATTTGTAGCTTTTGGTGAGCTATCCGATAACATGAAAACTGCACGCGAGCAGATGGCTTTTAAGAAGTTTGGGCGCGGAATGTACAACCCTATGTCGGAGCGAATTGATGTGACGGTGAAGCCCGGAGCGACGTTTTATCTAGGTGAAGCTGCTGAACAGGTTTCGCGCGCAGGGCGTCGATATTCGGGAGGTGCGACACAAGGCTATCTTGAATATTGGCAACCAGAGAATGAGGGCTTGATTGACTATGGTAATCCGATGAAGCTGCGAGATCTAAATCAACACGGCGATAGCCAACAATGACCATCGTGCACTTCAAAAGAAATCACCCGAAAGATGCGGCGACATATTGCTTTGAGGATGCAGTAGGAAAAATCTATTTGCTGAGATTTGGACTGAATAGCGAGCCCGTTAAGGGTCTTTCTCCAGGCTTTTTTGATCGCTGCGTCGAAGCAAAGACAATCAAGATACGGTATCGCAACGAAGATGGTGTCTCAGTGATCTCAGAAATTATTGGAATGAAGTGAGCACAATAAATGTAAGCTGAATCAATAGCGAAAATCAAAAGAATCAATGGAGTCAATTTCGATTGAGTAGATAAAAGTATACAAACGCATAAGATGGGTGCTCGGGGGTGTAAATAACTTTGTGTAAACGGTCATTGGCAGGAAACTGCCTTCTCCAAGGAACTTTATCCACAGCTCATTCCGCGAACATCGTTCGAGTTCGTGGTGAAGCCGGTCTGGTCAGTTTTGCGTCGGAATCGACACAGCGAATATTTTCGCCGCTTCGAGCAACAACGCCGGGCGAAAAACATCACGCCGGAACGGTTGCGAAGGGTTTTCACGAGGATGGTGGCTATAGGTGGACTCGAACCACCGACCTCAGCATTATGAGTGCCGCGCTCTAACCAGCTGAGCTACATAGCCATCTAAGGGGTCGTTAGTGTAGTGCCTCGTCGCCTCAAGGTAAACCGCGCGATGCAACGCGATCATTATCGTTCGCCACATTGTCGCCTTCGCGATTCGGTCGCGCGCCGCGCAATGCGGCCAATCTTGCATCGCCACGCCATAAACATCGCGCAACTGCTTGCCGCGCCTGCACAAGCTGTGGAAGAATCGACGCATAAAGATTTTTTTCGGAGTGTGGTCGTGATCGACCCTGATGGTTACCGGCCAAATGTCGGCATCATCCTGCTGCGCGATGACGGGCGTGTATTCTGGGCGCGGCGTATCAATCGTGATGGCTGGCAGTTTCCGCAAGGCGGCATGCGCAGCGATGAAACCCCGCTCGAAGCCATGTTTCGCGAACTGGAAGAAGAAACCGGATTGATGCCGCAGCATGTGCAAGTGCTCGGCGCCACGCCGGGCTGGCTGCGTTATCGGCTGCCACGGCGTTTTGTGCGACAGCATCAACGTCCGCTGTGCATCGGTCAAAAACAGGTATGGTTTCTGTTGCGACTGGTCGGCAGCGAAGCGGACGTGCGCCTGGATCAAAACGAGAAACCCGAGTTCGATCATTGGCGCTGGGTAGATTTCTGGTATCCGGCAGCGCATGTGGTGACGTTCAAGCGTGAGGTCTACGAGCGTGCGTTGCGCCAGCTCGCGCCGCTGGCCGAAACCCTGTGCCAGATATCGCTGCTGTACGGATTGCGTCTGAGTCCAGTGGTTGTATCGACGCAGGAAAACGAGCCGCTGGATGGCAGCATGATGGCAAGTGTCGGTTGACGCGCGATCAAACCGCTATTGACAATCATTCGCATTAGCAATTAAATTAGGTGCAGTTCATCGGGCTGCGCTTTATGTACGTCTGCATCTGTAATGGAATCACCGACAAGGCCATCCGCCAGGCTGCAAGCGATGGCGTGTATTGCATGACCGAGCTGACACGTCGCACCGGCTGCGCAGGAACCTGCGGAAGCTGTGCCGATTTCGCGCAGCAAGTGCTCGCCGATGCGCAGCCGACCTCGCACTTTTCGCGGCCGCTGATAGCCGCCGCCGCCTGATTTATTTCCTGCCGTGATCGTTTGGCGTCGTGCCATCCCGGTGACCACGGTATAGTCGCGTTTTAGCGCAGATTCCGCAGGAGCAGCCATGAAAGGCGACAACAAGGTCATCGAACACCTGAACAAGGTGTTGTACAACGAACTCACCGCGATCAATCAGTATTTTCTGCATTCGCGCATGTATCGCAACTGGGGCTACAAAGAGCTCGCGAAACACGAGTACGAGGAATCGATTGACGAGATGAAACACGCCGATCGCCTGATTGAGCGCATCCTGTTTCTCGATGGCCTGCCGAACCTGCAGAACCTCGGCAAGTTGCTGATCGGCGAGACGCCGAAAGAAGCGATCGAGTGTGATCTCAAGCTCGAACTCGCCGCGCATGTCGATTTGCGCGCGGCGACTGCATATTGCGAATCCTGCGGCGATTACGTCAGTCGCATGTTGTTCTCATCCATCCTCGAATCCGAGGAAGAACATATCGACTGGCTGGAAACCCAGCTCGGTTTGATTGCGCGCCTGGGCGAAGTTAATTACCTGCAAACGCGAATCGGCGACTGAGCCGGTTCGTTGCTGTGTAGCAACCGGCAATCAGCTGCTTCGATTTTGTCGAAACCACAGCGTGTGAAAATACGCTGTGGTTTTTTATGGTATTTCGCAAAGTCATGGCGAGCTGAGAAGTCGCCACGGATTTTGCCGCTAATACCCGCCGCGTGTTTCGTGCGAACTGGTCGACAACGCCTTGTGCCGGATCAGTTGCTGGTTGCGTTGCAAGCGCGCCTGAATCACCGCCACGAGCTGATGCGGATCGATTGGCCGCGAGATCACATCGTCGCAACCCGCAGCCAGCGCCAGCGCGCCTTGATCGTGATCGGTCGAATCTGAAATGACGATGATCGGTGTCGCCGCAAATTGCTGCCGCGCGCGAATCAAGCGGATCAGTTCGACCACGGTGCATTCGGCGAGATGCAACTCGGTCAGGATCACGTCCGGATTGAAACTTTCCATTTGCGCGAGCGCCAGAAATGCGCTCGGCATGGCCAGCGTTTGCAGGCCGGCTTCGTCGAGAATTTCTTCGCTGCGCGCGAGTTGTACGTCGTCGTCCTGCACGATCAGGATACGCAATGCCTTGTTGTCGTCGGACAGGGTGCTGCGGATGCGCTCCAGCGTGTATTCGATGCGTGCGGGCATGGCAATCAGTACATCGACTCCGGCGCGGATCACGGCCTGCTGCAACTTCGGGCTATCGATCGAACAGAAGCTCAGCAGACGCAACGGATGGCGGTGGTTGCCGCGCGCCATGGCGGCGTTACGCAAAATCTCGACATCCGAAAGCAGCGATGGATCGACGATCAGCAAGTTCGGCGCTTCCTGTGCCAGCGCCGCGAGCACGTTATCCAGAGTCAGCATCACGCTGACCACATGTCCTTCCATTTCCAGCAGCGGATCAAAACTGCGCATCAGCGCATTGCCGTCGCTGAAATGAAAAATGCGATAACGCTGTGGTCGCGCGGTGCTGGTGTGTTGCGGAGTGAATTCGCTGTCATCGAACAGACCGCGGCTCAGCACGGATGTACTCTGTGCGGTGATCGGCGCCAGCGTTTGTGCCGACGGGAACGCGGCGATCAGTTCGGCGTGGGTTGCCGCGTCGAGCAAAATGGGCGAGCCGTCGTCATCGCCGTATTTGCTTGCCGCCACCGGCGCCTTTGCGGCCGGTCGGGGTTTGCCTGGGCCGGGCTTGATCGCTTTCGGCGCAATAAGCCGCATTTTCTGCAGCAACAGTAGTGATTGCGCGGTCTGCGGCAAGGTCTGTTCGTGCACATGGCCTTGCAATTGCTGCTGCAGCTCGATCAGGCTCGCACAAAAATCGGTCGCACCGAAACGTTCACAATTCTGCGCCAGCGCGCGCGCATCATTGTGCAGCAACTGCAACATGTTGATGTCCCAGCCATCGCGTTCGAGACGTTGCGCACGAAGGTGCATCGCGTTCAGCCAGTCCGGCAAAAGGCGCTGGAAATGCGTTGAAGATTCGGCAAGCGTAGCGGCGTGACTCATGGGCAAAAAATCCACAGCAAAGCAGCGCTGCTCACTATACCAGCGCCGCTGGATATGCGCGCCGCGATCACCACGGCTTCAGCACCACCAGCAATACGATACCGATCAGCAGCAACGCCGGCACCTCATTGAACAGGCGCAACCAGCGTGACGAATGGCGGATCTGATCGCGCGCAAATTCCTTTTGCAGCCGCATCAGATAGAGGTGATAGAAAATCAGCAGCAACACCAGCCCGATTTTCAGATGCAGCCAGTGTTGCTGCAAAAAGCCGGGCACAAGCGCAAGTATCCATGCGCCGAAAATCAGCGCCAGCGTCGCGCCGACATGCGTGATCGTGAGCAGTCGGCGCTGCATGATCTTGAGTTGCGCACGCACCGCAGGTTCGTTCGATTCGGCGTGATAGATAAACAGTCGCGGCAGGTAGAACAGGCCGGCAAACCAGGTCACGACAAAAACGATATGCAAAGCCTTGATCCAGAGCATGATGGCGCTCGCGCATGTGCCCCTAATGAGGCGTAGTCGGCAATTGTATCCCGATCCGCGTCCGCGTCGGTTGACGCGACTTTGGTACACAGCTATAAGCCCTATCTCCTAAAAAGGACGGACTGCGTCACTGGCAGTCCTTGTTGACCATGGTTCATGTCGATCCGCCATCCGCGCAATTCATTCGTTCGCAAGCCGCGTTCGGCACGCGGCGTATTGTGCTGTCGCTGGGCGTGATCTGGCTGGCGTCGCTGCTGCTATGCGCAGCGTTCGTGCGTAGCTGGTGCATGCCAAGCACAGTCGTGGCGGTCGCTGAAGACGATCACGTGCTGGATAATTTGCAGCAGCGCGTTACCGTGCTGGAGCGTTCCGAGCAGATCGCCAAGGCGGCCAATGGGGATTTGCAGCAGACCATCCGCGAGCGCGAAGAAGAGATCGCCGGTTTGCGCGCCGACTTGGCTTTTTACAACCGTCTTACCGGCGGCAACGCCAAACGCGAAGGTTTGGCCGTGCAGGGACTGCAGCTCAGCCCGGTCAGCAACTCATCGGCCTATAATTTCATCGTCACCTTGACCCAGAACCTCAAGAAAGGCCAGATGATCAGCGGGCATCTGAGCCTGAGTATCGAAGGCGTCAAGGATGGCAAGCTGCTGACGCTGAACTGGAGCGACATCGGTCCCGCCGGCGAAAGCTCCGGTGTGGAATTCGGTTTCAAATATTTTCAACGCATCAACGGTACCCTGATGTTGCCCGCGGGATTTGTCCCGAATCGCATCACCGTCGCCGCCGAGGCGAGTGGTGACGGCGGTCATGTCGATCATCAGTACACGTGGGCGCAAACCTTGAATAATGGAGACTCCATCGATGTTCAATAGCAAAGAAAAAAAGGTTTCGCGATCAGCTGTAATGAACACGCTGATCGGCGCCGGGACGACGATTCGCGGCGATGTCACTTTCAGTGGCGGCTTGCATCTGGACGGGCGTATCGAAGGTGTCGTGCGCGCCGAATCGGGTTCGCAGGCAGTGCTGACGGTCAGCGACAAAGGTTGCATCATCGGTGAAATCCACGTCACCCAGGCCGTCATCAACGGCACGATCAAGGGCGATATCCACGCCACCGAACATCTCGAACTGGCCGGGCAGGCACGCATTGAGGGCAACGTCAGCTACAAAGTGCTGGAAATGGCCGCGGGTTCGCAGATCACCGGCAAGATCATGCACCAGGCCGAACCGCAGCGTCAGCTCACCGGTCCGGAGATCGAACCGGCGCACGTACCCGCACACGCCACTTGAAATCGGTCAGAATGCTGCGATCTTCTTACGAATCTCGTTCAACCGGCCAGCCAGCATGAGTGACACCCCGAACTATCAGACCGCGCTCGACACGCCGCTGCTTTTCAGCGATGCGGCGGCACACAAGGTGCGCGAGTTGATCGTCGAGGAGAACAATCCGAACCTCAAGCTGCGTGTATATATTTCCGGCGGCGGTTGCTCGGGTTTCCAGTACGGTTTTACCTTCGATGAGGACAGCGCCGAGGATGATGTCGCCGTGGTCAAGGAAGGCGTCACCCTGGTGGTCGATCCGCTGAGCCTGCAATACCTCATGGGCGCGGAAATCGACTACTCCGAATCGCTGCACGGCGCGCAGTTCGTGATCCGCAATCCGAATGCCAAAAGCACTTGCGGCTGCGGCTCGAGCTTTTCGGTCTAGCGCACCGCCATGAGCGCGCACATTCGCAGTGGCGCGAATACTTTCGCCGCACTTCCGCTGGAACGCTGGGCGGAAAATCGCGATAACGCGGATTGGATTGCACAACGCAGTGCCCATCCCGCCACGCGCTTCCTCTTGCTGCGTGGCGACGGTCACGCCTTAGTACGAGGTGACAATCTCGGGTTACTTCATCTCGATATTCAACAGCGCCTGCGCTTGCTGCCCGATCTGCCGCCGAGTTATCTCGGTGCGCATGCCGATGTCGAACATTTTCTGCTGGTCGTCGAGAGTGTCGAGGCCGAACGCATCGCCGCAGAACTCGGCGCGGGATTCATCGATTTGCGCAACGCCGGATTGCATTTGCCCGCGCTCGATGCGGGATTGTTCGCGTATGCGCGTGCCCTCGCTCACTGGCAATCGCGCACACGATTCTGCAGTTTCTGCGGTGCGCCGGTGCTGCTCGTATCGGCGGGCCATCGCGCGAAGTGTACAAATCCACAATGCGGCATCGAGCATTTTCCGCGCACCGATCCGGCCATCATCGTGATCGTCAGCCACGGCGAGCGCTGTCTGCTCGGGCGTCAGGCGAGCTGGGCGCCGAAGCGTTTTTCGACTCTCGCCGGTTTTGTCGAACCCGGTGAAACGCTGGAAGATACGGTGCGTCGCGAAGTGTTCGAGGAAGCTGGCGTGCGTGTGGTCGATTCCGATTATCACTCGTCGCAGCCGTGGCCGTTTCCGGCTTCGATCATGCTCGGTTTCACCGCGCGCGCGGACGATCCGACGATCAATGTCGGGCCGGAACTCAGTGACGCACGTTGGTTCAGCGTCGATGACATTGTCAGCGGTTTGCGCACACGCGAGCTGGTCTTGCCGCCGCCGTTGTCGGTATCGCATCGGTTGATCGAATACTGGCTCAGGCATACCGCGAATCTTGAACTCGCGACGCTGATGCATGACGTGCCGTGGTTGGCGC
>JAYVLO010000209.1:0-9825 GCA_043759455.1 Pseudolysobacter sp.
ACTACGTCAGCCCGATGCAGTTCGAGCAACACTGGCTGATCGATCAGACCCAACAAGCCGGCTCATGACCTCGGTTATGGGGTACGGAATTCGGGGGCACGCTCAGTTGATGCTTCTGCTTTCGCTCGCTACGCTACTGGCACGTCGATCGCCCCGCCTTTCCTAATGCGCCAGGTGGCCAATAGCGGGCCAGTTTTGACCCTACGTAGGAAGGTGTACGCGCGCCATCGCATCCCGGCGTGTCTGGACTGAAACAACGGCAGCGAGTTCATCCAGCATGGCCTGGCAGACATATCGTGCTTGGCGCAACCAGCTACTTCGCCGCGCTGGCTACGCGCCTTGCCACCGTGCCCTGCGGGTGTCGGTACCAACCCGGATCGCGATAATCGGCGGCGACTTCATCACGCACCTTGACCACGGTAAACATGCCGCCCATGTCGAGGCTGCCGAACGGGCCCTTGCCGCCCATCATCGGCAAAGTGTTGGCCGGGCCGCGCATCATGTCGGCCATTTCGGCGTGCTCGGCCATGCCGGATTGGCCCATCGCCATGTAGCCCGGCAGCAGTTTGTGCAGTTGCGTTTCGAGGCCGGACTGATCAACGCCGAGTGTGTTCGGCACGCCATGGCCCATTGCGTTCATGGTGTGATGCAACATGTGGCAATGAAACGCCCAGTCGCCCGGCGTGGCAACAAATTCGATATCGCGGGTCTGGCCGACGCCGACGATTTCAGTCACCTCGGGACGCCACAGCGGCTGCGGCCAGCGCCCGCCATCCGAGCCGGTGACATGAAACTGATGCCCGTGCAAATGGATCGGATGATTCCACATCGATAGGTTGCCGACACGGATACGCACACGCTGACCGCTGCGCACCACCATCGGGTCGATCGCGGGAAATACCTTGCTGTTGAACGTCCACAAATCGAACTCGGTCATGATCGATGGATCGGGCCGATACGTGCCCGGATGCAGCGCCCAGTTGTGCAGCAGGATCACGAAATCGCGATCGATCGGCAGCGGTTCGCCGGCCTTCGGATGAATGATGAACATGCCCATCATGCCGAGCGCCATCTGCGTCATTTCATCGGCGTGCGGATGATACATGTGCGTGCCGTGCTGGCGCAGGGTGAACTCGTAGGCCCAGGTTTCACCTGGCAGAATCGGCGGCTGGGTGAGGCCGACGATGCCGTCCATGCCGCTCGGCAACAGGATGCCGTGCCAGTGCATGCTGGTCTGTTCGGGCAAGTTATTGGTCACCAGAATACGGATGCGATCGCCCTCGACCGCCTCGATCGTCGGTCCCGGCGTGGAGCCGTTGTAGCCCCAGCATTTCGCCGTGCTGCCCGGTGCGAATTCGTGCTCGATTTCTTCCGCAGCCAGATGAAATTCCTTGACACCATCGATCAGTTGAAACGGCAAGGTTCGACCATTCAGTGTCGTCACGCGAGTGCAGGGCGGATTGATTTTTGCACCAGCGCCCGGTTCATCAACGATCGGCGTTTGCGCTGCCGCTGGCCGCATCCAGCTGCCGACTTTCGCGAGGCCGGCGAAGCCGGCGCCGAGCACGATATTGCGACGTGAGATTTTCATGGCTTGGCTCCGCCGGAAATTTTTGGTGATGGTGGGGATGCAGAGGGTGTAGCGGAGGAGTCGTGCTGCATCGGTGGCGTATTGTCGGGTGTCGCATCACGCAGTTCCGGCACATCGATCGGTGTCGCGCTGACGGCATCGTCGCTGGGCAAACGTGCGCCGATCGCGCGTGTAAGTTCGATACGTGCAAGCCAATAATCGCGCACCGCTTCGATGTAACCCTGATATGCATCGACTTCCTGTTGTCGTGTCAACAACAGCTCGAATGCGCCGACCAGATTGAAGTTCATTTTGTCCAGCGTGTGTACGACGATGGCTTCCCGGTCTGGAATCAGCGCAGCGCGATAATCCTGCGCAATCGCGCTTGCAGCGGCAACGTTATCGACGCCCAGACGCACCGACGCATCGATGGCGATCTGCAACGATTGCATTCGCGCGCGGCCCTGCGCGAGCTGCGCTTCGGCGCGCGCGATGGCAGCCTGGCCCTGGCTGAAAATCGGCAGCTGCAACGACAAGCTCGGGCCGTACAGATGCGTGCCGTCGGTATCGCGCTCGCCACTCATGCCGACCTCGACACGACCGAGCCAGCGAAAACGTTGCGTGATGCCGAGGCTATCTTCGAGCAGCGTGACTTCCTGTTGCGTTGCGAGCAGATCGAGACGTTGTGCTTGCGAGATGGCAAGCAACGCGGCCACGGAATCCTCGCTGGCGAGCGGCGTCGGCAAACGGGCGTCGGCTTGCCAATGGATTTGTTCGCCGGAAAGACCGAGCAATTGATTGAGCGCCGATCGTGCGCGGATCGCATCGCTGCGAGCACACGCGGCGGCGAGTCGCGCCTGAGTCGCTGCCGCTTGTTGCAGCTTCAGTTCCAATATCGCGATGTTGCCTGCGGCATGAAATTTCGCCGCGAGTTCGGCCGAGGTCGCAGCGACTTCCGCCACGGTCTCGCGCAGGCTTGCCACCTGCTGCGCGCTCACGGCGTTGAACCATGCAGCGCGCACGTCGCACAGCAGATTCAGCACTGCGTTGCCGATCAATTCCTTGCTGCGCGCATATTCGCCGAGCGCAAGGCGCTGGCGCGACGGCAACAACAGCAGATCGGCGAAACTCGCGCTGAGTCCGGCATCGATGCGCGTCTTTTCGCCATTGCGATGCGGATCGAGTGCCGCTATCGAAAATGTCGGATTGCCGATGCGGCTGGCTTCGAATACATCGGCTTGGGCGATGCCGAGCCGCCCAAATTCCATCTGCAGGCGCGGGTTGCGCAACAGCGCAATATCGATCGCGCGATCCGCATTCAATGGCTGCGCCAGCAATGTATTCAGCGCGTTGTTGGCATCGTTCGCGGTCGCTGTGTTCCAGGTCAGCGCGGCGCCGTGGCGGTGTTCGACCAGCGCATGAACCTCATCCACGCCTTGCGCGCGCGGCAGGCTCACGCAGCCCGCGAGTAAACCCAGCGCTGCGGAAACCGCGCCGAGCCGAAAGCAAAATCGTTGCATGTAGAACTCTCCGTCGGTCGTGATCTGCGAGCCGATGACGGCTGTCAGAAATCACGAAGGTAGGCGTCTGCAAGAAAAGCGGACACGCCGATGTCTGGGGCCGCGTCACGCGGCAGCGAAGCGATCAGGCGATCGGAGGGCGCAACAGGTTTGCGAGTGCCGGGGCCGGCAGTTGCAGCGATTGCAGCGGTACGAAAATGCGTGGTGGCGGCAACGATTCGCAGAATGCGATTGCCGGATTGGCCAATGCCGTTTGCGTGAGAAAAGCGCAGACGCAGGTTCCGTCCTTGCAGCAATCCTGTTCGGCCGCGCCAGATTTTTCACTGGCGCTTGTCGCGGCATGCTGCTGACAGTGCGCCACGTTTTGCGCTGCATACTTGGATGAGGCATGAGTCGACGTTGCCGCGCCAAAACTACTTAGCAGTAGCGGCAGAATTAGCAGACAACTCAGCCAGGAATGGGCCCGAGCGCGGTGGCGAAGATGGGTTAGCACATCGCATAGACTGCCCCTGGTCGACAAAAGTTGCAAGTTTCATTGATGGCCGAAAACGGCGAGTCGGATTGGCGAATCGCGAGTAGCATGGCCCGATGTCGAATCCTGCCGCCCTGCCGTTTGTTCTCGATCCGCAGATTTGCGAACGCGCACGAATGAGTCGTGACGCGCGATTCGACGGACTGTTTTACACCGCCGTGACGAGCACCAGAATTTATTGCCGTTCGGTTTGCCCGGCGCCGACGCCGAAACCGCAGCATATCCGTTATTACGCCACAGCCGCAGCGGCGGCATCGGCATCGGCCGGATTCCGTCCGTGCCTGCGCTGTCGGCCCGAGGCTGCGCCGGGTTCGCCATTGCACCGCGCCGGTGGCGAGCTCGTGCGCCAGGCGTTGCATCTGATCGAGGATGGTGCACTGGACGACGCGTCGGTAGGCGCACTGGCGGCACGCATCGGTGTCGGCGAGCGTCATCTACGGCGCTTGTTTGTCGAGCAAATTGGCGCAAGTCCGCTCGAGATCGCTGCGACACGACGTGTGTTGTTCGCGAAAAAATTGCTCAGCGAAACGACCTTGCCGGTGACCGAAATCGCACTGGCTTCGGGCTTCGCCAGCGTGCGGCGTTTCAACGCGGCGTTTCAGGCTGCGTATCGCATGCCACCGCGCGTAGTGCGACGCAAGGAGGGCGTGGTGGCTGATGGACTCACGCTGCGATTGCCGTATCGGCCACCGTACGATTTTGCCGCGCAACTTGCATTTTATGCACGTCGTGCCATCCCCCGCGTCGAGCAGGTGGATGCGGTCGCGTACCGGCGCGCTTTTATGCACGATGGCATCATCGGCAGTTTCGATGTGCAGGCGGCAAGCGATGAGAACGCGTTGCTGCTTTGTATACAATTTCCCAATTCCAGCGTATTGCCGATGCTCAGTACACGCGTGCGGCGCATGTTTGATCTCGATGCCGATCCGGTTGCGATCAATACCGCGCTGGCACAGAGCGAGGTGCTGCATGCGCTCGTGCAAAAGCATCCGGGCCAGCGGCTGCCCGGCGCGTGGGATGGTTTTGAAACCGCGGTGCGCGCCGTGCTCGGCCAGCAGATCAGTGTGGCTGCCGCGCGTACTTTTGCGGCACGTTTGGTCGAGCGATTCGGCGAGCGGCTGCTTGATGAATCCGCGAGCGGATTGACCGCGTTGTTTCCTACGCCGCAAAGTTTGTGCGACGCGAATATCGCCAGTATCGGTTTGCCGAAAGCGCGCGCCAAAACTTTGCGCGAACTCACGCATGCGGTCTGTGCTGGTCAGCTACATTTTGCGCCGAATCAAACCCTCGACAATTTTGTCGAGAGCATGGTGCGTCTGCCCGGCATCGGCGCGTGGACGGCGCACTACGTTGCGATGCGTGCGCTGTTGCATCCCGATGCGTTTCCCGCCGCCGACCTGATTTTGCGTCGTGCTGCGGCGAGCGATGGCGTGGCGCTCAGTACAAAAGCGTTGGAACAACTCAGCCAGATTTGGCGGCCGTGGCGTGCGTACGCGGTGCTGCATTTGTGGCGCAGTCAGGGCTGAGCTGCGACTACAATTATTGATCGGATGATGGAGGCAAAAATGTTCTACGATTATCTGGAAACACCGATCGGACGATTGCTACTTGCGGCTGACGCAGAAGGCTTGCGCCATGTCGATTTTGCGACCAGCAAATATCCGACCTCGCTTGGTGTCGATTGGCAGCGCGATGCAGCGCCGCTGCAACCGGTAGCGGAGCAATTGAACGCGTATTTTTCCGGTGAGCTTAAGAATTTCTCGCTGACCTTGAGTCCGCGCGGCACGCCGTTTCAACTCGGTGTGTGGCAAACCCTGGGCGCGATTCCGTACGGCACCACGATCAGCTACGGCGAACTCGCGCATCGTATCGGCAATCCGAAAGCCAGCCGTGCGGTCGGTGCGGCGAACGGTCGTAATCCGATCCCGATCATCGTGCCGTGCCATCGCGTGATCGGTAACGACGGCAGCTTGACCGGGTTCGGCGGCGCCATCGATACCAAGCGAAATCTGATTGCACTCGAGCAAAATCGCAGCGGCTTATTTGCCTGAAAAAAATATCGACGCAATTTTGGATGCGATGCGCAGGGCACAATCGCTCAGCAGCCAGCCAGTTGACCGCGCACTTCGCGCTCGCGTGCTTCGAGCGCCGGCTGCTCGGCCTTGGCCGAGCGATGCAAGGTTCCGTGATTGCTGTCGTATTGTTCGCGCAGGTATTTGCAAGTGTGCGCGATGCTCGCCGGCTGGCAGCTATCTTCAATCCAGGTATAACTCGCGCCGATGACGTTGCGACCGCCCGCAGCGGCGATCGGTGGCGATTTTCCGCTGGTTGCGGAATTGCCGAGATGTCCGGCGGCATACGCTTCGCCGAGGCTCAAACCCGGATATCCGAGCACGCCGAGCGGCACCGCGTGACTTTGCGGAATGCCACTCGTGCTCATGTAATGCTCGCCGTCATAACGTGTGCATGCCCATAGCGCCGGCAAGGTGCGGCGCGGTGGCATGGTGACGGGGGGCGCGGAGGGCGATTCGACGGATTCATCGCTAGCCGGCGTTTCGGCGACAGCGTTTGCGACTGGCGGTGGTTGCGGCGCGAGTTGCAGCACGGTTTGCTGGTCGACTCGCGCGCAGGCGTGATCCTGAAATGCAATGACACCTTGTGGATTTATGCACTTGTATACTTGATCGGCATGCACGCTTCCGCTGAAAACTCCAGCTGCGAGCACAGCGAAAAACGAAACACGCGCGATCAATGCGTGTGCGCGGTTTATCGATCGTGGCCGGCAGAAGCATTGCATGTAGATGACTCGTGACTTTCGCGATTCCGACCCGCTCAGCGCTTGCGTTCGATGCCGACCGGCAGGGTTTCGATACGACGCATTTCCTGGCTTTCGAACAACTGTGGATTGACGAGATAATCCTCCAGCATCGCGGTCGCATCGTTGCCCCAGAACTGGGTTTCGCCGATCGCCACGGTCGGTACGCCGAACACACCTGCGGCAATCGCGGCCTCGGTATTGGCACGCAAAGTGGTTTTTACCGACGGTGCATCGATTGCCGCAGCGATATCGGCGCAGCCGAGTTTTTCAGCGACCTCGGCGAGAGTGCCGGCGCTATCGCCGGTTTTGCCGTCGTGCCAGAGGTGATCGAAGATCGCACGAATCGCTTCCCAGCGATTGTCCAGCGCAATGCTCAGGCGTAAGGCGCTGATCGGGTTGAACGGATGCGCTGGCGGAAAACGCAGTGCAATGTCGCTGCGTTTTGCCTGCCATTGCACCATGCGATACGTATGCAAGCGCTTGCCCGCAATTTCCGCCGGACCGATATTGCCGTGGTGCGACAGTACCGCGCCCAACAGGATCGGCACCGGCATAATCGGCAAAACCACGCGCAGACGTTCGATCTGCTTTAGCTGCAGATAACAGAATGGCGAAACGAAATCGAAATACCAAAGTGCTTTTTGCATCGGATTTCCTGGGACCAGTGCTTCGAGATCAGTGCAAAGTCTTGAAGACCTGCGGGTCGAACGCATCGACCTGGATTACCTCGTTGCGCGCGAGTTCGGCTTCCTGCAGCAACGCATGTTCCGCTGGCGTGATCACGCCGGCTTTGAGTCCGAGATCGTCGAGCATGTAACCTGGCGCGCGATCGAGTTTTCCGGCGCGCACCGCGTCGCGCAATTTGGTCTCGACGGGAATCGCCCGTACTGCCTTGTCTAGCGCCGCTTCGAGCGCGCCGAGGCCGGCTTCGTCCGGGCCGGGAACATAAATATCCTGAGTGAGATTAAGCCGGGTTTCGCGATCTTCGAGCAGCTCGCGTGCGACTCGTGCGCCGAGCGTATCGGACGGCGGTCGAAAGCGCGCACCAAGCGGAAAGATCAACGTGCGTAATAAAATTGCGGCAGGTTTGGTCGGCAAATTTTCGATCACGCCGAGCAGCGCTTCCTGCACACGATACAGGCACAGTTCGGTCGCCCAGCGCACGAGACTGTAATTGGCCGTGGTCTTGGCCTCGTCGTGATATCGCTTGAGCGTGCTCGACGCGAGATACATGTAGGCGAGCGCGTCGGCGAGTCGGCCAGAAATTTTTTCGCGACGTTTCAATGAGCCGCCGAGCGTGCCCATTGCGGTATCCGAGATCAGTGCAAACGCTGCCGAGAATCGCGACAGATGCTGGTAATAGCGCGCGGTATCTTCGGTGCGCGGCGCCGCGGCAAGTCGACTGCCGCTGAACGCGAGCAACAGCGAACGCGTGGCGTTGCGCACGGCAAAATTGATATGGCCGAACAAGGCCGCGTCGAAACTTTTCAGATCGTTTTCGGCGATACTCTTGATCTCGATCTGCACGAACGGATGGCAGCGGATCGCGCCCTGGCCGTAGATGATCATCGAACGCGTGAGTATGTTCGCGCCTTCCACGGTGATGCCGATCGGCACTGCATCCCACGCGCGTGCAAGCGAATTGCGCGGGCCGCGCTGGATCGCCGCACCGGCGCGGATGTCCATCGCATCGCTCACTACCGAGCGCATGCCTTCGGTGAGGTAGGCTTTCGCGATCGAGCCGATCACCGCCGGTTTTTCGCCGGCGTCGAGTGCGCCGCACGTAAGCGTGCGTGTCGCGGTCATGAGATAGGTGAGGCCGGCCATGCGCGCGAGCGGTTCCTCGATGCCTTCGAAGCGGCCGATCGGTGTGTCGAATTGTTCGCGCACGGTGGCGTACGCGCCGCAGATGCGCGTCGACATTTGTGCGGCGCCGACGGAGAGCGCCGGCAGCGAAATGGAGCGTCCGGCGGCGAGGCATTCCATCAGCATGCGCCAGCCCTGGCCGATGCCGGCAGTTCCGCCGATCACGACATCCAGCGGCACGAACACATCGCGCCCGACGATCGGCCCGTTCATGAACGGCACGCCCATCGGATCGTGGCGCTGGCCGATTTCCACGCCCGGTGTTTTGGCCGCAATCAGGGCGCAGGTGATGCCGAGATCTTCGGTATCGCCGAGCAACTTGTTCGGATCCTTGATGCGGAATGCGAGGCCGACCAGGGTCGCCACCGGCGCGAGCGTGATGTAGCGTTTTTTCCAGTTCAGGCGCAGGCCGATGATTTCGCGTCCGTCGTACAAACCGCGCTCGATCACGCCTTCGGATTGGGTTGCGGCTGCGTCCGATCCGGCTTCGGCGCCAGTCAAGCCGAAGCACGGAATTTCATCGCCGTTGGCGAGGCGCGGCAGATAATATTGTTTTTGCTCGTCGGTGCCGTAGTGCATCAGCAGCTCGCCGGGACCGAGCGAGTTCGGCACCATGATCGTGACTGCCGCGGCGACCGAGCGGCTCGAAATCCTCGTCACCACACGCGAATGTGTCAGCGCGGAAAATCCATGTCCGCCGAACTCTTTCGGAATGATCATGCCGAAGAATTTCTGCTGTTTGATGTAGGCCCATATTTCGGGCGGCAGATCGCGTTGTTGCTGGATTTCCCAATCGTCGAGGCGGCGACAGAGTTCCTCGGTCGGCCCGTCGAGAAATGCCTGTTCGTCGGCAGTGAGCTTCGGCGGTACGAAATTCAGCAAGGTGTTCCATTGCGGCCGACCCGAGAACAGTTCGCCGTCCCACCACACCGTGCCGGCTTCGAGCGCGATGCGTTCGGTTTCGCCGAGTCGCGGCAAAACCCTGGCCATGACTTTCATCGCGGTGCCGGAAATCCACGCACGCCGCAGCGGTGGCAGGCCGAACAAAAGCGCGAGCGCCAGCAGCACGATTACCGTAATGATAAACAACGTTGGCGAGGTCACACCGATCATGCGCCAGCCGATCAGCCAGATGCCCGCGGCGGCGATCCAAGCGAGAAAGCCGCGTCCAAGAAACAGCAGGACGAGCGCAACAACAAGAGCGAGTACGGCGGTCAGCAGCATGTGCAATCTCGATAGGCATTCGGCCTGCATATAATGCACTAACAAGAGCTAAAAAACCTTGCACACCGCACTGTGGATTCCGGCTTGATTCGACTGATTCCAGTCCATCAGAATGGCGAGGCCGCGCGCGTGCACCGGCCTCGCCATTGCCTGCAACCGAACCCATCAATCCGCGATTCTGGCGCGTACCTGAGGAATGATCTTGCCCCTGTTTCCCGGACACATGGATAAGCGATTCACTTTCGTAATCCGAGGTGATACAGATGACGACGAAGACCAAAAGCAAGACAGTGTT
>JAYVLO010000210.1:0-8406 GCA_043759455.1 Pseudolysobacter sp.
CCGCATGCATTGAGCAACGATGAATTAGCCCACGGCATCAAGATCACGCTGCAGGCGACCGACAACAGCGAGCCGTTGACGATCACGCAGACCGACGAACAAAGAGTGATGGATGCGAGCAGCGGCCGCGCAACATTGAACATCATGCCGCTGCTGGATGGCATGCCTGGCAGCGGCGAAGATAAACCCAGCGCGGCGGATTTCCAGCCGACCGACTGGCTGCAAAGTACCGCGCCGGAAATCGTCAAACTCGCGAAACAAGGTATCGGCAATGCGACCACCCCCGCGGATCGCATGCACAATCTGCAGGAGTTCGTGCGTCACTTTATCCGCAACAAGGATCTCAGCATCGGTTATGCCTCGGCGCTCGAAGTCGCGAAAAATCCCGAAGGCGATTGCACCGAACACGCGGTGTTGCTGGCCGCGCTGGGACGCGCATCGGGCATAGCCACACGCGTGGTCGACGGCATGGCCTACACCGATCACTACGCCGGCAAGGACAACGTGTTTGTGCCTCACGCGTGGGCGCAGGCATGGATTGATGGCCGCTGGCAGAGTTTCGATGCGGCGCTGGCCGGCTTCGATGCGGGGCATATCGCGTTGTCGGTGGGCGATGGCGATCCGTGGCGGTTTTATTCGGGGCTAGGCAGTCTTGGGCGGATTCGTGTCAGCGCGATAACCCCGCTGGTCGCCGCGCCTGCGACGCCATAGCAAGTTGCGACAACTTTCTTTGCTCGTCGCTTTTTTTGCTCGTCATTCCTGCCTTTGCTGGAATGACGACTCTTTTATGGCGCTATCGCAAACTCCACCGACCCTTCCGCCCCTTGACGATAAATATCACAATGATATCTAATTATCACACTCTCAAGGAGTGTTGCCATGAACGAACGTCGTTATTCCGCCCCGTCGGGAATTCCCGCCTTGACCGGTCTGATCTCGCTCGTACTGATCGATGACGCCCGGCTGATCACGTTGCTGCAAAATAAAATTCTCTGAGAGCGCAAAGCGGCGATGGTCAGCAACCTTCTCATAGAGTTGTGCGGCGAGCGCTGCACGCATCCGATCGTCAACACCGGCACCTTGTGCTGAGCGAGCGCACAGCCATGTCGGAGCAACGTGCGGGACGCATCATCAGCCTTGTTGTCGGTGCCTTGATGCGCACCATTGCGCGGTTGATGCGCATGCATGGCCCGCTGGGTTTGCTCAAAAACATCGGCTGGGATCGTGTCAGCGATCCGCACGGCCTGGGGCAATTCGCCAGCGTGATCCTCGCCCTGATCGGCTTCACGCAAACGCAATGAGCGTCAATAAAAAAGCCTACCCGCTGCGCATCAGCGCCGATGTGCTTGATGCGGTACAACGCTGGGCCGACGATGAGTTGCGCAGTGTCAACGCGCAGATCGAATACCTGTTGCGCGATGCATTGCGCAAAGCCGGGCGCGCCAAAGCAGCGCCGATAATTGACGAAAAAATCAGACGGAAGAAGTGATGCGAAATGTCTGCGAATTTGGAGTAGCCAGCTCGTGACTGACGCAAAACTTCAGCGCGAATTCTTTCATCAAGTATTTGCGCTCGGTGTGCCGCGCGATTACGGCAAGCTCAGAAAACTGCGACCGGTGCGCGAACCTTCCACGCTGATCGGCATCGGGCTGGATACGCAAGGTCGCGAGCAACGTCTCGCACCGCGCGCGGCGCGCGCATGGCAACGCATGTGCGCTGCGGCAGCAGACGACGGCATCACGCTGCAGTTTGTTTCCGCGTTTCGTAGCATCGAATATCAACTCGGCATCTTCCAACGCAAGCTCGAACGCGGTTTATCGATCGCGGAAATCCTCGAAGTAAATGCGGCACCGGGCTACAGCGAACACCACTCCGGGCGCGCGCTGGATATCACCACGCCGGGATTCGCCGCACTCGAACAGGAATTCGAAAACTCGCTGGCATTCGACTGGCTGCAGGCGAACGCGCAGACGTATGGATTTCATCTTTCGTTTCCGCGCGGCAATCCGCACGGCATCAACTACGAACCTTGGCACTGGTGCTGGCGCCGATAAGTTACAAGCATCAGCCACGCAATTCCGCCCGCAGCCAGACCGAGATACAAGGTCGCATAACGCCATAACAACAACGCGGTGGCGATGCTGCTTGCGGGCGCCCATGGCGCGAGCGCGGCAGCGAGACCGATCTCGGCACCACCGGCGCCGGAAGGCACACCGGTCCATTGCGCAGCGTGCAACACCAGCGCCTGCAGCAGCAGCGCATACGCGAACGGCAGCGGATGTCCGAGTGACATCAACACCATCCAGAGTGCGCCATAACGTGTCAGCCATTGCAGTGACGTGTACAGCGCGAGTTTGAAATAGAAGCGCGCATTCGCGTCGGCCAGCTCACGCGCCTGACATCGCATGTTGCCGAGAAAGCACAGCAGTTCGCGTTGTCGCCGATGCCACCACGTATTGCCTACGGAGATGCGCCGAGCGGAAAAAATCCAGCGCGAGAATCGGTGTCGCAATAGCGCGATGATCATGCTCACAACGATCAGCACCGCGATCAGCGCCATCGCGGTCACGCGCAATCCTGCGGGCAGATCGGTGCTGAGCAAGGCCAGCAGCGACAACGGAATCGCCGCTGCAAAAAACAGCAGGTCCAGCAATTGATCGGCCACGACGACAGCGGCGCTGCTCGCGGTGGAAACGCCAGCGCGCTTGAGCAAATGGATATTGGCCGGATAACCACCAGCACCTGCGGGTGTTGCCATGAACGCAAAATCAGTGGCGAGCGAAATACCCAGGGCGCACCAAAATATCAGCGGCGCGCCGATCTGGCGTAGCAGAGTACGCAGCTTTTCCGCCTTGCTCAGCCAACTGCACATTGCGAGCAAAGTCAGCGCAGCCAGATTTGGCAACGGAAAATTCCACGCCGTCGCCAGCGCATCCCGACCACCAAGCAGCATCGGCACGGCCAGTGCTGCGATCAGCGCGAGCGCAATCAGCAGTGAGCCGGCGCGGCGCATTCGTAGTATGCAACGGCCTGGGATTTTGTCAGCGCAATGCGATCCCGCAGCAGCGTGCCGATCAGTTTGCGCCAACAGGCCATGATCTCGGGATGCAGCGCGTCGTCGGGATGCAGGCCGATACGCAACAACGGCGATCTCGCCCACAACGATGACATCGTGCTCAGATAGAGTCGACTGCTGGCCCGGCGCCAAGCCGAACGTGTCGATGCGGTCAGACACGGCGCGGCGATGCGGCGCCGATCCGGCAAAGTGATCAATGCCGTGTGCGTGCTGGTGTAGCGCAATGCAGTCGCGCACAACGCCTCGCACGTGCCACCACTTGCGAGCCACGCGGGCAGAACGAAGCCGGCGATATTCCAGCCGACGCGCGTGAGCATGTGTTGACCGTCGTGAATGCGGCGCGCAGCGGCATCGCGATCCAATGCGGCAAATTCGCCCTCGCCGGCCGTCAATATTCGTCGTCGCAACCATGCGCCCGGTGAGCGCGGCGGCGGTGCATCATCGCGATGAAAATAACCGTGCAAGGCGATCTCGGCACCACGCGCTGCAAGTGCATCCACGCTACGGAAAAAATCCGGCGCGGCATCGATGCGACCGCGGCCATGAAAATCCGGCACCACCAGCAACGTGATCGGCGGATCACCGAGACCGGCGATCATATCGAGCAGGCTACGACACGCCGGCCACGTCGCGGGCGCAACGTCGTGCAACACGATGCACAGATGTTTTGTCGCACTCATTTCACTTGCGCCAGGCGCAATGCCTGCTCGGCGCGCGGACGATGCAATCGCGCATAACATTCGAGCTGCTGTGCGAACGCGCTTTCCCAAGTGTAGCGTTGCTCGACGCGCTGGCGCGCAGCCGCGCCCATCGCAGCCATACCCTGCTCGAACAGATCGACGATCGTCCGTTTCAGCGATGCGATATCGCCAGGTTCGGCGATGCGACCGACATCCTCATCGATCAGTTCGGCGACCGCACCCGAACGCATGCCGATCACAGGAATACCGCAGGCCATCGCCTCGATGAAAATCATGCCGAAGGTTTCGTGCTCGCCCGCATGCACGAGCACATCCGCACTTGCGAGCAGGCGCGCGCGAGACGTTTGCTGTCCTGCTGATATGGCAGCATCGTGACCTGATCAGAAAGATGCTGCAGCCGCTCGCCGCCGACCAGCAACAAATGATAAGGCGCACCGAGTTCATGCACCGCGCGCTGCAGCAGCGGAATTTGTTTTTCGCGCGCCATGCGACCGGCAAAAATCAGCAGTCGGGTCTGCGGCGGCAACCCGAGCAGCGTACGCAATTCCGGATCGCGCCGCGACGGATGAAAGACCTCGCCATCGACGCCGAGCGGCTGCACCACAACGCGCTCCACGCCGATACCACGCAAGCGTTCGGCGATGCTGCTGCTAGGTGCCATGACCAGATCGAAACGCGCGTATAGTCGGCGCAAGTAAGCCTCGGTAATCCTGCCAATGCCGTGACCGAAACGGCTGGCTAGAAGCCGCGCGAGATCGGAATGCGCGAAGGCGACCGCCGGTACACCGAGTTCATCCGCGGCACGCAATGCGACCCATGCGAGGTGATACGGATCGCCAACCTCGATTACATCCGGTGCGAGTGAACACAACGTGCGCCGCCATGCGCGCAAGCGCAACGGGATGCGATAACCACCTGCCATCGGGATACGCAGGCTGCGTTGTTCGGTGATGCCAGCGGCGACTTCGCGATCGTGCGGCCCCGGCACAAGCAAGCTATGACGCACATCGGGCTGGCTCGCCAGGAAACGATGTTTGGCCAGCAGATAACGTTTTACGCCACCGCTGTGCGGGGCGAAAAACAAAGTCGTATCGACGATGTGCATGTGGTGGCGGCGTTCCTGCGATCTGTGCAGCCGCTATTGCGCCGAACTTGCATTACAGCGGTATGACGATGCTTATCCCTGCGAGCGTTTCACTGGTTTTGCATTCGTGCTTTCCTTGCCGCCAAGTGCTGCTTTTGCATCGCTCTGCGCCAGATCGGCGATGCGCCACAGATACAAACTCGCGAGCGTGCGATGCGGCGCCCAGCGCTCACCGAACGCGCCGAGTTCGAGCGGCTTGAACGACTTTTCCTGCGTTTGCACGACCTCGGCGCCCTTGCGAATACCGAGATCGTGGATCGGCAGAATATCCGGCCGCCCGAGGCGAAACATCAACATCATTTCGACGGTCCAGCGACCGATGCCGCGCACTTGGGTGAGATGCTCGATGATGTCGAGATCGCTCATGCGCGCAAGTCCCGCTGCGGTCGGCACGATGCCGGCATCGGCTTTTTCGGCGAGGTCGCGCAACGCGGCGCATTTGTTGCGCGATACGCCGGCGGCGCGAAATTGCTCGTCAGTGACGGTGTGGATGCCGGCCGCACTGAAGCGGCGTCCGCGCGGCAGATGTGCTTCGACCCTACCGACGATCGTCGCGGCGGCCTTGCCCGAAAGCTGCTGATAGAGGATGGCGCGGGCGAGCGCATCGACCGGTTGGAAAGGCCGCGAATAATCCTGTTCGATATCGCCGATACGCGCGATCCACTTGGCGAATTTCCGATCGCATTTTTCGAGATGCGCGCGGGCGATGGCGAGATCGAATCCGCGCGGAATAATTGCTGAAGGCATGTGAGGAGCCGAGCCGAGTTGAAGCCTTCGACTTTACCGAGTCGCCCGCAGCGGCGCCAACAAAACCGCAAAAAGAAACAGTGATCAATCCGGGTCACGGATTGATCGCTGTGGTCGAAACACCCGCCAGAACGTCGCGTCTCAGCGCGACGTTGCGGAGTAGTTACGGATGCGGCACAAAGCTGATAACGGTCGGTGCGCCGGTTGCCGCGGTGATCGAATCGATCGGCATGGCGTGATAGTTCACGGTCAGCCAACGGCTTAACTGACTGACGTAATACGGCGAACCGATCACGTCGCTCGGGCCACCCGGAATGACTTCGACGGCATTGATTGGCGTTGCCATCTCACCGACAAAACGCCGCGCCGGGCCACCGCCGAACATGAAACCGTTCAGGCTGTTGGCACGGATGTCATGGCTGCCGACGTTGATTGTCTGCCAGCTGCCATCACGCGCGACACCCGGCAGCTTCGCGCCGAGATCGCTGAAGCCGTACGGATTGCCCGCGCTAGGAACACTGAACGGCGCGCCCAGCGGATGCGAGAACACGATGCGATGCAACGCGCCCCAATGGTAATCGGCCTGGTGCGTCGAACCGCCGAACGCCGCAGCAAAATCCGCACTGGCGAAACGTGCGAGGCCCTGCTGCAGACTCTTGAGCAGAACGTAATCACGCCCGGCCTGCGGTGTCGGTGCACCAGTGACGTTGAAGAAACCAACACCCGCAGCGCCCTTGCCGCCCGTTGCATCGAACGCATCGAGCTGGAACTTGAATGCGACATATGCATCCGATCCATCCGGCAGATAACTAGCGAGTCCGAGTTTGGTCAAGGTCGCATCGATGCTGTTCTGCACCGCCATGCTGCGCCAGATGCCGAAGATGCTCGCGGCGACACTGGCGTCGAGCTGCTGCTGGGTCGGATGCGCCGGCAACAACGGCGAGTTGCCTGCATCGTAGCCTTGCGGCAAACCGGTTGGTGTGGAGAAATCCCACGCGGTCAGGCGCGAGATCGCTTCGGTCACCTGCGGATCGGCGGCGAGCGCGGCGAGTTGCGGCCACGCACCGCTGGCACTCGCATTGCTGTAAGCGGCCAACAAGTGCGGCAATACCAGCTCGGCATCGAGCAATTCCGTGTTGCCCTGCAGTTGCTGCATGTCCTGCATCGTGATCTTGTGACCATCGGCGATGAATTCGCTGAGCTTGCGATCGATCTGGCCCATGCGATAGGCATCGAAATTGAAGTTCAGATAATAGATGCCGCCGCCCGGCCGTTGTTTGGCCAACGGGTTGTTGCCGAGCGTGATGCCGATCGGATCGTTGTTGGCATTTGCGATGTAACCCTGCGCCGGATCGATCACAAACGGCATTTCGCTGGCGGGCAGGATTTCATACGGCAGTGCCTGATTCGGCTGCGGATGTTGTACCGGCAGCCAGTCGTGATGCAGCGCACCCGAGCCGTCGCGAATCAACCACGGCGGAATGCCGCCGCCAGGAGCGTTGCCGTTCTGCAGATCGTCACGAACCGGCGCTTCGGCACTCGTGAAATACGCAATGTGACCGTCGGTATCGCTGTACGCAAAGTTCTGCGATCCGACATCAAAATAACTCAGCGCGGTCTTGAAGTCGGCGAGGTTCTGCGCGCGGTTCATGCGGCGGAATGATTCCAGTTCGAACGTCGGGCCCCAGCCAGTGTATTGCACCGACAGACCGACGTTGCCGGACAACTGCACCATCGGCCCGTTGTTACGGCGCGGAATGATCACGGTCACGGCGCCGTTGAGGTAACCGATCGAATTATCGCGCACGAGATTATCGACCGTGCCGGCCTTCATCTGGTTGACGAAATAACTCTGGAACTCCCACTGCACCGGTTCTTCCACGCCGTTATGCATGGTCGCGTACGGCAGGCCGTAACTGTTGAGATGGAAGGTTTCCTTGAAAGTATCGGTGACATCCAGCCCATTAGTAGTGGTGCCCCAGCAGACTTTCTGGTTGCAACCCTGGATAACGCCCGGCGTGCCGGGCACGCTCACGCCGCTGACATTGAGCGGCTGCGCATAACGGCTGTCGTTCGAATACAAATGCACCTCGTTGAACACCGGCGGCAAGGCTAGGCTGAGATGCGGATCGTTCATCAACAGTGGTTTGCCGGTGGCGGTGTATTGGCCGCTCACGACCCACTCATTACTGCCGGCGCGATCTTCACGCGCTTTCAGATGCGGTGCGATGAAATCGACGTTGGCGATCTTCGCGCGGTAGGCGATCGCCAACGCCAGCGTATCGTCGTCGACCAGTTGCGTCGGCGTATTTGTTGTGGCGGCGTCAAGCGTCGGCAGGCTCGATGCAAGCGAGCTGTGCACCAACGCCGATGTCGTGGCGGAACCGCTCGTGCTGGTGCTTGCCGCGGGAACGAAATTCGGAATTGTGACGCGATTGTCCGGCGGCGCAAACCGATTGGTATCGCCGAAAAACAGAGCGACCGGATCGACATGCGCGGCAGCCGCAGCCTGCTGGAATGCACCGAACTGAATGGTGCGATCGATGTCTAGATCGAACGACAACTGGAACGCCAGCGCCTTGCCGACGATGACAGTATCGAGCGGCGTCCACGGATCGGCACGTGAGAGCTGCAACGCGCCGTATTCGGGCGGCAGCGGCTGCGTGCTGAGCCAGAAATTCACACCGTTCGCGTATGCCTTGAGCCAGCCACGCGAATCGTCCGACATCGCGTTGAGC
>JAYVLO010000211.1:0-28852 GCA_043759455.1 Pseudolysobacter sp.
ACCGATCCGGAAGCGCGGCTGTATCGCAAGGGCAATACCGCCAGCGAGCTGCGCTACATCGGCCACACGCTCAGCGACAACCGGCACGGATTGATTGCCAATGCGCGGGTGACGCAGGCCGACGGTTTTGCCGAACGCGAAGCGGCCAAGGCGATGATCGCTGACGCGGTGCAGGCCGCGCCGGAAAATGCGCAGGTGACGCTGGGCGCGGACAAGGGCTACGACGCCGCCGAGTTTGTGCAGGCGTTGCAGGAACTGAAGGTCATTCCCCACGTGGCGCAAAACACCAGTAACCGTCGCTCGGCCATGCCTGAGGCCATCGCCGCCACCGCGGGCTATGGCATCTCGCAGCGCAAGCGCAAGCGGATCGAACAGGGCTTTGGCTGGGCCAAGTTCATCGGCCCGATCCGCCAAGTGATGGTGCGCGGCACGGCAAAAGTGGATCAGGTTTTCATGCTGACGATGACCGGCTACAACCTGGTGCGGATGCGAACCTTGGGACAGTTGCGCCTGCCGTGCGGAAAACCGGCATGAAAGGACGGATGAAGGCAGCAGCACCGCCGAAAATGCGGCGGAAACTGGACTGATTCACCTCCATCCCGGCTCGATTGCCATCGATCAATTCCAGCCAAAGCAACGAGCGCTCAAGACCAGCGGTTTTTCAGCAGCCTGTTAAGGCAGACCGTGACGCACTCGCCGGTGCAACTACAGAGGATGGTTGGCGCATGGCCAGGACGCATTGCCGGATCAATGAACGCATTATTTGCCCCTGTGAATTCAAATATGCAATCTAATCGCCATGGTACAGCAAATAAACTGCCCCACCGCAAGCGGCGTGGAATTGAACCCGGTGGAACGATTAAAATAAAATCGAGCGCGCACCGATCAATTTTTCGTCCCGGCTGCCATGCCGTGCTTATAGGTGTCGATATCTGATCGATAACATGCACACGCGGCGGCTTCAAGGCGGCTGCGATTGAGAATCGTCATTTTGCCGCGCGCGTACTGGATAAGTTTGCGCGATTGCAGAACGCTTGCTGCGGTTGTGACGCCTGAGCGACGTACCCCGAGCATATAGGCCAAAAATTCCTGCGTTACGCTAAAGGTATCCGTGCGCGCGCGATCCTGGGTCATCAGTAGCCATCGCGCGAGCCGTTTCTCGACCACATGAAAACGCAGGCACGCAGCGGCTTGCGAAAGTTGGCCCAGAATGACATGCACATATCTTCCTAAAATCTTGCGCAACGCCGGCATCTCCTCCAGATGACGGAGAAATGTCGCAGTCTTCATGCGCCACGCCACTCCGGCGCCTTGTACCAGCGCACGCAGCGACGACACATTACCGCCGAGATTAAGAGCATATCCGCACATGCCTTCGCTGCCGATCATGCCTACTTCGAGCGTGGAGTGTCGATCGACGGTCGTGAGCATGGAAACGAAGCCATCCGTTGGAAAATAAACGTAACGCATGCGAGCGCCCTGCTCGTACAGAATTGCCCCAAAAACCAGAGTTTCCTGGGTACAGTCCGCAATAAAACGATCACGCTCCTTGGTCGGAAGCGCAGCGAGCAATTGATTGGATGGGATAACGGGATGCTTGGCGGACATTAAAATTCTCCTGAGCGGCTGAGGCTTGGCCCAGCGTGCGGAACAAGACAAGTTGCCAAGTAGCTCCGGTGCCAGATCCCGTTGAGATAAAAACCACTCGATATGCGCCGAGTGCTCAGCAAGCTTATTGCAAACGTCATTTTCCGTCTGTCTGGCAGCGCACATAACCCCGCCTGCCAGGCGGGGCGTCGAAACATGGACCATAGGGTCACGTCTTGCTGCGCTCTACGGCACTGGTAACCCTTCGCCGCCTGCCTGTCGCTCGGCAAATTCCTCGCGGCAGGCCCTTGCCCGTGCAATGTCGAGACCCTCGGGCAAACTTGCCACGCACGATCGCGCGGCCCCGCCACGGCATCGGCTGAACGTTACTCATCAAAGCCAGATCACGTGGCGGGTTTCGCGCCAGCGCATGCAACGTTGTTGCTGCCAGACCGGTCGAGGTTGCTGGCGAATTTCAGCGACAATCCGTCGAAATGATCTTTTTTCAAGCAGAATGGCGGCGCGACCTCTATAATCGCGCCTGAAGGTGCGGCTGAGACCAACGTAGGGCACACGAAACTGCTGAGCCACGCGCCAGAAGCGGCCTCAAAAAACTACTGCGTTTTAACAGCCGGCGAGCCGACCGGGTTCGGGATTTCGCGTGCTAGCGTGCGCTCGATCCTGTGTTCCGCCGACTCACCGCCGGTATTTGCGCGCTACGGTTTTTGCGGCGGCTTCTGGTCAGTAGCGCGCATTGCTAAAAATTCATCGTCAGTCGGCAGACTCGGCGAGCACCCGTACACCGACTGAACACTATCAGCAGAGAGAGACCATGGCTAGGCTAAAAGAGATCAAACTTTACCGCAACATCGGCATCATCGCGCATATCGATGCGGGCAAGACCACAACCACCGAACGCGTGTTGTATTACACCGGTCGCAAGCACCAGATCGTCGATGTGCATGACACCAAGGACGGCAAGGGCAGCACGACCACCGACTATCTGGAGCAGGAGCGCAAGCGCGGGATCACCATCCAGAGCGCTGCCGTGTCGACCGAGTGGAAGGGGTATCAGGTCAATATCATCGATACCCCGGGACACGTCGATTTCACCATCGAAGTGAACCGCAGCCTGCGCGTGCTCGATGGCGCGGTCGTGGTGTTCGACGGCGTGGCCGGTGTGGAACCGCAAACCGAAACCAACTGGCGCCTGGCTGATCAGTACAACGTGCCGCGCCTGTGCTACGTCAACAAGATGGACCGCATCGGCGCCAACTTCGCGCATTGCGTGAAGGGCATCCGCGAGCGCCTCGGTGCGAACGCCCTGCTCTGCCAGATCCCGCTCGGCAGCCACGATGAATTCATCGGCATGGCAGATCTCGTCGCCGGCGTGGGCTACATCTGGGCCTCTGACGACAAGGACAGCGAATGGGAAACCCTGCCGCTGGATCAATTGCGCACGCGCCTGAAGTTCACCGCCACCCACGACAACGACTGGATCGATCGCCTGCCACAGTTGCGCCAGGAGCTGCTCGAGTCCGCGCTCGCGCTGGACGACGATGCATTCGAGAAACTGCTGAATACCGGCGAATTCGATCCGGAAATGCTCAAGGCCTGCATCCGCAAGGGCTCGGTCACTGGCGCATTGGTGCCGGTGTTCTGCGGTTCGTCATATCGCAACAAAGGCGTGCAGCAGCTGCTTGATGGCGTCATCGACTATCTGCCGTATCCGGGCGAGAACGGCGGCATCTCGATGGTGGACGAAGACGGCAAGATCATCGGCGAGCAGGAAGTTCGCGACGATGCACCGGCTCGTGCGCTCGCGTTCAAGGTGATCAACGACCAGTTCGGCACGCTCACGTTCGCACGCATTTATTCCGGCGTGATCAAGAAAGGCGATACCCTGCTCAACGTCACGCGCGGCAAGAAAGAACGCGTCGGCCGCATCGTCGAAGTTCAGGCGAATGCGACGAAGGACATCGACGAAGTGCGCGCCGGCGACATCTGTGCGTTCGTCTCGATGAAGGATACCGAGACCGGCGATTCGCTGTCCGATCCGCAGCATCCGGCGTTGCTGGAGCGCATGCGCTTCCCCGATCCGGTGATCAGCGTTTCGGTCGAGCCGAAGAGTCGCAACGACGTCGACAAGATGTCCACCGCGCTTTACAAAATGGCCAAGGCCGATCCGTCGTTGCGCCTGGAAGTGGACAAGGAAACCGGCCAGACGGTGTTGCGCGGCATGGGCGAATTGCATCTCGAAGTAACCATCGATCGCATGCGCACCGAGCTGGGTGTTGAAGCGGTGATGGGCAAGCCGAAGGTCAGTTTCCGCGAGGCGTTCGGTAATCGCGTCGAGCACATCTACACCCACAAGAAACAGTCGGGCGGTTCGGGTCAGTTTGCCGAAGTGAAGATGGTCTTCGAGCCGGGTGAGCCGGGTTCGGGCATCGTGTTCTCCGATGAAATCGTCGGCGGTCGCATTCCGCGCGAATTCATTCCGTCGGTCGAGTTCGCGATCAAGACGCAGTCACGCAAGGGCGAGATCGCCGGTTACGAAGTCGTCGACTTCAAGGCGCGTCTGCTCGATGGCAAATACCATGACGTCGATTCGTCCGCACTTGCGTTCGAAATCGCCGGCAAGGCCGCGTTCCGCGAAGCGCACAAGATGAGCCGTCCGAAATTGCTCGAGCCGATGATGAAAGTCGAAGTGGTCACCGAAGCCGACTTCGTCGGCGACGTGATCGGCGACATCAACCGTCGTCGCGGCCAGATCAACGATCAGGGGCCGAAGGGTCTGCAGGCGTTCGTGCAGGCATCGGTGCCGCTCGTGGAAATGTTCGGTTACATCAACTTCCTGCGCTCTGCCACGCGCGGTCGCGGTAACTTCACGATGGAATTCGAGAATTACTCCGAAGTGCCGGCCGGTTTGGTCGAGAAAATCATGGCCGCAGAGAAAGACGCCAAGTAATACTCTGCCGGGGCGTAATGTCTCGGTATGCTGCAACACGACAACGCCGCCCATCGCTTTCACGCGATAGGCGGCGTTTTTATGTGCAGGAAAATTGCGTGGTACTTACTGGCACCGCGACGAAGGTATTTGGAGAATCGTCATCCCAGCGAAGGTTGGGATCCATTTTGATTTTCATGCGCACCATCAACATGGGTCCCAGCCTTCGCTGGGATGATGAACCATTCGCTGTTTCGCGAGTGTTGGAGATTCGTTCCGCGACGCTTAATTTTGCTTCGGCGTAGAGGTCTGCCCAAACAAAATCTTGCGTGATTCTTCCGACATCGGCGTGGACGACGGCGCATACGCATCCACAGTTTCCGCATACGTGCGCACGGCAGCGGGGCGCGCACGAATCGTTTCGAACCAGCGCTTGAGGTGGGCGAAATCGTCCAGATTCTGCTTGTGTGCGACGTGCGGCACGATCCACGGATAACACGCGATATCCGCAATCGAATATTCGTCGGCGATGAACTCGCGATCCGCCAAGCGTCGATTCAGCACTCCGTACAAACGTGCAGTTTCTTTTACGTAGCGATCGATCGCGTATGGCACTTTTTCCGGCGCGTAGACGTTGAAGTGTCCGTTCTGTCCGGCCATCGGTCCGAGTCCGCCCATCTGCCAGAAAAGCCACTGCAGCACGTCCGCGCGACCGCGAATATCCGACGGAATAAACCGACCGATTTTCTCGGCCAGATAGAGCAGGATCGCGCCCGATTCGAACAACGAAATCGGTTCGCCACCACCGCTCGGCGCGCGATCGACAATCGCCGGAATACGATTGTTCGGCGCGATCTTCAAAAACTCCGGCGAGAACTGTTCGCCCTTGCCGATGCTGATCGGCACGACGTGATGTTCTAGTCCGGCCTCTTCCAGAAACAGTCGTATCTTGAGTCCGTTCGGTGTGCCCCAGTAATACAGATCGATCATGATTTTTCCTTGATGTTCACGGCGCGGCTGCTCGGTCGCCCCAGGTCTTTGACGAAGAACACGAGAAACTTCAGCGGCTCGGTTGCACTCGCATTTACCGATGCCGTGCGGATATCGTTGGGGCTGTCGTAGAAGATTTTACCGGCACCGGTGTCCGATCATTGATCCATGCATGGACAAAAGTTATGTCGCTACGTTACGACGAGATCATGAGCCCGTGTAAAAGCCAGCGCCGAGAAAAATTCCCGGCGCCAACTTCGCCGCCGACTTCCGGTGTATGGCGCTAACAGCGTGCAGGATTTGCAAGGAATTATTCGAAGCCGTTGGCGAACAGGTAATCGTGCACGATGGTGCCGGTAGCTAACGGATAAGCGAGCACCGTTTTGTATTGCGTGTTGAGTAACACCGAGACTGAGCCAGTGAAGAAGCCTGCGAGAACCAAGTCCGGTTTTCCATCACCATTGATATCGGCAATAGCGATAGATTGAGCTGCAAGATAATTGGTCGAGGCTGCGAAATTGGTTGCGGCGATGAAGTTGGGGCTGGTGCTGCCGGGAGTCGTCACATTCAGCAATAACGATGCCGTGTTGCCTTCGTTCGCGGTGATAAGGTCTGGCCTGCCGTCGCCGTTGATATCAGTGACAACGACAGAGTTCGGATGTCCACCCGCGGTGAAGCTTTGTTGGGAAGCGAAACTCGGTGTTGCCGCGCCCGCTGCCGTAGTGTTGAGTAATACCGAAACGGTAACGTCCATGCCGTTTGCGACTATCAGATCCGGTTTGCCATCGCCATTGAGGTCCACTACCGCCGCAGATACTGGCCCTGATCCCGTACCGAAGCTTTGCTGTGGCGCAAAGCTTGGCGTAATGGCACCCGGCGCCGTGGTATTAAGTAACACCGACACCGTATTTGCGGATACGTTGGTCACGATCAGGTCGGGTTTGCCGTCGCCATTGATGTCTGCAGCCGTGGCGTACACCGGATTCGTCCCCGTGGCGAAAGTTTGCTGCGTAGCGAAGCTGGGCGTGCTGGCGCCCGGCGCGGTCGTGTTGAGCAACACCGAGACTGTGTTGCTGCCGCCGTTCGCAACAATCAAATCGGCCTTGCCATCACCGTTCACATCAATGGCGCTGACCCAATAAGGAGATGATCCTGTAGCGAACGCCTGTTGCGCAGCAAAACTTGGCGTGGTTGCGCCCGGTAGCGTGGTATTGAGCAATACCGAAACACTGCCATTGGGCGATGAGGTGTTGACGACGATGATGTCCGGTCTGCCATCGCCATTGATATCCGCACTACAGACGGAATAGGGAATTGCCCCGGTGCCAAATGCTGTGGCGAAACGTTGCTCCGGGCTAAAGCTCGGTGTGACAGCGCCGGCCACTGTGGTATTGAGCAGTACAGAAACCGTGCCGAGGGTATTTGCCACGATCAAATCAGGTTTGCCGTCGCCGTTGATATCCGCAGTCGTCGTGGAGTAGGAGTTCATGTCGACCGCGAAGGGCGCTGGTGAGGCAAAGCTGGACGTGCTCGTATCCGGCGCAGTGGTATTTAAGAGCACCAAAACGCTGTTGCTGTCATCAACGTTATTGGGACTTGCTCCACTGAGGAGTAGATCCGGCTTTCCATCGCCGTTCAGATCGGTGGCACTGATGGACTGAGAAAGTGGTGTTATGCCGATCGTTATTGGCGCTGAAAAAGCCGCCATGCTGGCGCCAGGTTCAGTGATATTGCGTAGCACTGAAACCGCGTTGTCATAGTCGGCAACAAGCAAATCCGGTTTGCCGTCGCCATTGGCGTCGGCCGCGACAAGGAACTCTGGAGCGGGTCCCGCAGCGATATATTGTGGATCGTTGTAACTCATCGTCATGGCACCCGGCGCTGTTGAGCTCATCAAAAGCGTTACCGCACTACTCCCGCCCACGATCAGATCCGGTTTCCCATCGCCATTGATATCGGCAACTGCAGTCATCATCGGGTTCTCTGCAATGAAAGCCTGTTGTGCGGCAAAACTGGCAACACCAACACCGGGCACAGTTGTGTTCAGCAGTACCGAAATCGTGCCATCACCGGTGTTTGCCGCGATCAGGTCGACCTTCCCATCCCCGTTCAGATCGGCGGCAGTCACGGAATTGGGATGCGATCCGACCGCAAACGACTGTTGCGCCGCAAAGCTCGAAATCATGGCGCCTGGCGCAGTGGTATTTAGCAGAACCGAAATCCCGCTATTACCGAAGTAATCTTGCACGACCAAGTCGGGCTTGCCATCACCGTTGATGTCAGCGGCGATCACCGAAAACACCTGAAATCCTACGCTCACTAATTGCTGTGCGCTGAAACTCGGCGTCATCGCGCCGGGCGGCGTTGTGTTGAGTAGCACCGAAATGGTTTGATCATAAAGGTTCGACACAACGAGGTCTGGTTTGCCGTCGCCGTTGATATCTGCCGCCGTGACCGACTCAAGACCTAATCCTACCGGGAACGACACGGCGGCTGCGAAGCTCGGCATGCCAGAGCCAGGTAGGGTTGTATTGAGCAGCACCGAAACAGTGCTGGGTCCGGCTGTTACAATCAGATCGGGTTTACCGTCGCCGTTGATATCCGCGATCGTGCTGAAATACGGATGATTTCCGGCAAAAAATGCCTGCGGATCAGCAAAGCTCAATGCCGGGCCAACACCTGTAGCGGCATCCAGCTGTAGCTGGAAAGTTCGATCAGGACCGTTATAGGGATAGGCGGGGATGGATACGGGAATCTCGGCACTCGCCGAACCTGCCGGAATGACGATCTTGTCGGCAGTGCCGAGGTAATCCAGCGGACTCGTGCCCGAGCCGTTGACGGTGTGATAGCTCAGCACGACATCGTAGCCGGTGTAACCACTGCGTGTGATCGGAAAAAGCATCGTCACCGGATTGTTGCTTGACACCTTGCTTGTACCGTTGGCAGCGAGCGTTGTGGTATCTGCGTGCGCCGACGAGAACAAACTCATCGTCAGTGCGGCGAAGAAGATTGCTGATCGCTGTTGCATTCGATTCAGCGCGCCTTTGTTGCATATTCTCCGTAATGACATGATTGCTCCCTGAGTCAGTAATGGATATATCAATCCAAATATAACAGCAAAAACCGATAAGGAGGCGCGCTTTGGATGCGGGAATCTGGATACATCGCCGCCTCAGCAGCTACTGAAACCCGTCGTAGAAAATGCTGTCGCTGGGGCTAACGACCTGCAAAAAAGCGGCAGCGGGTGGTCCACTGGCGCTTGATGTATTGCTGCCTTGCACGTACAGCAAGTGTTTGCCGGGCGTCCACTGGCTGCTGTCGAGGATCATGTTCACGGCTTCGCTGGTGCTGTTGAAACCGCCGTCGCTGGCGTTCATTGAAATCGGTGCTGCTGCGGCTTCCCACGGCAGTGCATCCACAGTCACGGTGGCAGCGCTGATCGCATATGTCGCCTGCGAGCCATTGCTCTGGTTGTAGCGTGTATCGTCGATGGTTGCAGTCAGCGTCACCGGCGTGCCGATAACGATGCGTGGCAAGCTCACATGCACATTCAATGCATCCGGCCCCTGCGGCAATTTGTACGGTGCGAACAACGCGCGCGACGCGTAACGCAACGCGGCGAGGTTCGCAGGTAGCGTGGTGTTCTGGAAGCTCGTGCAATCCTCGAAAAAATCCGTGCCGTCGAGCTCGATTGTAAATGCCGGCACGCCAAGCGTACCGTACGCATTGTCGTCGCTCGCACCATCGGTCGGATACAGTGAATCGGATTGCTCCGGGCTGTAGCTATTGAAATAGGCGAGGCGCCGACCAAACGCAACAAATGCCGCATTATTCGGCGAAGCCGTGGTGACATCGCCCCATGGCCACAATACCAAGGCCGCATTGCTGTGCATGTCGAGAAACATGCCGGAATAATTATCCGGCACGGCCAGGCTTGGCGTAATCACCGGCGGATGCGACGGGAAAATCGAGCCGATATAACTGACGATACCCTGTGTTTCCGCTTCGGAGTTCGGGATCGGGCCGCGATAGGTTTCATTGCAGGATGTGCCGCTGGAGCCTTGTCCGGCAGTGGTGTTCCAGTGAAACGGAAAATTGCGATTGAGATCGACGCCGAGTTGGCGCGACTCGCTCTGCGTTCCGGTGCAGGTGCCATAAACCGTGTCGGTATTCTTGCGCTGGTATTTGCCGGTTTCCGCTATTTTTCGTCCGTCCGGATTCGCCACCATCAACAAATGGAATTCATTGTGATCGACTAGCCAGGTTGCGTCCGGATCGATGCCGTAACTATCGAGCAGCCAATGCGCGAAACCCATGTTCACACCGACCGGCGCATACTCGCGCGCATGCAAGCCGGTCATATAGAAAAACTTTGGTTTGCTGGCTGTGCTGTCGGTGGCCTGATTAGTGATCTTCAATACACGCAGGCGATAACCGGTTACCGCATTCTGCGATCGCGCCCAGCTCGGGCCGATGTCGACCACGCTCGCCAGGGTCGGATAGCTCGAAACAAACGCATCCTGGGATTGCTGCGTTTCCTCGACGGTCTGGTAGCACGCGTAACTCGGAATGCTGTCGGGTTCTAGCCCGGCCAGCGTACGATCACGTGTGTTCATACGCGCGGTGGCGGCCATGTCGATCTCGACCCGCAGCCCGGCATCCTGCATTTCTCGTGCGCCGAATTCATCGGTTTCGACACTGACGATCTGCAACGTGCGATCGATACGCATATGCGTGAAATACGGCGCAATCTGCTTCAGTACGGCCACGTCGTTGTAATGCGCACGCACGATCCATGCGGCAGGCGAATCGATGCTGGATGCTGCGGCGGCAACGTTGAGTATATGCAGGCCAAGTGCGATGGCAGCGGCGACCAAGATGCGACAAGACATTCAATTAACCCCAAAGACACGCATGACCATCGCGCAGAGTATAGGGTGATGGAGGATTTGCAACCCGCGCCGCATGCTTGCTCAAAGCGGCATAAGTTGCTGGCTCGCGGCGGGTTCGCATTGCCCGGAGAAAACTGCCTGTCGAGTCTCGCAGCGCTCGGCATTTCCCAGATCTTTCGCAACAGGCATTTTTGCTTTCGCCTTGTCTGCCGAAGCAAAAATTCGCCAACAAGGCACGCCTTTACAGTCGCCAGCCAACGCTGTTATTCTTGGGTTATTGTAATAACGCATTAGTACATTATGAAGCGCCGCTTTATCGAGCCCGAAAGCACCGGCACAACGCCCGAAGACAATCTGTGCCGTGCCTTGCTGACGCTGGATTCGCTGACCGAGATGCGCGCTTTTTTGCGTGACCTGTGCACGCCAGCCGAGCTGGAAGCATTGACCGACCGCTGGCGTGTCGTGCCCTACATCCTGCAAGGCGTGGCGTATCGTGAGATCCACGACCGCACCGCGGTCAGCGTCACCACGATCGGGCGCGTCGCGCGATTCCTGCAACAAGGCAACGGCGGTTATCTGGCCGCGGTCGCACACAAGGCGCTACCGCGCGCGGCGATAATGCTGCGGGCGCGCAAGAAAGCCCCTGCAACCCCGAAAAAAAATAGTGGCATTCCCGTAACGCAAAAGCGTTCACGATCATTGACTCGGAGCGCTCCATGAAAAACCGTGACCGGCTGCGTATCGCCATCCAGAAATCCGGACGTTTGTCCGATCAGTCACAGGATCTGCTGAGCAAGTGCGGACTGAAATTTCGCAGCAGCCGCGACAAGTTGTTTTGTTTCGGCGAGAGCCTGCCGATCGATCTGCTGCTGGTACGCGATGACGATATTCCGGGCCTGATCGAGCAAGGCGTTTGCGATCTCGGCGTGGTGGGACGTAACGTGCTGCGCGAACAGGAACTGAGCGTCCAGAAACGAGGTGAGGCGCCGCTGTTCGGCGAATTGCGTGCACTGGGTTTTGGTCGTTGTCGATTGTCGATCGCGATTCCGCAGGAGCTCGAATACGAAGGTATCGCGCAGCTGGCGGGGCTGCGCATCGCCACGAGTTATCCTAGTTTGCTCGGCGACTGGTTGCGCGAAAATCAGGTCGATGCACGCACTGTCGTATTGTCGGGTTCGGTTGAAATCGCGCCCCGCCTCGGCACGGCCGATGCGATCTGCGATCTCGTATCCAGCGGTGCGACGCTCGTGGCGAATCAACTGAAAGAGGCGGCGATCCTGCTCGAAAGCGAAGCCGTGCTGGCTGGCGCATCGGTCACGCCGGATGATGAGCGTGGCGAACTGTTGGAACTGCTGCTGCGCCGTCTTGACGGCGTTTTGCAGGTGCGCGAAAGCAAGTTGGTAATGCTGCATGCACCGCGCAGCGCCGTGGAAAATATCGCGCGCCTGCTGCCCGGCGGGCAACGCCCGACCGTGCTGCCGCTGGAAGGTGACAACGACGAAGTGGCATTGCAGGCGGTGTGTTATGGCGCGATCACCTGGCAACATCTCGAAGATCTGAAGCGCGCTGGCGCGAGCGCGTTGCTGGTGTTGCCGGTGGAGAAAATGCTCGCATGAGCACCGATAAAGCTGGCATTAACACCGATAACGCCGCCGTAAACGCCAAGAGGGCTGGTGTAAGTATTTCGGAATGGAGCGTGCTCAATGAAGCACAGCGCGTCGTTTTGCTGGCGCGCCCGGCATTGAGCAACAACGAAGCAATCCGCGATGCCGTGCGCCGTATCATCGCGCAGGTTCGTGCCGATGGTGACAGCACCTTGCGCGCGTTGACGCGACGTTTCGACGGTATTGAGGTCGCGGATTTCGCCGTCAGCGCCGAGGAATTCGCCGCTGCCGAACGTATCGTCCCGGACGAAATAAAAAAAGCGCTGGATGCTGCGATCAAACGCATCGAACACTTCCATCGCGTGGCGATGCTCGCTGATGTTCGTGTCGAAACCGCGCCCGGTGTGGTCTGCGAACGTGTGCAGCGACCGATCGAAAACGTCGGCCTGTACGTGCCGGCCGGCAGTGCGCCGTTGCCATCCACGGCGATCATGCTCGGCGTGCCGGCGCGGCTCGCGGTGTGTCCGCAGGTAATCTTGTGCACGCCGCCGACGCGCGATGGCGGTTGCGATCCGGTGGTGCTGGTCGCGGCGGCTCGCTGCGGTATCGAACGCGTCTACAAAATCGGTGGCGCGCAGGCGATTGCGGCGATGGCGTTCGGCAGCGAAAGCATTCCGAAATGCGACAAGATTTTCGGCCCTGGCAATGCCTATGTCACGCAGGCCAAACTCGAGGTCGCGCAGGATCCATGCGGTGCCGCGATCGACATGCCGGCGGGTCCGTCCGAAGTTTTGGTGATTGCCGACGACAGCGCGAATGCCGAATTTGTTGCCGCCGATCTGCTTGCACAAGCCGAGCACGGACCGGATTCGCAGGTACTGCTGTTGACACCATCGCGTGCCGTGCTCGATGCGGTGGCCGCGGCGCTCGACCGTCAATGCGCGTTGCTGCCGCGTGCGGAGATCGCCACCGCCGCGCTGCAATACTGCCGCCTGATTCTGGTCGAGGATCTCGCGCAGGCGTGTGCGATAAGCAATAGTTATGCACCCGAGCATTTGATCTTGAATGTGCGCGAACCGCGCCGCTGGCTCGCCGAAATTAGCAGCGCCGGTTCGATTTTTCTCGGCGCATGGTCGCCGGAAAGCGTTGGCGATTATTGCAGCGGCACGAATCATGTTTTGCCGACGTACGGTCATGCGCGCGCCTGGAGCGGTGTGTCGGTCGCGAGTTTCCAAAAACAGATTACCGTGCAGGAATTGAGCCCCGCGGGCTTGCGTGCGATCGGACCTGATGCCGCCACACTCGCGCGTTGCGAAGGCTTGAACGGACACGAACGCGCAGTCACTGTGCGGCTGCAAGCGCTGGAGCAAACCGCATGAGTGTGCTCAATCTCGCACGTGCGGAAATTCGCAATCTTGCGCCATACAGCTCGGCACGCATGGAAGCGAACGGCGGCAAGGTACTACTCAATGCGAATGAAAATCCGTGGCCGCCGCACGGCGACGATGGCCAGCATCTGAATCGTTATCCCGACCCGCAGCCGACCGAGCTGGTCGAAAAACTCGCCGCGATTTATGGCGTGACAGCGGCGCAGACTCTGGTCGGTCGTGGTAGCGACGAATTCATCGATCTGCTCACGCGTGCGTTCTGTCGCGCCGGCAAGGACGGCATCGTGATTTCGTCGCCGACCTTCGGCATGTACGCGGTGTGTGCGCGCATCCAGAATGCGTCAGTGCGTGAAGTACTGTTGCGCGCCGAGCAAGATTTTTCGCTAGATATCGATGCGCTGCTCAAGGCCGTCACGACGACGACACGGCTGGTGTATGTGTGCACGCCGAACAATCCGACCGGTGGCGTCGTTGGCTTGAGCGAAATCGAACGTATCGCGACCGCGCTGCAGGATCGTGCCGTGCTCGTGGTGGACGAAGCATATGGCGAATTCTCCAACGAACCGAGCGCTGCAACGTTGCTTGCACGACACGACAACCTGGTCGTGTTGCGCACCTTGTCGAAGGCGTTTGCGCTCGCCGGCGCACGCATCGGTGTCGCGCTGGCGGCACCCGAAGTGATCGATTTGTTGCGCCGGATCATGGCGCCATATCCGCTACCCGCGGTAAGCGTAAATGCCGCGCTGAAAGTATTGAGTAGCGAGGCGATCAGCGAAGTGCATCAGCGCGTGGGCTTGTTGTGCGCCGAGCGCGATCGCTTGTTCGTGGCGTTTGCCGAGCTGCCAGCGGTAAAGAAAGTGTGGCCGTCCGCGGCAAATTTCCTGTGTCTGCAATTTGCCGATGCACAACATGCGTATCGCACGCTGCTCGCACAGGGCATCGTTTTGCGCAACGTCTCGCATTATCCGGGGCTGGCTGATTGCCTGCGCATCAGCATCGGCCGGTCGCTGGAAAATCAGCGTGTGCTGGCAGCGCTGAGCGCATTGACGGAGGTGGCCTGATGGGCGCACGCAAGATTCTATTTATTGATCGCGACGGCACCTTGATCGAGGAGCCGGAAGATTTTCAGGTCGATCACATCAGCAAGGTTCGACTCGTCGCAGACGTGATTCCGGCGCTGCTCGCGCTACAACGCGTGGGCTACGAATTTGTCATGGTGACCAATCAGGACGGCCTCGGCACGGCGAGTTTTCCTGAGACCGACTTCGTGCCGGCGCATGCGTTGATGCTGCAGATTTTCGAGTCGCAGGGCATTCGTTTTCGCGAGACACTGATCGATCGAAGTTTTGCCCACGAGAATCTGCCTACCCGCAAACCTGGCATCGGTCTGGCGTTGCATTACCTACATCAGGGCGACATGGACAGCGCGGCATCGGCGATGGTCGGCGATCGTGAAACCGATTTGCAGTTCGCGCACAATCTCGGCATCCGCGGATTTCTGCTTGGGCCGAACGCATCCACATGGGCGCAGATCGCGCACGAGTTGGTCAACCGTCCGCGCCGCGCCGAGGTCGAGCGCGTCACCAAGGAAACGCGCATTCGCGTGTCGGTCGATCTCGATCGCGAAGGCGATCCGATCGCAACAACCGGACTCGGATTTTTCGACCACATGCTCGAACAAATCGGCAAGCACGGCGGGTTTGCCTTGAGCCTGAGCTGCGATGGCGATCTGCATATCGACGAACATCACACAATCGAGGATTCCGCGCTCGCACTCGGCCAGGCCCTGCGCCAGGCGCTCGGTGACAAACGCGGCATCGGTCGTTACGGCTTCACCGCGCCGATGGATGAAACGCTCGCGACTGCGGCGCTGGATCTTTCCGGGCGCCCGTATTTTGTCTTTGAGGGCGTATTTCCGCGCGAGCAGGTCGGCGGCCTGCCGAGCGAACTCGTGCCGCATTTTTTCCGCTCGTTGTGCGAAACCCTCGGCGCGAACCTGCATCTATCGGTGCGCGGCGAAAATGCGCATCACATGATCGAAGCCTGTTTCAAGGCGACCGCGCGGTGTTTGCGCCAGGCGATAAAACGCGACGGCGATGCCTTGCCTTCGACCAAGGGAACGCTGTGAATCGCGGTGCAGCACATCGCGAATCGGCGAAAAAAGATGTCGTGCTGGTCGATAGCGGCGGCACCAATATCGGCTCGGTACGATATGCACTGGAGCGGCTCGGTGTGCTCGCCGAACTCAGCGCCGATGCCGCCCGTATCCGTGCCGCGACCCATGTGATCCTGCCCGGCGTCGGCGCCGCGCGTCCGGCGATGCAGCAACTACACAAACTCGATCTGATCGATACGTTGCGCGCATTGCAACAGCCAGTGCTCGGTGTCTGCCTCGGCATGCAACTCCTGTTCGAGAGTTCGGAGGAAAGCGATACCGAATGCCTCGGCTTGCTGCCCGGGCGCGTGCGACATTTTGCGACGTCGACTGCGCTGCGTGTGCCGCATATGGGCTGGAATCGTCTGCAGGCACGCGCCGAAAATTCGCTGCTGCACGGCCTGCACAAAAACGACTACGCGTATTTTGTGCATAGTTACGCCGCGCCGCTTGGTGACTACACGCTGGCCAGTTGCGATTACGCCGGCGAATTTTCCGCGATCGTGCAGAACAACAATTTTTACGGCATGCAGTTTCATCCCGAACGATCGAGTCGGGTCGGTGCGTTGCTGCTGCAGAATTTCTTGCGATTGAATTGATATGCACAAGCTGATGTCGAGCGAATTCCCACCCAGTGAAACCATGACCGTAATTCCCGCCATCGACCTGCGCGGCGGCGGTGTCGTGCGCTTGCGCCAGGGCGATTACGCGCGCGAAACCAACTACGACGTCACGCCGCTCGCGCTTGCCGAAAATTACGCGCAGGCCGGTGCACACTGGCTGCATATGGTCGATCTCGACGGCGCGCGCGGCGGCAGTTTCGAAAACCTCGCGGTGATTGCCGCCATTGCCGCCACCGGGAAACTTCAGGTACAGGCCGGCGGTGGCGTGCGCGCGATCGACGATGTCCAACGTTTGTTCGATCACGGTGTCGCGCGTGTCGTGCTCGGCAGTGTGGCGGTGCGCGAGCCGCAGCGTGTACTCGAATGGGTCGCGTTTTTTGGCGCCGAAAAAATCTGCGTCGCGCTCGATACGCGCGAGACCAATGGCCGCTGGGAACTACCCGTTTCGGGCTGGACCGAAAACGCCAGCGCTACGCTCGATGAACTCGCACCGCTGTATGCGGCGAACGGCGCGCGGCATTTGCTGTGCACGGATATCGCACGCGACGGCATGTTGTCGGGGCCGAATCTCGAACTGTACCGGCACCTGCAAAACATCGCGCCGAGCCTTGCGGTGCAAGCCTCCGGCGGCGTGCGCGACTTGGCCGATGTGCAACATTTGCGCGCGAGTGGCGTGAGCGCTGCGATCCTCGGTCGTAGCCTGCTCGAAGGCAAACTGGATTTGCGCGAGGCGCTGACATGCTGACCCGGCGCATCATCCCGTGCCTCGATGTGCGCGATGGCAAAGTCGTCAAGGGCGTGCGTTTTCGCGATCATGTGGTGATGGGCGAAATCGTCGATCTCGCGTTGCGTTATCGCGACGAAGGCGCCGATGAACTGGTGTTCTACGACATCACCGCGAGCCCGGAAAACCGGCGGGTTGATCGTGCCTGGGTTGAGCGTGTGGCGCGGGTGATCGATGTTCCGTTTTGCGTTGCCGGCGGTATTCGCAATGTCGCCGATGCGCGCGAAATCCTGCACGCCGGCGCGGACAAGATTTCGGTAAATTCACCGGCGCTGGAACGCCCCGATCTGATCAACGAACTGGCCGATGCGTTTGGCGTGCAATGTGTCGTAGTCGGCATCGACAGTCGACGGGGCGCCGGCGAATATCGGATCAATCAATACACCGGCGATCCGGAAAAAATGCGTGAGCTCGCGCGGCGCACACTGGACTGGGTGATCGAAGTACAACAGCGCGGCGCCGGCGAAATCGTGCTCAATTGCATGGGCGCTGACGGTGTACGTGAAGGTTACGATCTGGTGCAATTGCAGGCCGTGCGCGCCCTGTGTCACGTGCCGCTGATCGCCTCGGGTGGCGCGGGCGTGGTCGAGCATTTTCGTGATGTGTTCAACGATGCCGATGTTGACGGAGCGCTGGCGGCGAGCGTGTTCCATTCCGGCGCGATTCCGATCACCACGCTGAAAAAATTTCTTGCCGATGCCGGCATCGCGGTGCGCCCATGAATGATGCGATCGACAACCACAGATTCCTCGGCAGCGATGCCATCGACAAGCTCGCCTGGAACAAGGGCGGTGGCCTGCTGCCGGTCATCGTACAACACGCGCAAAACGCCAGCGTACTGATGCTCGGTTACATGAATCGGACAGCGCTGCGACAAACGCTGCAAAGTGGAAAAGTGACTTTTTATAGTCGCAGCAAACAGCGCTTGTGGACCAAGGGCGAAAGTTCGGGACATTTCCTGCTGCTGCAATCCGCGCAGATCGATTGCGACGATGACACGCTGTTGCTGCACGCGCTGCCGCAAGGCCCGACCTGCCATACCGGCACGGCAAGTTGTTTCGGTGATGCCGCGACGCCGCGTTTGAGTTTTCTCGCCGAGCTCGATGCCCTGGTCGCGCAGCGCGAGATCGAGCGCCCGCCTGACAGTTATACGACAAAGCTTTTTGCCAGCGGCGTGCGCCGGATCGCGCAGAAAGTGGGCGAGGAAGGCGTTGAAACCGCACTCGCTGCCGTGGTGCAGGATGACGAGGCGCTACTTGGCGAGGCGGCCGATCTGACATTCCATTTGCTGGTACTTTTGCGCGCACGTGGACTTGGTCTGGATGCGCTGCTGCAGGTGCTGCAAAAACGCCATCCGCGCTGAGTGCCATAAAATCGGCGCAATGATAGGTGCGCGCAAGGCCAAAGTCCGTATAGTCGGCCACGGCGAGCAGACGGTAAATCCTACTTTTCCCAGCTCGCAAATCTCGAGCGACGACGCGCTGGCGCCAGCCTCGGTCGATACGCTGTTCGACGACGTTTACTTGCGCCTCAAAGCCATGACGCGACGGCAAATTGCCCGCGGCCGCGCCGAAAAATATGCTCTACACCACCGCGCTGGTGCACGAACTGTACTTGCGCATCAACTCCCATCGTGAGTTCAGCTTTGAACATCCCGCGCAGTTTTTTGCGTATGCGGCACGCGCGATGCGACACCTGCTGAATGATCGCGCGCACGATCGCCCGCGCCAGTGCGCCGGTGGTGGTTGGTTGCACGTGACCTTGACCGGCGTCGACCCGCGTGTCGCGATCGACAGCGCAGACCAGGCGCTGAACGTGGCGTTGCATCGCGCTGGAGCAGACCGCCGCGTGCGCCGCTCATGTGGTCGAGTTGCGTTATTTTGCTGGATTCACGCTCGACCGATTCGCCGAAATGCTCGCGTTGACGCGTCGTACGATCGACCGCGGCTGGCGATTCGCGCGCACGTTTTTGCACGATGTGCTGGGCTGATTGGTCGCTGCCAGCGTCGTCGTAACACGATTGTTTTTCGGGCGTCGATCCCGCCGCAGAAATCTCCGATGCTGAATTCGACCTGCTGAATCCTGCTGCTCGTCGTTCGAACGGCACACCGGGCCGCGTGCAGATGCCGCGCCTTGAATCTGCCATGTCCGTATTTTTCCCGAATATCGTAGTGAGTAATTGACACCTGCTCATACCGGTCAAATATAAAAAGCGACGCGGCCTGTTGCAGCCCGCCCAGACCGACCTCATTCTTGAACGGCTTGCACATCACGCCGGCGATCACGACTTTGTCCTTGACGTCGGCAGTGACGCGGATTCGATCGATGCTGGCATCCGCTACATCGGTCGTTGCGGTCATGACCGCTGTTCTCGAATGTCCTGTGAGAAGCAAATTGGACGAAGAATCAACGACCGCACCATCAAACGCGTGGTGTTAGCTGACTGTGCATTATTTTTGTGGGAGCCAGCGGTATCTCCCACTTGCCGACGTAGGTACCCATTTTTGTACTCGTTACGCATTTCATCGCATTGATCAAACTCATCGCCGAACAAAAGCATGAAGGTCGATGCATACGTTTCCGGTAAAACGTAATCGCTCGGTACCTCGCTCAACGTTTGTGACAATGCGCGCGCGAATTTGGTGATGCCAACAATTCCGACCATGTCGTAAATCAGCATGTCGATGTGTCGACGCAGACGGCGCCAGGTATTGGCAAGCTCGCATATCTCGCTGCATCCAGCACGAGGATCACCGTCGACGGCCGCCATGCCGACCGACCTGTTGTAGCAACGGACCAGATGCTTCTCGACCGTCCGAACTCCGTCAAAACCATTCGCGAAAAATTCGGGCGCTCACGTAGAACTGGCAGGTGTTTTGCAGTGCGTGTTGCACACGCGTGCGACAAATCCCCAATTCACATTCTACAGGCGAAGCCGCTGCTACCTTGACCCATTATTTGCTGGCAGATTGACTCGCGCAACCAGCCAAAAGCGGTCGCGAAGCACGCATTGCACGATCCATTCTGCAATCGGGAAATGACGTGTAGGATGTGGTTATGGCCGCTTGAGGAAATATCGATGGCTAATGCGCGAACGCGTTACGACACAATCAGCGGCTTCATGCAGCGGCAGTATGAAGCCAAGGCAACCGTGCTGTACAACAAACCGGCAGTCGAGATTGCCAACACGCCATTTCTGTTTTACATGCTGCCGGGCATGGCGTTCCGGCTACGCGGGCGCGCACGCGACAGCGCAATAATTCTTGCCGGGGCTACTCTTTGGGCACCTTACGGCGAGGCGTCCGGCAACAGCCCGTGGGTGCTGGTTCCGGTCGTGCATTTTCTGCGCTGGGACAGGCTTGCGATCGAGGCGATGCGTTATGCCACCGAACGGAGTGTGCGCAGACCGGTCGCTGTTGCCAATCAAGGCCCGCCGCCCGAGCCGCCGGCGGCGCTGCGGTGGCGCGACAACATCAAAGCCTTGCTGGAAAAGGCCGGCAAGTTGCGGTTGCATTAGCTATTGGCAGATCGAGAATTACGCAATGCAAGAAAATTGCTGCGTTTCACGAAGAAATTTGATGAGATTTAATTCGTTGCACGCTGGTTGTCGTCGACCTGCCGGCAATTATTCCTGCGCGGCGGGCGACTTCCCTCTGCCTGCCTGATGATCTTGAACTGGCTGCAAAAAGTGCCGTGGCAAACCGGTCTGCAGATGGCTCGCCAGCGACGCGAGGCCGCCAATACTTGCCTCCTCACCTGCATATTTCGACGGGCGCATCGACCCGCTCCACTCCCGACGTGCGGCAGATACATGTACTTACAATTCGGCAACGTTACGGCAGCACCGGTTCTGTAGAATCGGACCGTTTTGCGTGCACCCGTGCCGGGGCAGTCGATGCTATCGATGCTGCCGACGCGCACGTCGACTCTCACTTGAGACCCGTATCCGACCATGACATTACCGCCCAACCATCCGCAAGACCGCTATCGTGATTCCACGCGCCGCGGCCAACAGACCGCATCGCGCCGTTGGTGGCTATGGTTGCTCGCCGCCGTTGTGATCGCCGTGATCGTGTACTTCGTATTTCTGCGCCACACCAGCACGCCGAGCAACGGCCAGCCCGGTGCTCCTGCAGGCGCAGGCGCTCCTGCCGGCGGCGGCGGCGGTGGTGGCCGACGCGGCGGTGGCGCCGGCATGGGCCAGCAAGCCACGCCAGTCGGCACGGCCGTGGTCAAAACCGCCGATATGAATGTGTTCCTCACCGCACTCGGCACGGTCACGCCGCTCAACACGGTGACGGTAAGAACCCAGATCAGCGGTCAGTTGCTGCGTGTGCAGTTTCGGGAAGGACAACTGGTCAAGCAGGGCGACCTGCTCGCCGAAGTCGACCCTCGCCCGTACCAGGCGCAGCTCGCGCAATACGAAGGCCAGCTCGCCCGCGATCAGGCGCTGCTGAAGAATGCGCGCATCGATCTGGATCGCTATCAGACGCTCGTCAAACAGGATTCCGCGCCCGAGCAGCAACTCGCCACACAACAGGCGCTGGTCGAGCAATACATCGGCACGGTGAAAACCGATCAGGCGCAGATCGATGGCGTAAAACTCAACCTGATCTATGCGCGCATCACCGCGCCGATCACCGGTCGCGTCGGCTTGCGTCAGGTTGATCCCGGCAACTATGTGCAGACCGGCGATACCAACGGCATCGTCGTGATCACCCAGCTGTCGCCGGTGAATGTCGTCTTCACCTTGCCGGAAGACAATATTCCGACCGTGCTGAAATCCTTCAACGCGGGCAACAAGCTCGTGGTCACGGCCTACGATCGCAGCCTCACGAACAAGCTCGCCGATGGTGTGCTGGCCAGTGTCGACAATCAAATCGATGCGACCACCGGCACGGTCAAACTCAAGGCGCAATTCGCCAATACCGATGAAAGCCTGTTCGCGAATCAGTTCGTCAATGTGCGCATGCTCACCAATACCCTGCACGATTCGCTGGTGATCCCGAGTTCGGCGATCGAGCGCGGCACACAAGGCACGTATGTTTATGTGCTCAAGGACGATCACACCGTGACCGCGCGCGTGGTCACGCTCGGACCGACCGAAGGCGAACAGGTCGCCGTGCTGACCGGCTTGACCAAAGGCGAAACCGTGGTGTCCGACGGCGCCGATCGATTGCGCGAAGGCGCGACCGTGACCTTGCCGAACGAACAACCCGCGGCAACCACGCCGGCGGTGCAACCGGCTGCCGATGGCACGATTCCGCGCAAGCCGGGCGAAGGTCGCCATCGCCCGCAGAACGGCACCGCTCCCACCACAAATCCTCCCGCCGCGGCGCCGGCAAATTCACCTGCGGCACCCGCGAATACACTCGGCGGCAGCACGCCGCCCGGCAATCCGCCGACCGGTAACACACCCGCAGCAAATCCTTCCGGTGCCAATCCCCCGGCCGGAACAGCACCTGGCGGAAGCGGAACATGAGTCCACGCAGTCACGGCATCGGCTGAGTCAAGCACCTCATGAATCCATCCCGCCCGTATATCCTGCGACCGGTCGCGACGTCGCTGTTGATGGCGGCGATCCTGCTCGTCGGCATGGTCGCGTATCACTATTTGCCGTTGTCGGCATTACCCGAAGTCGACTACCCGACGATCCAGGTGCAGACGTTTTATCCGGGCGCGAGCCCAGATGTGATGACGTCATCGATCACCGCGCCGCTCGAGCGCCAATTCGGCCAGATGCCCGGATTGAACCAGATGTCCTCGACCAGTTCGGCGGGCGCATCGGTACTCACACTGCAATTCAATCTCGATCTCAATCTGGATATCGCCGAGCAGGAAGTCCAGGCCGCGATCAATGCTGCCGGCAATCTGTTGCCCGCGGATCTGCCGGCACCACCGGTGTATGCGAAAGTGAATCCGGCCGATGCGCCGATCCTGACGCTCGGCCTCACGTCGAAAACGTTGCCGCTGACGCAGGTGCAGGATCTCGCCGACACGCGCCTCGCACAGAAGATTTCGCAGCTGCCCGGCGTCGGCCTCGTCAGCATCAGCGGCGGGCAACGACCGGCGGTGCGCATCCAGGCGAATCCGGCCGCGCTCGCCGCGTATGGCCTGAACCTCGACGACTTGCGCAGCACCGTCAGCAACGCCAACGTCAACACCGCGAAAGGCAGTATCGACGGCGCGACGCGGTCCTACACGATCAACGCCAACGACCAGTTGCAAAGCACCGACGCGTATCGAAAACTCATCATCGCGTATCGCAACGGCGCGCCGGTGTACCTGACCGATGTCGCCGACATCATCGATGGCGCCGAGAACAGCAAGCTCGGCGCGTGGATGAATTCCACGCCGGCGCTGATCCTCAACATCCAGCGCCAACCCGGCGCCAACGTGATCGCTGTGGTCGACCAGATCAAGGCGATGCTGCCCAACCTGAAAAGCACGCTACCACCCGCAATCGATGTCGTGGTGCTGACCGATCGCACCACCACGATCCGCGCCTCGGTACACGACGTGCAACTCGAACTGCTGCTGTCGGTAGTGCTCGTCGTGCTGGTGATTTTCCTGTTCCTGCGCAACCTGCCGGCGACGATCATCCCGAGTTTATCGGTGCCGCTATCGCTGGTCGGCACGTTCGCCGTGATGTACCTGGCCGGCTTCAGTCTGAACAATTTATCGCTGATGGCGTTGACGATCGCCACGGGTTTTGTGGTCGACGACGCGATCGTGATGATCGAGAACATCGCGCGTTACATCGAGGCCGGCGATTCGCCGATGGAAGCCGCGCTGAAAGGCTCCGAGCAGATCGGTTTCACGATTGTGTCGTTGACGATTTCGCTGATCGCGGTGTTGATCCCGCTGCTGTTCATGGGTGATGTGGTCGGGCGACTGTTCCGCGAATTCGCGGTCACGCTCGCCGTCACGATTCTGATTTCCGCAGTGGTGTCGCTAACCCTCGTGCCGATGTTGTGCGCGAAGTTGCTCAGGCACAAACCCGAGTCCGAACAGAGCGCGATTGCGCGCCAATCGGCGGCGTGGTTCGAGTCGGTAATCCAGCGCTACGGCAAGATGTTGAACTGGGTACTCGATCGCCAGCTACTGACCTTGCTGGTCGCCACGCTGACCGTCGTGCTCACGGTGATCCTGTACATCATCATTCCGAAGGGATTTTTTCCACTGCAGGATACCGGTCTGATCCAGTGCGTGTCTGAAGCCTCGCAGGCAACTTCGTTCGCCGCGATGGCTGAGCGCCAGCAGGCGTTGGCCGAGGTGATCCTGAAAGATCCGTCGGTCGCCAGCCTGTCATCTTTCATCGGTGTCGACGGCAGCAATACCACGCTCAACAGCGGCCGTTTCCTGATCGACCTGAAGCCGCGCGAGGGGCGCAGCGATACTGCCAGTGCGGTGATCGCGCGTCTGCAACAGAGCACCGCGAAAGTGGCCGGCATAACCTTGTACATGCAGCCGGTGCAGGATCTCAGCATCGATAGTCGCGTCAGCCGCACGCAGTACCAGTTCGTGCTCGAAGACGCCAATCCCGACGTGCTTTCGACGTGGGTGCCGAAGCTCGTCGACAAGCTCAATACCTTGCCCGAACTTGCCGATGTCGCGAGCGATCTGGCCGACAAGGGATTGTCGATCTACGTCACGATCGATCGCGATACCGCATCGCGTTTCGGCATTACCCCGGCGACCGTCGACAATGCGCTGTACGACGCGTTCGGTCAGCGCATCATCTCGACGATTTTCACGCAGTCGAATCAATACCGCGTGATTCTCGAAGCGAATCCGCGCCTGCAGAAATCGCCAGCGTCGCTGGCCGACATTTACCTGCCGACCACCGGCGGCACGCAGGTGCCGCTGTCGGCGATCGCGACATTCACCGAACAGGCCGCACCGCTGCTAATCAATCATCTCGGCCAGTTTCCGGCGACGACAATGTCGTTCAATCTCGCACCGGGCGCATCGCTTGGCGCCGCGGTCGAGGCGATCAAGCTTGCCGAACAACAGATCGGCATGCCGAGCAGTATCGTCACGAGTTTCCAGGGCGCGGCGCTGGCGTTCCAGGCCTCGCTCGGCAATACCTTGTTGCTGATCCTCGCCGCGATCGTGACGATGTACATCGTGCTCGGCGTGCTCTACGAAAGTTACATCCATCCGATCACGATTCTCTCCACCCTGCCCTCGGCCGGCGTCGGCGCGCTGCTGGCGCTGATCATTTCCGGTAACGATCTCGGCATCATCGCAATCATCGGCATCATCCTGCTGATCGGCATCGTCAAGAAAAACGCGATCATGATGATCGACTTCGCGCTCTATGCCGAACGCAACGAAGGCAAGCCGCCGCGCGAGGCGATTTTCCAGGCGTGCCTGTTGCGTTTCCGCCCGATCCTCATGACGACGATGGCAGCGCTGCTCGGCGCGTTGCCGCTCATGCTCGGCTCGGGCACCGGCTCGGAACTGCGCCATCCGCTTGGCATCAGCGTCGTCGGCGGTTTGATCGTGAGCCAGGTGCTGACGCTGTTCACCACCCCGGTGATCTATCTCATGTTCGATAGCGCCGCGACGCGTTTTGCAAAGTGGCGTGGTCACGACAATGACAGCCATGATGACGGCACGCATGGCGAAGATCCGGCCGCGCTCGCGCAGGACAGACCGGGATGAGTATATCGACGCTGTTCATCCGCCGCCCGGTCGCGACCAGCCTGCTGACTCTCGGCGTGGCGCTGTCGGGTGCGGTGGCATTTTTCCTGCTGCCGGTATCGCCATTGCCGCAAGTCGATTCGCCGGCGATTTCGGTCTCGGCAAACATGGCCGGCGCGAGTCCCGAGACGATGGCCGCGAGTGTCGCCACGCCGCTCGAACGCCGTCTCGGCACGATTGCCGATGTCACCGAGATGACCTCGTCGAGCTCGCTTGGCTCGACGCGCATCCAGCTGGTATTTGGCCTGAATCGCAATATCGATGGCGCCGCGCGTGACGTGCAGGCCGCGATCAACGCCGCGCGTGCGGACCTGCCAACGGCACTGCGCAGCAATCCAACGTATCGCAAAGCCAACTCGGCGTCGGCGCCGGTGATGATCCTCACGCTGACCTCGGACACGCTGAGCACGGGCCAGATCTATGACGCTGCCTCGACCGTGCTCGGCCAGAAGTTATCGCAGATCGAGGGCGTCGGCGATGTCACGATCGGTGGCAGTTCGTTGCCCGCGGTGCGCGCCGAACTCAATCCGCATGCGCTGTTCAAATACGGCATCGGCCTGGAGGATGTACGCGCCGCGCTGTCCGCGGCGAACGCGCACAGCCCGAAAGGTGCGATCGAAGACGAGACACGCCACTGGCAGCTCTACACCAACGACCAGGCGCGTACCGCCGATCAATATCGCACGCTGCTGGTGGCGTATCGGAATGGTGCGCCGGTGCGCTTGTCGGATGTCGCCGAGGTGATCGATTCGGTCGAGGATCTGCACAACCTCGGCCTCGCCAACGGCAAACCGTCGGTACTCGTGATCATCACCTGCCAGCCCGGCGCCAACATCATCGAGACCGCGGATCACATCACCGCGCTGATCCCGCAATTGCAGGCGGCGATTCCGGCATCGGTGCGGCTTGGTGTTGCGCTGGAACGCACCACCACGATCCGCGCGTCGCTGCACGATGTCGAAAAAACCCTGATCACCTCGACCATGCTGGTGATCATGGTGGTGTTCCTGTTCTTGCGAAATGCGCGCGCCACGCTGATTCCGGCGGTGGCTGTGCCGGTATCGCTGATCGGCACATTCGGCGTGATGTATCTGTGCGGCTTCAGCCTCGACAACTTGTCCTTGATGGCGTTGACGATCGCCACCGGGTTTGTAGTCGACGATGCGATCGTCGTGCTCGAAAATATCTCGCGCCATCTCGAAGCGGGCATGAAACCGCTGCCGGCCGCGCTGCTCGGCGCGAGCGAGGTCGGCTTCACCGTGTTGTCGATGAGCATTTCGCTGATCGCGGTATTCATTCCGATCTTGCTGATGGGCGGGATTGTCGGGCGGCTGTTCCACGAGTTTGCGATCACGCTGTCGGTAGCGATCCTGGTATCGCTGGCGGTGTCGCTGACGACCACGCCGATGATGTGCGCGCGTTTGCTGCGCAGCGTGAAACACAAACGCGAGCCGTCACGATTTGCGCAGCTAAGTGCGCGTTTTTTCGCGCGCCTGATCGGTGCCTACGAACGCAGCCTGGCGTGGGCGCTGCGTCATTCGCCGCTGATGATGATCATCCTGTTGATCACGGTTTGCCTGAATGTGTACCTGTACATCATCGTGCCGAAGGGATTTTTTCCGCAGCAGGATACCGGACGTCTGCAGGGCGGCATCCAAGCTGATCAGAGTATTTCGTTCCAGCTGATGCAACAGAAGCTGCACCAGTTTCTCGACATCGTGCAGAAAGATCCCGACGTGCAGAACGTGGTCGGTTTCACCGGCGGCGGCCAGACCAATTCGGCGCGTGCGTTCATAACGTTGAAGCCGCTCGGCGAACGCACCAAGACCGTGGATGAGGTGATTGCACGCCTGCGCATCAGCCTGAGTGTGGTGCCGGGTGCGAGTCTTTTTCTGCAGGCAGCGCAGGATATTCGCGCCGGCGGCCGGCCGAGCAATTCGCAATATCAATACACGCTGCAGGGCGACGATATCGAGGAGTTGCGCACGTGGTCGGCGAAAATCGTCACCGCGCTGCAAGCCGTGCCGCAACTGGCCGACGTCAATTCCGACCAGCAGGACAAAGGCCTCGAAACGCAGCTGACGATCGATCGCGCGACCGCGACACGACTCGGTTTAACTGCGAGCCAGATCGACAACGCGCTGTATGACGCGTTCGGCCAGCGCCAGGTTTCGGTGATCTATAATCCGCTCAACCAGTACCACGTGGTGATGGAAGTCGCGCCGCAATACTGGAAAAATCCGGACGCGTTGAAAGAGCTTTATGTAAGCACGTCCGGTGGTGTCGCCAGCGGCAGTCAAGCGACCAATGCGTTGTCGCGCAATAGCGCGCCGGCGAGCAAGAGCAGAAGCACGGCGAGCACGGCGGCCGCGAATCCGTTGCTCAACGCGTCGAACGTCAGCACCGGCAATACCAAGGGCGCATCGACCGGCAACCCGATCAGCTCGTCGAAGGAAACCATGGTGCCGTTGGCGGCGTTCAGCAGCTACGGCCCCAGCAATACCGCGCTCGCGGTGAATCATCAAGGCCCGTTTGTCGCGACCACGATTTCCTACAACCTGCCGCTCGGGGTTTCATTGAGCGACGCGGTGCAGGCGATCCAGACGACGATGGCGCAGATTCATGTGCCCGCGACGATCCACGGCAGCTTCGAAGGCACCGCAAAGGTGTATCAAAGCTCGCTCGACAATCAGCCGTTCCTGATCCTCGCCGCGCTGATTGCGGTGTATATCGTGCTCGGCATGTTGTACGAAAGTTATGTGCATCCGCTGACGATACTTTCCACGTTGCCGTCAGCCGGCGTCGGCGCGCTGCTTGCATTGCTCGCATGCAACGAGGAGTTCAGCCTGATCGCCTTGATCGGCGTGATCCTGCTGATCGGCATCGTCAAGAAAAACGCGATCATGATGATCGACTTCGCACTTGATGCCGAACGCAACCAGGGCCTGAGCGCGCACGACGCGATCTTCCAGGCCTGCCTGTTGCGTTTCCGCCCGATCATGATGACGACGATGGCCGCACTGCTCGGTGCGCTGCCGCTCGCGCTGGGCGCCGGCAACGGCGCGGAGCTGCGTCGCCCGCTCGGTATCGCGATCGTCGGTGGCCTCGTAGTGAGCCAGATGCTGACGCTGTACACCACGCCGGTGGTCTACATTTATCTCGATCGTTTCCGC
>JAYVLO010000212.1:0-7773 GCA_043759455.1 Pseudolysobacter sp.
CTGGGGCACGCTGGCGCTGATCATCGCGGCATTGGCCCAAGGCAAGAATCGCAGCGGTCTGGTGTGGTTTATTTTTGCCCTGATCGGCGGACCGCTGGCCTTGCTGATTCTGGTATTTCTGCCGCGCGTGCGCAGTTCGCGATTCTGAAATATTCTCTCGATCCCGGCTGGCGGCTAGCCGCAACCTGCGGCGCGGCGAATCAGCGACGCGAGACCTAATCGCCCAGCGTTTCCTTCATGAACTCCGGTACTGCCAGCGCGGCGCGATGGGTATCAACGTTGTAGTAGCGGGTCGCGAATTGCTTGGTCGCCGCGCCGCGCTCGCGGAACGATGAAAGATCCGCATTCTTGCGCGCCATCGTGCAACTCCACCAGCCGGTCGGATACGCCGGTTGCGGAAACGGCAAAGTACGCACGGCTTGGAAACCTGCTGCCTTCATCGCGTTACGCATCGCCTTGATCAAGTTCAGATGGATCAACGGGGATTCGCTCTGCTGCACGAGGATGCCGCCGGTGCGCAGTGCCTTCATGCAAGAGACATAAAACGCCTCGCCGAACAGGCCTTCGGCCGGACCGACCGGATCGGTCGAATCGACGATGATCAGATCCAGCGTTTCCGGCTCGCATTCGGCCATCCATTTGATGCCATCGACAAAAAGCAACTGCGCGCGCGGATCGTTGTTCGACTCGCACAGCTCGGGGAAATAACGTTCGGCCAGACGCGTCACACGCTCGTCGATCTCGACCTGGATCGCCGATTCGACTTCCTCGTGTTTCAGCACTTCGCGCAAGGTGCCGCAGTCGCCGCCGCCAATGATCACCACGCGCTTGGCGCGCGGATGGGTGAACAGCGCCGGATGCGACATCATTTCGTGATACAGGAAATTGTCGCGACCGGTCACCATCATGCAGCCGTCGATCACCATCAGGTTGCCCCAATCGGTGGTCTCGTAGATTTCGATGGTCTGGAACGGGGTTTTCTCCGCATGCAGCTGCTGCTTGATGCGAAAGCCGATCGACGAGCCGGAGTGGTCGAAATTTTCGGTGAACCAGGTGGACGCGACGCTGGACATGGAAGAAAAACCTGCAGAAAAGGTGGAAGAGTAGGCACCAGATTGTACTAGGAACCTGGGAATTAGTACTCGATCGTTACGACTCCGATCAAGCCTGCATTGCTTCCACAACCCCAACTCCTTGCTGTGCAAGGAGTTGGCCGCCTTAACTTTAGAGTGGCTAGAAAGCGCAAAGCGGGTGTTACGGCTTTCGGACCAGCGCATCCTACAGCGGGCCGCTACAATACACGGCCTTTCCTTGCAGCCGCCGTATCGGCGCGGAGTAGATCAACATGACCCAGCCCTGGACCATCGAACAGGCGCGCCAGACTTACGCCATCGCCAACTGGGGCGAAGGTTATTTCGATGTCGGCGACGCTGGCGATTTGCGCGTTTGTCCGCGTGGGCCGGATGGCATCGAAGTTTCCTTGCCCGCGGTGGTCGAAGCCGCGTGTGCACAAGGCGCGCGTTTGCCGTTGCTGGTGCGTTTTGCCGATATCTTGCGGCACCGGCTCGGTCGCCTGCAGGGCGCATTTGCCAAGGCGATGACCGATTGCGATTACGCCGGTGGTTATACCGCCGTGTATCCGATCAAGGTCAACCAGCAGAAAGGCGTGGCCGGCGAACTCGCGAATGCAGGGGCCGACGGTTTTGGTCTCGAAGCCGGATCGAAACCCGAACTCATGGCCGTACTCGCACTCGCGCGGCCAGGCAGCATCGTGATCTGCAACGGCTACAAGGATCGCGAATACCTGCGTCTCGCGCTGGTCGGGCGCAAGCTCGGTTATCGCATCTTCATCGTCATCGAAAAACCGTCCGAACTGAAACATGCGATCGATGAAGCGCGCGCGCTCGGCGTCGAACCGCTGTTCGGCGTGCGCATGCGTCTGACCAGTCTGGGCGCTGGCAAGTGGCAGAACACCGGCGGCGACAAATCCAAGTTCGGCCTCACGCCGCGCCAGTTGCTCACGCTGATTGAGCAGCTCAAAGCCGCCGACCTCACGCACACGTTGCAGTTGCTGCATTTTTTCATGGGCTCGCAGATTTCCAACGTGCGCGACATCGCCAACGGCATGCGCGAATCGGTGCGTTATTTCGTCGAATTGTCCAAACTCGGCCTGCCGATCAAGTACGTCGATGTCGGCGGCGGCCTCGGCGTCGATTACGAAGGCACACGTTCGCGCTCGGAATGCTCGGTCAATTACGGCCTCGATCAATACGCCGCGACGATCGTCCAGCCGCTCGCCGACGTCTGCGCCGAACATGGCCTCACCCCGCCGCACGTGATCACCGAAACCGGTCGCGCGATGACCGCGCACCACGCCGTGCTCGTGACCAACGTCAGCGATATCGAGCAGGCGCCACTCGGTGCGATTCCGCCCGAAGATGCCGACGAACCGTCGGCGTTGCGCCACCTGCGCGAGATCCATGCCGACATCGCGCAGCGTCCTGTGATCGAGCTGTATCACGAAGCGCAACACCATCTCGCCGAAGGTTATGCGTTGTACGCGCTCGGCCAGTTGTCGCTGCAATATCGTGCGCGTCTCGACGATTTGTACTACGCCATCGTCAATGCCTTGCGCGGCCGATTGAAACCCGAAGGTCGCGCGCATCGCCAGGCACTGGATGAGCTCAACGAAAAACTCGTCGACAAGTATTTCGTCAATTTCTCGATCTTCGAATCGATTCCGGATTCGTGGGCGATCGATCAGATATTCCCGATCATGCCGATCGCCGGGCTGGAACATAAACCGGATCGGCGCGGCGTGATCGCCGATCTCACCTGCGATTCGGACGGCCGAATCGATCAGTACGTCGCTGCCGATGGCGTCGATGTGAGTCTGCCGTTGCATACGCCGACGCCGGGGCAATCGTATCGTCTCGGCATTTTTCTGGTCGGCGCGTATCAGGAAGCGCTCGGCGATATCCACAATCTGTTCGGCGATACCGACGCCGTTAACGTGCGCTTGAATGCCAGCGGCGGTTTCGAGTTCTCGCATCTGCGTCGCGGCGATACAACGGATCTCATGCTCGACTACGTCGGCTACGATCTCGCCGAACTACGCAGCACGTACCGCGACAAACTCGCGCAGGCCGGCATCGCGCCGGATGAAGCACAAAAACTCAATGCAATCCTCGAAGCGGGATTGACCGGCTACACCTATCTGGCGGAATCGAACGATGACTAAGTTGAAGGTTGGATTTATCGGATTGGGCGCGATGGGCGTGGCGATGGCCACGCATTTGCAGCGCATCGGTTTGCTGGTTGCGGTCGGCAATCGCACGTTTGCCAAGGCGCAGAAGCTGGGCGATGAATTGCATATTGCCACGCCGATCGATAATGCCGCGCTCGCGGCGCTTTGCGATGTCGTGGTGTTGTGCGTAACCGCCGATGCCGATGTGCTCGCGATCTGCGCCGATCTTGCGCCAGCGCTAAAGCCCGGCAGCATCGTCATCGATCATTCGACGGTGTCGTCGGAAACGGCGAAACACGCGCAAAAAATTCTCGCGTTGCATGGCTGCGATTTTCTCGACGCGCCGGTTTCGGGCGGCGTCGAAGGCGCGAAAAACGGCAAGCTCTCGATCATGGTCGGTGGTGATACGGACACACTCGCACGCGCGCAACCGGTGCTCGCCGCGTATGGTGCGCGCATCGCGCACATGGGCGGCATCGGCGCGGGGCAGAACACCAAGGCGGTAAATCAGGTGCTGATTGCCGGCATCGCGCAGGCGGTGTGCGAGGGTCTCGCACTCGGCGAAAAACTCGGTCTGGATTCCGCCACGCTGTTGCCGACCTTGATGGCCGGCGCGGCCAATAGCTGGTTTCTCGAAAAGCGCGGTGCGACCATGTTGCGCAGCGAATTCAGTGTCGGTTTCAAGCTCGCGTTGCTGCACAAGGATCTCAATATCGTGCGCGAACTCGCGGTGACCGCCGGCACCGACCGCAGCGTGATCGAAAAGTCGATCGTCGATTACGCCGAGCTGATGGCGCAAGGTCATGGCGATGATGATATTTCTTCATTGATCCGGCTCAAGCGCGCTACGCCGACGGTGTAGCGAGGAAAACCCGGATGCCGCGCAAAGTCCGGCGCATCGAAGCGGGATTTTGCAATCTGGGCAACTCATTTGTATCTGCCCGCTGGCATGGCGGCACCGCATGAAACTCATGCGGTGCCGCTGCGTGGCAAATCAGCGTGTGCGGCGACTCAAGGCAGTGTGCGCTATCAGCCCGATCAATGCTGCCAGCATGAACAGCAAAAGCGGACTCAATGTCGGTATGACCGCGGCCACCACCGACACCGCGCTCACCGATTGCGTCACGATATTCGAGATGGATGGTGCGTTGCTTAGATCACCGCTGTAACTGGCTGTGGTCGAATGCGATCCGCTCGTCAGCGTGCTAGTCACGCATGTGGCGGTGCCTCCGACAAGCGGAACGTTCGCACAACCGCCGACTGGATTTAGGCCATCGTAGAAGCTTATCGTGCCTGTAGCATTTTGCCCGCTGACTACAGCGATCAGCGTTACACTTTGGCCTACTGCGCTGGGATTTGGCGTGGTGCTCAGCGTGATGCTGGTAGGCAACTGATTGGTCGCACAATTAACCGCCGCGCTGGTGACGTTCGCATTCGTGATGGTGCCGTTGCCGCTGGTGACGGAGCAGGTCTGCGCCGGGTTGGTCGGCTGCGCGCTGACGGTGACCGCGTAGCTGCCGCCGGAGGCGACAGTTTGCGAGAAGACGAAGCCACCCGACGCCGAAATCGGCAGATCGTTTGCGCCGTTGAGCTGCAGCGTCAGTCCCGCGCCCGCCAGCCCGCTCACGTTGCCGCCGGTCGTGTAAGTATTGGTGACGCACGTAACCGTAACGCTCGTGACGTTCGCGTTCGTGATGGCGCCGCTGTTGTTGCTAACGGAGCAGGTCTGCATCGGGTTGGCCGGCTGTGCGCTGACGGTGACCGCGTAGTTGCCGCCGGAGGCGACCGTTTGCGAGAAGACGAAGCCACCCGACGCCGAAATCGGCAGATCGTTTGCGCCGTTGAGCTGCAGCGTCAGTCCCGAGCCCGCCAGCCCGCTCACGTTACCGCCGACCGTGTAAGTATTGGTGACGCATGTAACCGTAATGTTGGTGACGTTCGCATTCGTGACAACGCCACTGCCGTTGGTGACGGAGCAGGTCTGCGCCGGGTTGGTCGGCTGCGCGCTGACGGTGACGGTGTAGTTGCCGCCTGAGGCAGCGGCTTGCGGGAAGACGAAACCACCCGACGCCGAAATCGGCAGATCGTTTGCGCCGTTGAGCTGCAGCGTCAGCCCCGAGCCCGACAGCCCGCTCACGTTGCCGCCGACCGTGTAAGTATTGGTGACGCACGTAATCGCAACGTTGGTGATGTTTGAACTCGTGACAATGCCGCTGCCGTTGCTGACGGAGCAGGTCTGCGTCGGATTGGCCGGCTGAGCGCTGACGGTGACCGCGTAGCTGCCGCCGGAGGCGACTGCTTGCGGGAAGACGAAGCCACCCGACGCCGATATCGGCAGATCGTTTGCACCGTTGAGCTGCAGCGTCATTCCCGAGCCCGCCAGTCCAGAGATATTGCCGCCGACGGTGTAGGTGTTGGTGACGCAGGCTACCGTGACGTTGTTGATATTCGCACCACTGATCGTGCCGCTGCCATTGCTGATGGAGCAGGTCTGACTCGGATTGGTCGGCTGCGCGCTGACCGTGACGCTATAGTTGCCGCCATTGGTGACGTAAGGAAGAAAGGTGAACGCGCCTGATGCGGAGATCGGCAGATCGTTCGCGCCGTTGAGTTGCAGGACGAGTCCGCTGGCTGCAAACCCGTTTACCGTGCCGCTGACCTGGTATTCCGGGGCGCCTGCGCTATAAACCACGCGATCGATTCCGATGTAATCCGACGACGTGCCGAGAGAGCCGCCACCGGTTACGAAATAGCGAAACGCGATTCGCCCCTGGCCATTGTGGGGCAGGTTATTGGCGGTGAATTGTGTCCAGGTGGTTGGATATACGCCCAGCACGAGCGTGGGATTGACCGAAAGCAGCGCAGTGGTGAAATCGCCCACGCTGGTAGCCGTGCTTCCAACATTCGTGCTCGCGCCGTTTGTGCTCAGGCGCACCTCCAGGCGATCGGCATACGAATCGGGAGAAGGCTTGCGTGTGAAAAAAGAAAGTGCCGCGTTCGAGCCGAAATCGAGCACGGGCGTGATCATCCAGTTGCTGATCGTGCCCGTGTTGCCCGTATTGTTGTAGTTGGCCCCAATGTATCCGTTGGCAGCGCCGTCATAGGCGTCGAACGGCCCGCCGCCGGCTACGCTGGTGCCCTGAAACCAGTTGGTTGTGCCGACAGGAACACTGTTATTTTGGAATGCCCAGCCGTTGCCTGCCAGCGTCGCGATGTTGTCGAAACCTTCGTTTAGCGAAGTAAGCAAAGGTCCTGGTGGTGTGACCAGATTGGCTTGTGGTGGCGTGGTATCGGCAACGGCGGAGGGTCGCGCGCTGTTTGTGGGGCCAGGCCCAGCAGCTTGCGTCGGTATCGGTATAGTGGCCATCAGCAATAGCATCGCAATGGCTCGGCAAAAAACGCTCTTACTGTTCATCGTATTCCCCTGGAGTGTGAAGTCGCGTGGCGCATGAGTGATCGCGCACGGTAGACCAAAATTTGGACGGCGCCGGAAAAATTGAATTTATTTAAGCACATGAATCAGTTCGTACAATACCGGACTTGGCCGACCAAATGCACCGCGCATCGCTCGCATGGGCGGCTTCAGCTCGGATGTGCAGCACACGGAGTCATATCGGATGGCGGCAACGTTGATATAAACGTGCTGCGAACATGCGTTTGCCACGCGATCCGTGGTAAACCTATTCTAGGGGGTCACGCAGGAGATTTGCCATGTTGACCTGGAAACAGATTTTTCATTCTTTCGCGCTGCTGCTCGGCGTTTCGGTCGTATCGACCGCGGCGCTGGCGACTGCGCCGTCCGATTTGACGCTGACCCAAGTCGTACCGAACGGCAGCTTTAATCATCCGATCGGCATTCGTGCACCGAACGACGGTTCGGGTCGATTGTTCGTGATCGATCGTTGTGTCTCCGAGGGTTCCCCGACCACCACCGGCAGCATCAAGATCGTGAAAAACGGCGCAGTGCTGGCGACGCCGTTTCTCACTATTCCGAATGTGGCATGTGTCGGCGAACAAGGCGTGCTCGGGCTTGCGTTCGATCCAAATTATGCGAGCAACGGCACGTTTTATGTGGTCTACACCGCGAGTGGCGCGGGAATCGGCCCGAGTGAAGATCAGGTGCTGGCGCGCTACACCGTATCGGCGAATGCAGACGTGGCAACCGCCACCGGCACCGTGGTCATGCGCGTGCCTGACATCGCCAACAATCACAACGGCGGTGATCTTCATTTCGGTGCCGATGGTTTTCTGTACTGGTCGATGGGCGATGGCGGCGTGCAGGGCGATCCGAACGGTTTCGCACAATGCACCGGGCGCAAGAGCGCCGACAGTAATCCGACCACCTGCCACACCATCGGCAGCGGTGTGATCTATTACCTGCTCGGCAAGATCATTCGCCTCGACGTGCATACAACGACCGCATCCGCCGCCGCCAACATGTGCGCATCCACACCGGGCCAGCCCGCGCAATATTCGATTCCGCCGGGCAATCCGTTCGCCAGCGTGGCCACGTTCCCGAACGAATG
>JAYVLO010000213.1:0-54841 GCA_043759455.1 Pseudolysobacter sp.
CTGCTGATTATCGATGACGGCAGCGACGACGATACGCAGTCACGCCTGCAACGCCACCTGCTTGATCCACGCATCCATTATCACCGTCACGATGCAGCTGGTGTCGCAGCGGCACGCAACCACGGCTTGATGTTGGCGCAAGGTCAACTCATCGCCTACCTCGATTCGGACAACGCGTGGTTCCCGTGTTTCCTCGCCGGCATGCAGGCCGAGTTCGCCGCAGATCCTGCGCTCGATAGCGCCTACGCAATCGCTTTAAGCGATACGCCAAACCATGTGCATTCGCAAATTCTATGGCGCGCTTTCGACGCGACGGAACTGCGCGGCGGCAACTATATCGACCTCAATATTTTCGTGCACCGGCGCGAGCTCGTGCAGCGTCATGGCGGCTTCGATGAAACGCTGGCGCGACTCAGCGACTGGGATTTGATCCTGCGTTACACGCACGATGGAACCTGCCGACGCGCGGCCGTGGCTGGTGTGTATTATCGAAACCGCGTGGCCGGGCGCATTACCGATACACGCAGTTTCGGCGATAACTGGTTTCGCATCCGGCAGAAACAAAGCACGCTGCCTTCACTGCCGCGCCCGCTCAAGGTGTTGTATGCGGTCTGGCATTATCCGCAGCTCAGCGAAACCTATATCGAAACCGAGATCCGCTCGATGCTGCGTTTCGGCGTGCAGATCGAAGTCTGGTCGAACGACGATGTCGCTGTGCCGTATGTGCCGGCGGTGCCTTTGCGGCGCGGCGAGTTGCGGCATGCGATCACCGATTTCGCGCCCGATATCCTGCACGTGCACTGGATTACCAGCGCAGTAACCTATGCGGCCATTGCGGAAAATTTCGGTCTACCGTTGACCGTGCGCAGTCATGGCTTCGAGGTAAATCCGCAATCGCTTGCGCAACTTCTGGCCAGTCGCGCTTTGCGGCGGTTGTTTCTTTTCCCGCGCCAAAAAGAATGGCTGCAGCAGTCCGATCCGCGCATCGGCTTCATGAAATCGACGTTCGATACCAAGTTATTCGCACCCGCGAAAAAAAAACGACGGATGGTGTTGCGTACTGCCACAGCGCTGGCGTCGAAGGATCTGAAACTGTTTTTGCAGGTAGCGAAGCGCTTGCCGGAATTTCGCTTTGTATTGATCGCCTGCACCGCTTTCCGCTGCGAAAGTTACGTCACCGAACTAACCCAACTCAAGGTCGAACTGGATTCTCCGGCCGAACTCTATTTCGACATGCCGCGCGAAAAAGTCGCCGAATTTACACGCGAGGCGGCGATCTATCTGCATACCGCCATCGGCGTGAACGATCCGGGCCACACGCCCATCGGCATGCCGATATCGATCGCCGAAGCGATGGCGACCGGCGCTTACGTGATCGCGTGTGACGATCCTGCACTACGCGACTACATCAGCGACGCGGGCGATGTCTATGCCGACCTCGATCAGGCGTGTGCGCTAATTGCCGCGACGCAATCGTGGGACGAAGCACGCTGGCGCGCGGCGGAAATTCGTTCGATCGATCGCGCTTTTCTCGAACACGCCGACGATGTGGTGTTGCAGCCGCTCCACGATTGCTGGCTGCAGTTGCAGCACGAACGCGCGTCGACAGCGCACGCATAAATCCCATGAGTCGTACCTCGCGGATGTTCCTGCTGATGGATGCGTTGCGCGCGCATCGCCGGCCGGTGACCGCTGCGCATGTGGCGAATGAGCTCGCGGTTTCGGTGCGCACGATCTATCGTGACGTGCAAACGCTGATCGAACTCGGCGCGCCGGTGGATAGCGAAGCCGGACTCGGTTACGTGCTGCGCGCGGGATTTTTTTTACCGCCGCTGATGTTCGCTGAGGACGAGATCGAAGCGCTGATCCTCGGCGCACGCTGGGTGCAACAGCAAGGCGACGACACCCTCGCAAAAGCGGCCGCGGCGGCGCTGGCAAAGATCGCTACCGCCACGCCGAAAGATCTACGCGACAAGATAGCCGAATCGAAATTGCCGATCGCCGGATACAACAATGTGCTGACCTGGCTCGCGCGCGTGCAGGCACTCGATGCCTGGAAAAACACCTCGTTCTAAATATCCGTCGGCAAGTATTTACGTGATTCGGATTACGCGGCACGGATAAAACGGCGAGCGCGAATCCGGATGGCGCTCGCCGTTCTGCGTGTTCCATGCAGCAATAGCGGCGACTGCTGGCAGACCGAGCTTTCCTCACAATCGCATGCTCGTCAGCGGATCGAGTCTGTTGCACATCCCATGCACCCAGCGCGTTTCCCCGCTGACCAGACTGCGAACAAACCTCGTCATTAAACGAGGTGTCACTTGCACCAATTATTATATTGTGTACAATTCAATTGTGACAAATATATAATTATGTTTCAGCCGATGAAAATGCCGAGCACTAACAGCAAAATCAACGCCCACGACATGGCCAGCTTGCGGCTGGATAATCAGCTGTGCTTCGCGATCTATTCGGCGTCGCTGGCGATGACCAAGCTGTATCGGCCGTTCCTGCTCGAATTGAATCTGACCTATCCGCAATACGTCGTGATGATGGCGTTGTGGGAACGCGATGCGATCACCGTATCGGCGCTCGGCGAACAGGTCGCGCTGGATTCCGGCACGTTGACGCCGCTGTTGAAACGTATCGAAATACTGGGTTTCATCAGCCGCACGCGCAATCCGCAGGACGAGCGTGAGGTGCACATTCGTTTGACCAGCGCCGGCACAAAACTGCAAAAGGCCGCCGCCGTGATGCACGGCAAAATCGCCTGCGCCACCGATTGTTCGAGCACGGATCGCAAAGTCCTGACGCAAACGTTGCAACGCCTGCGCGTATCGCTACAGGCCAACATCCAAAGTTGAACGCGCTTTTATCTTCCATCAACAGCAACGGAGTAGACACCATGCAAACGCCAGAAAAAGTCATTTATACCGCCCATGCCACCGCCACCGGCGGCCGTGATGGTTCCGCCCGATCGTCTGATGGCGCGCTCGATATCAAGCTCGTGCCACCGAAAGAACTCGGCGGTTCCGGCATCGGCGGCACCAATCCCGAGCAGCTTTTCGCGGCTGGGTATTCCGCGTGTTTTCTCGGTGCGATGAAGCACGTTGCCGGCCATAGCAAAACTGCATTGCCCGAAGGCACCAAGGTCGATGGCAGCGTCGGTCTCGGCCCGATTGCGACGGGTTTTGCCATCACCGCCGAACTGTCGGTTACCCTGCCCGGCATGGATCGCGCCGTCGCGCAAAAGCTCATCGAAGACGCGCATGTGGTTTGCCCGTATTCGAATGCGACGCGCGGCAATGTCGATGTGCAGGTCAAGCTCGCCTGAGCCCGATTGCATCGTTGAACCCGGATCCGCATCGGCCGGATCTCAAGCCACTGAAAGCGCTCGCCAGCGAGCCTGAGTCAGCGTCGCAAAAACGACCCGACTCTAGCTCGCTTTTTTTGTGCCTGCGGGTATGAGTGAAACCAAACAGCGCGATAATTTTTCCGCAAACGTTCTGCACCGCCACGACGCAGCCGCTACACTGCGCACATGCTGACGCCACAAGCGCCGATCACCGAATTGCTGCAGGCCTGGCGGGCGGGCCAGACCGCCGTATTGCCCAAACTTACCGAGCTGGTCTACGCCGAGCTGCGCACGATGGCGTGGCGACGGCTCGGTTCCAGCCCCGCGCAAACCCTCAACCCCACCGCCCTCGTGCACGAAACTTTTCTGCGCCTGTGCGACAGCGATATCGACTGGCACGATCGTGCGCATTTTTTCGCGCTTGCGGCCTTGCACATGCGCAACGTGCTGGTCGATCACGCGCGTGCGCAGCAGGCGGAAAAGCGCGGCGGTGGCGCGTTGCATGTGACCTGGACCGAATCCAGTAGCGCGCGTGTCGATGAGAGCGCCGATCTGCTTGTGCTCGATCAAGCGTTGCAGCGCCTCGAACGCGAAGATCAGCGCACCGGCAAGGTGATCGAACTGACCTATTTCGGCGGCTTGAATCGCAATGAAGTAGCGCACGTTCTCGAGATTTCCGTGCCTACCGTGGATCGTAGCCTGCGCTTCGGTCGCGCGTGGCTGAAACGCGAACTCACGCTGTAGCCGTTCGCGTATGAGCAACCTCGTCCGCCTTCGCGAACTGTTCGAAGCCACGATCGCGCTGCCGCCGGAACAACGCGCTGGTTTTACGGCCATTGCATGCGGCGACGATCTCGCCTTGCGCGACGAACTCGACGCCTTGCTCGCGTGCGACGACGAAGCCAGCGATCCGCTCGCTGCGAGTGTCGCCGCCACCGCCGCATCGCATTTCGACGCAGCCACACCGTGGCTCGGCCGGCGCGTCGGCAACTATCGCATCGTCAGCGAAATCGGCCACGGCGGCATGGGTAGCGTGTATCTGGCCGAACGCGCGGATCGCGAATATCAAAGCCAGGTCGCGATCAAGCTGATCCGTGGTTTTCCAACCGCCGACGCACTCGAGCGCCTGCGCCGCGAACGCCAGGTTCTGGCCGGTCTGGTACATCCGAATATCGCGCGCCTGCTCGATGGCGGCACCACCGCCGAAGGCCAGCCGTTCCTCGTGATGGAATATATCGAAGGCCTGCCGCTCGGTGTTTGGTGGGCAGAAAAAATGCCGACGCTGACGACGCGCCTGCGCCTTTTCCAGCAACTCTGTCGCGCGGTGCATTACGCGCATCAAAACCTCATCGTGCATCGCGATCTGAAACCCGCCAACGTAATCGTGCGCGGTGATGACACGCCGCTGCTGCTCGACTTCGGCATCGCCAAACTTACCGCAACCGACGCCAGCGGCGAGCACGCCACCGAGCTGCGCGCATTTACCGTCGACTACGCCAGCCCCGAGCAGATTGCCGGCCAGCCAGTAACCACCGCGAGCGACGTGTTTGGTCTTGGTTTGATCCTGTACGCACTGCTGTGCGGCAAGCCGTATAAATCCGGCGGCAAGACCGGCAGCTGGCGCGAGTCGCGACCGGCGCGTATCGCGCTGCAGGCCGAGGCGATATGGATACGCGACGACGCGGCGCGCATCGATGGCGATCTCGATCATGTCGTGCATCGCGCGCTGGCGCCCGAACCCGAACGTCGTTACAACTCCGCCGCCGCGCTCGCTGGCGAGATCGACAATTATTTCGCCGGCCTGCCGCTCGAAGCCGGACCGGATCGCCTCGGTTATCGCATCCGCAAATTCGTCAGCCGGCATCGCGCTGCGGTGGCAGCGGGAATGCTTGCGCTGGTCGGTGTGATCGGTGCATCGGTATGGCTCGTGGTGGAGCGCAATCGCGCTGTGTTTGCCGAACAGCGCGCACTCACCGAAGCACGCAGCGCGGAGCAGACCACCGAATTCCTGCTGCGCCTGTTCAACGATGCCGACCCGGAAAATACGCGCGGTCGCGACATCAGCGCGCGCGATCTGCTCGATCACGGTCGCGACCTGCTCGGCACCGCGCTGACCGATCAGCCGCTCGTGCGTGCACGCCTGCTCAGCGTGCTCGGCGTGCTCGGCGTGCTCGGCGTGCTCGGCGAAATCTACACGAGCATCGGCCAGCCGCAGCGCAGTATCGAACTGCTCACGCAAAGCATCGCCCTGCAACGCGCGCCCGGTGCCGATCCGCTGCGGCTCGCGAATGGCCTGCACGAAGTGTGTCGCGCCTACACCGATACTTCGCAATATCCGCAGGCGCTGGCCGCGTGCCGCGAAGCGCTGACGCTGCGCCAGGCGTTGTTACCCGCCGACGCTATCGACATCGGCCACAGCTACGATTCAATCGGGCTGGTCGAGCAAGGCCAGGGCGAATTTGCCAGCGCCGATCGCGATTATCGACACGCGCTGGAGATCTTCACCGCCGCCGGTACCGCACATTGCGAAGACGTCGCATCGACACATCACAACCTCGGCCAGCTGGCTGCGCACAAAGGCGATCCGGCCACCGCGCGCAGCGAGTATGAAACCGCGCTGACGATCAAACGCGCATTGTTCGGCGAGGCGCATCCACGCACCGTGAACTCGCTCAACGGTCTCGCCCAATCCGAGCAGGCACTTGGCGATCTGGTCGCGGCGAAGCGCGATTTCGAGAAGGTGCTGGCGCTGCGTGTGCAGGTGCAAGGCGATGACAATATGCATGCCGGGCACGCGCACAACGACCTTGCCGCGGTGCTGCAGGACAGCGGCGATTACGCCGCGGCCGAGATCCATTATCGTGCGGCGCTGGCGTTGCTCATCAAACATCTGCCAGCGGATTCGATGGATCGCGCCGGCACCACCAACAACCTCGGCACGTTGTTCGAGGATCGCGGCGACTACGCCAGCGCGCTGCCGCTGTTCGAACAATCGCTAGCGATTCGCGAGAAAAAATTCAGCGCGTCGCATCCGTCGCTCGCACGCGCGCAACACAATCTCGCGCGCTGCCAGTTCGAGCTAGGTTACCTCGCGGCGGTGCGTCCGTTGCTCGATAACGCGCTCACCACGCGCCGCACCTTGCCCGCCGACAATGCCGATCGTTTTGACAGCGAAGTGCTCGACGCCGAATGGCAACTCGCGACCGGCCACGCCGATATCGCCACGAAAAATCTGCAGGCGTTGACACTGCCGAATGGCCGTGGCGGCTATCGCCGCCGCGCACGTTATGCCGAAGCGATCGCGCACATCGCCGCCGCAAAACACGACTGGACAACCGCGCGCAGCGCCGAACAACAGGCGCTGACCGAGCTGCAGCCGGTCGTCGCGAAAGATCATCCGCTGTACGCGCAAGCCGCCGCGCGACTCGCGTATTACACGCATGAGACGGGTGACGATGCGGCTGCGCGTGGGTTGTTGCGCAGCGCGTTGCCGGTGTTGCGCGTGGCGTTGGTAGCGCAGGCGAAGGATCGGGTTGATGCGGAACGTTTGGCAATAATGCTGGCAATAAAATAAGCGCGTTATACCGCCTCGCAAAGCCGCCGCGCGCTGATTGATGTCTTCGAGAATCGCGACAATCGTCGCGGCATCGCCATCGCGGAACGTTCCGTCGAGGCCTTCGTAATGCACCGCAGTGAACGGCGGCTCGTACAGCTGCCCTATCTCCATCACGCCACGCTGCGTCAGTTTGTCGATGATCATTTCGACGAAACGAATCTGCTGACTGGTGTAGCGATTCTCATCGAGAAACTGGCCAAATGCTTCTTTCGCCGCAGTGCGATCCAACCCGACCAGCGAACGGATGAATAACGTCAGCGGTTGTTCCGTGCCATAACACTGCTCGAACCGCACGCGGCTTTCAACCGAGTCGGATTGATAAACAAATCGTTCCAGCTCGCTCAAGTCGGTCGGCGTGAGCGGCATGTTGCGCTTGAGTTTGGCGATCACGATATGCTTTTCGTTGGCGCGGATATACGCCTCGACCTTGCGTTTGTACTGCGCGAGATTGATACCAGTACTGAAGTCGTTAAGCTGCACCTCGGTTGCTTCGCCGATCTCATCCTGCAACACGCTATACACCGGCTCAAGCGAGCGGCGTTCGATGAACTTGATCAGTTCTCGCATCTTGCGGCGCACGGATTCGATCATGACCAGCGTGATGTCTTTCCAGAAATCTTCAGTCTGCACTTCCTGGATCAATGCCAGCTGTGCCCTGACCGCCGGAATGGTTTCCTTCTTTTCGAGGTCTTCGGCCAGCTCGATAATCTTGTCGCGATAAGTCACGAATTCGCGCGTCGTGCGGATCAAAGCCAATTGCAGGTTCAAACAGATCAGATCGAACAACTTTGCGGTGATGTGCTCCGCCGGTTGCTCGATCGGCAGGCCGGCAACGTGTTCGTGCAGATCAGTCATCGCGGCATCATCGAGCTGATTCCATTGCTCACGTTTGGCAAAGCGAATGACATATTCATTCTGCGGTCGCACGATGAAGTTATTGATGTTCATCGCCGCCACTTCGCCGTGCAGATGATCGACGACGCCACTGCAGAATGTATCGACGGCGTCGTAGCCACCGAACGTATCACCGACCTTTGGATTTTTCTTCGCTGCGCTCGTGGTCAGCAACGCCAAAAGCTGAAGCCGTCGTTTGAATAAACGCTTCTGCAGCGGCTCCGGAAGTGAAGTCACAACACCCGCGGTATTCTCGTTGAAGAATTCGAAGTTGGCGCAGAAATCAAAAATATAAAACTGGGTCTTATGCTCGCCAGGACCAAACAGATTCGGGCGAAGACGTGTGCCGCGCCCGATCATTTGCAGGAACTTCACCTTCGAACGCACCGCCTTGAAGAACACCAGATTCAGAATCTCCGGCACATCGATCCCGGTGTCCAGCATATCCACGGAAATCGCAATCTGCGGCAGCTTGTTGCTCTTGCTACGGAACGCATCGATCAAGGTTTGCGCGTGGCTCACCGCATGCGTCACCACGCGCGCAAACGCGCCGTTGTGGTGCGGATAATGGTGATCAAAACGCTTGGCAATGAACACCGCGTGGCGCTGATTGACGGCAAAGATGATGGTCTTGCCGATCGTGTCGCCACCATCCACCTTCAGGCCGTTTTCCATCACATGCTTGAGCATCAGGTCAACGGTACTCTCGTTGAAAAGCTGCTTGTTGATCTCGGAGGCATGCACCGCATCTGGCGCCGGATCACTCTCGCCATCACCGTCGCGATCGCCCCAATCCAGCGACTCCCAATGCTCTTTCTCGGCTTCGCTCAGCTCATCGTAGTTGATGCCTTCGCGCACAAACTTGATCGGCACGGAGCTCGCTTTCGGTGGCACCAGAAAACCATCCGCCACCGCTTCATCCAATCCGTAGGTATCGGTTGGCACGCCGGTTTCCAGCTTGAATAGATGATAGGTATCGCGATCCACTTCATCGCGCGGCGTGGCAGTCAGGCCGACCAAATAACTGTCGAAATAGCGGAAAATCGCACCGTATTTCTGGTACACACTGCGGTGCGCTTCGTCGACGATGATCAGGTCGAAATGCCCCACACCGTATTTGCGTCGGTCGCCTTCCATCTGCTCGATCAAACCCATCATCGTCGGATAGGTAGACAGATATACACGCCCCTGCCCTTCGCGATTGAGCACCAGATTCACCGGACTGGAATCGGGCAGAAACTCACTGAACGCGCCCGTTGCCTGTTTCACCAAAGCGACACGATCCGCGAGAAACAAAACACGTTTCACCCAGTTGGCGCGCATCAACAATTCGACCAGCGCGATCGCCATGCGCGTTTTTCCGGTGCCGGTTGCCATCGTCAACAAACCGGCGCGGCGGCCTTCGGCAAACGCTTCCGCCATCGCACGGATCGCACGGTACTGATACGCACGTTCGACGATTATCGAATTGATCTTGAGGCCGCGTAAATCGGTCTGTAGGCTGCGACGCTGGATCGCAAGTTGCAGTTCGTCGCGATTGTAGAAACCCTGCACCTCGCGCGGCGCCGCACGACGGTCATCCCACATCCAGGTCTTGTTGCCATTGCTATAGAAAATGATCGGGCGCTGGCCTTTCATTTGTTCCAGGCAATCGGCGTACAACTTCGCTTGTTGTCTACCGATATCCGGATCTTTCAAACTGCGCTTGGCCTCGATCACCGCAAGCGGCGCGCCATCTGCGCCCCACAACACGTAATCGGCAAAACCTTCGCCACTGCTGCTGGGCATGCCGAATACGGGGAACTCGGCCGTCGCATTGCCATCCAGCTCCCAACCGGCCTCACGCAGCAGCACGTCGATCAGGAAACGACGCGTATCGGCTTCGTCGTAATCGTGCTTATCGGGCAGCGCAATATTCGCCGACTTGGCCAGCGCCAATTGGGCACGCAATGCAGCGAGCTCGGCATTGACCTGCGCTAGCGATGCTTCGCGCTCGGCCAGCGTCACGGCCGCTTCGACGATGCTCGCTTCGCGATTCTCCAGCTGTGCGTGTTGCGCATCGATCGTCTGTTGAAACTTGCCTTCCTGTTTCTTCAGTTCGTCGCGCGTCAGTGCGATGGCTTCATCCGCGCGCACCAATCTCGGCACGTGCTTTTCTTCGAATGTTGCCTCGATGGATTTCGGATCACTCACACGTGTATAGGTGCGCGCGAGCCAGAACAGCACATGGAACAACTCGCGCACCAGACGCATCGCATCGCCATGACCGATGAGCTGATTTGAATGCACCGCCTGATTGCCGAGCTTCTGAATCAGCCGGGTTTTTTGCAGGATATGCGGCGGCAATAGCCGCTCGAATTCGGTCTGGCTCAACAGCAGATTCAGGCTGCGGTCGTAAGGCATGCGCAGGTCGCGATCGTTCTCGTACAACCAGTGCACCGCCTGGTCCAGCGCGTGGCGCGTGCGCATGCAACACGCGCGTGGATCGGAATACACCAGTTGCTCTGCGCCCTTGGCCGGCGCGAAGAGCGTTTTGAATTCGGCGTGGAGAAACTGGAAGTTGGTCATCGTATTCCCTCGGAACCTGCATCCATCTGGATCGTCCTCAAACTCGCACGCGCTGCATCAGCGGTTCGAAACGGAAAATTGCCGAGCGCCGTCCCGCCGCTTCGCGGACGATTTGCAAGAGTCCTTCCTGCAACAACACGCGTGTGAAGCGCGCCGCCGTCTGGGCGGGAATGCCCGCGTTGCTGGTAAAGCGGCTATTGCTAAAAACTGGATTCGTGAACAGGTAATCCAGCGCCGTCACCGCATATTTGGACGCCAGCAATTCGGCGAAACGCGGTTTCATTTCGGCATAGAAATCACCAATCGTCCGCGCCGCTTCCAGGTTGCCGATGGCCTGCTGCTCCACCGCTGCCAGAAAGAACTGGCACCAGCCTTCCCAATCGTTGTGCGCCGACACCTGGCGCAGGCGATCCAGATACTCGTCCTTGTGGTCTTCGAAATAGCGGCTGATGTAAAAGTGCGGCGCAGCGATGGCGTTGCCCTGCCAAAGCATCAGTGTGATCAGCATGCGGCCGACACGGCCATTGCCATCCTCGAACGGATGCAACGATTCAAACTCGGCATGCGCCAGCGCGGTACGTAACAGCACCGGCATGGACTCGTCGCCGATCAACCGGAACAACGCCTCCATGCCTGCGGCCAGATGCTCCGGCGCGACGGGTACAAAACTCACCTTGCGACTACCGCGTTCGCCGATGTAATTCTGCTCGCGTTTGTACGCGCCCGGCGACTTGCTGGCGCCACGCCCGAAAGAGAGCAGCTGCTGGTGGATGCTTTTCAATAGCGATTCGGTCAGTGACTGACCCTGCTCCAGGCGATGCTCGGCGGTGCTCAGCGCACGCCGGTACAAGACGGTTTCGATCGCGTCCGAACGGAACTCCAGCGCAGCACTGACATCGTCGTCGCCGAATTCGACCTCCAACTGGAGGATCTCGTCCAAGGTGCTGAACGTGCCTTCCATGCGCGAGGAAACCACCGCTTCCTGACCGCGCAGCGGTGCCAGAAAAAGTTCGCTGTTGTGCAGGCCACGCAGCATCTGGTCATAACGCGCCAGTGCGGCGGTGGCGCCGAGCAGGCCCGGCAGCAGCCGCGCATAATCCAGCCCGGCCGGAGGAAACTTGCCAAGGTGGTAGCGCACGGCTTGGCTGGTATCGAAACTCATCCCGCTATGGCTTCTGACCTGAATGTTCGTTGTAGTTAATTTATAGCATGATTTTGACGACAAACACGATTGTCGCTCACCGATGCAGGACAAGCGACGTTGTCATCACAGTTCGGCATTTCATCAAGAACAACACGCCAGCGTGGCCACTTCCGGCCAGCCGGGGTGTACTCTCAGCGCGGTAAAGCAACATTTTGTTGCGGATACCGTGCTCGCGGAATTAAGCTTATTGATAAGTGGATTGGGGGTTCCCGGTCGGCGTTATGGCCTCGGTGCGATCACCGGGGCCTTTCGCTTTCTGGCGGATCAATCCTCAGCCCCCTAATCTTCAAAACCAGCACCGACACGTTTGTCGCGCGCCGCTGAAGTTGCTCATTTTTTCGCTGCTGCCTTGCGCGCAACCGGCACCTTCACTGGCGGTTGCAGTTTGAGCTTGTCGCTGCGGCGGGCAAAGCCACGATCGTCGAAGCTGGCGACGCGTGCGCAGGTCGAATAACTGGCGTGATGCAACGCATCGGCAAAGTCCAGGCCTGCCGCGCTATTGCGCAGGGCGTTTTCCACCTGCGGGCGATCTTCCACGTCGATATGCGGCTGGCTCAGCAGGTAATCGAACGCGGCGCGAATGGCCTTGGCCGGATAACCGTAATAACCACGCAATACCCATTCCAGTTCCAGCAATACCGTTTTGCAGACGGCCAGCGGCTGGCCTGAATCGATCAGTGCTATCGCCAGCGCCGCTTGGCGGCATTCCGCCGCATCGCTGGATTCGGGCGATACGAAATAACGCGCGAGCACATTGGTATCCAGACCGATCGTGCGTTCCATGACATCACTCTGCCTGACGCCGAGACTTCGGCGCCAGCAGCGTGGCGACATCGAAATCCGCCGGCACCGCCGCGCCCTTGTGCCGCAGCATGCCGGCACCGCTGGCGCGAACCGGCGTCGGCGAGCTGGCGACAGTGAGTTCCGCATGCGCGCCAACAATACGAAACCGCACCTTGCTGCCGGCGCGGATACCGAGTTTCTGCCGAACATCCCGCGGAATGGTCACTTGGCCCTTGCTGGTAACGGAAAGGTCATCCATCGCTGCGCTCCGTAAAAGTAATACCGAGTAAGGATTCTAGTGGGCGTGACTGGCACGGGCAAGCGCAGAGTGCGGGCTGGGTGTGGGCCGCGTCAGCAGTATGTTGCGGCTGTGATCATACGGCATGCGTAAGTCGCGATCATTCTCGTACGCCGAGTTCACCGCTTGTTCCAGCGTATGCGCGTGGGTCGGGATACCCGTTGCGGTTTGAATTGGGCGTGGAGAAAGTGGAAGTTGGTCATCGATTAGAGCGCCCCGGTAAAACCATCCCGCTGCGCAGATGCAAACAATTTTGAGCCACAATCTTCGGCAATTCGAAAGCTCTGTTTCATACGTTCGACCCGGGTCGCGAAGGACGCCCACTGCTTTTGTTTCCCGACAGGAGGAATGGGAACGGGCAGTTCGCGAAGAATCGCGAGATTGATGTTTTTCTGCGCAACTTGGGGCGCACGCGCTTCGAGTATTTCGCGCAAGAAGCTCATCAGCGATTGAACAAATTCCGCGCTGCTCGCTTCACTCGCTGTGAATCCAACTACGCTATCGGGGAAACATGCATCAAATGTAAGTATCCCCGTATCTGCGATGTTGGCAGCAATTGTTATACAAAGTGTACCCATCGGCCATTTTTTACTCTGCGCTAAGCCAACATCGGAGTACGTTGTTTTGAACTCTCGGATGTAGCCTCCAGACCGAGCTACATCGCCTGTTTGGATTAGCGGATGATCGCCATCCAAAAGCTCCGGTGCGCCACGCGGACGATGCCTCGAAACACCACGATCCAATTCACCAAGATCAGCCAGTTTTCCGACAGGCCATCCCCTTGGGTTCGTCACCGGGTCGCCGAACATTTCCAGGAACACGGACTGCAGCAGTTGATCGAGCTTGGCGATGGCTACGCGGCGCTTGGCGCGCAGCGCGTCGGCCTTGTCCAGAATCGCCGCAATGCGTCGCTGCTTCGATAGTGGTGGAAGTGGGACCGCTGCAGCACGAACGATTTTGTCGCTGACAGCGGGGTAACTTGCTCCCGCAGCTAACCTGACCATTTCATCGACAAACAAAGGGTGTTTTACCCAATGGAAAAGGTACGAGCCGTCAATGGTGTCTACTCGAGGTCGTAGCACGGTATAGCCCGTCGATGCTGTTGCGCCATCAAGCTCACTCGGCACAACGGCCACGCCATTGAGATTGGGGCGCACAGTGGAAACCAGAATGTCTCCCGCCTTCACAAGTTGTCGCGCACGAGATGGAGCGTCAGAACAATCGACTGTCACCGCACTCTCAATGCGCTTTGTAACTTTGTCGACCGACGAAAGATCGATGTAGCTAAACTTTCCCGAAGGATCGTCCACCGCAGGATTCCAAGTCCTGCATCGATCAGTGCAGTCACCCAAAGCAATAAGGCTACTCACTTAACATCCCTTCCAACTCTTCCATCCCGCGCATGATTTCTGCCTCAAGTTTTTTCAACTCAGCCAGAATCTTCTGCGGCGACTCATGCTGCACTTCGGCATACACCACCTGCTTGTAGCGATTGATCGACAGGTCGTAATCGTTGCCGGCAACCTCGGTTTTGGGGACGAGAAAACTCTGCTCGGTGCGGACACGTTTTACTTCGGCTTCGCGATGCTGCCAGCGCTTGAGCACGTCCGGCAGATTGTTGTTTTCGTGTTTGCTCGCATCGAGCTCGTTGCGTTTGTCGTCGAGCGAAAATCCATCGGCCTGCATGTCGTAGAACCACACATTATCGGTGCCGCCGGAATCGGTCTTGGTGAACAACAGGATTGCGGTGGACACACCCGCATACGGGCGAAACACACCCGACGGCATGGAGACGATGCCGTCGAGTTTGTGATCTTCCACCAGCATACGGCGCAGTTCCTTGTGCGCCTTGCTGGAGCCGAACAGCACGCCATCCGGCACGATCACCGCTGCGCGACCGCCGGCTTTGAGCAGGCGCAGGAACAAGGCCAGAAACAACAGCTCGGTTTTTTTGGTCTTGACGATGGCCTGCAGATCCTTGGCCGTGCTTTCGTAATCCAGGCTGCCGGCAAACGGCGGATTGGCCAAGATCAGGCTGAACTGGCCTTCGACGCCGGCATGGCTTTCGCTCAATGAATCGCGATTCTCGATCGCCGGATTTTCCACGCCGTGCAGCAGCATGTTCATCGAGCCGACGCGCAACATGGTGCTGTCGAAATCGAAGCCGTGGAAGGTGTTGTGATTAAAACGCTTCGCCGATTTCTTGTCGGCGTAGATTTCATCACTGTGATGCTGGTTGAGATATTCACTCGCGGCGACAAGAAAACCGGCCGTGCCGCAGGCCGGATCACAAATCGTGTCGGACGGTTTCGGCGCCATCATCTCGACCATGAGCTTGATGATATGACGCGGCGTGCGGAACTGGCCGTTCTGCCCGGCCGAGGCGATCTTGCCGAGCATGTATTCGTACAGATCGCCCTTGGTGTCGCGATCTTCCATCGGGATGGCATCAAGCATGTCCACCACTTTTGCCAGCAGCGCCGGCGTGGGAATGGTGAAGCGCGCATCCTTCATGTGCACGGCGTAGGTGGAATCGCCCTTTTCGCCACCGAGCGTCTTGATAAACGGAAACACCTTGTCGGATACCAGCGTATACAGCGACGACGCATCACCGAGCTGGCGGAATATCGACCAGCGCAAATTCTGCTGCTTGGGTCCGAACACCGGATTCTCGATCGGCTGTTTGGTGCGGCTGGCTTTTTTCTCCTGCACCGTTTGCAACTCATCGAGCCGCTTGATGAAAAGCAGATACGTCATCTGCTCGATCACTTCCATCGGATTGGAAATGCCGCCACTCCAGAATGCATTCCAGATGCCGTCGACCTGAGTCTTGATGCTGCCTGTGATCATGGATTTGTTGCTGCCTGCGATCGGGTGGAATATTTGATGACAGGCAGTTTAACGTGGATGAGCCACGTTGTTGCGCACGCGCTGAAACCGGCGAAAACCGCTGTTGATCGATGCGATTAAGGCACCTCGACGCCACCGCGAAAACCCCATTGGCAGCCAACGTCACTCGCACCGGCACCGAAAAATGTCGATCAGAAAACTCCAATAAATACCGCGTTCCATTCGACCCGCCGCCACTGGCTGACGAGTCCGTGCACGACAAACGGATCATTGCCGGCGAATTCTTCCGCCGCCGCGCGCGTGGTAAATATCGTCATCGCACGATCGGGCGGATTGCCAAGCGGCCCTGCCGCGATCAGCACACCGCGGGCATGAAACGCGTCCAGCATCGCGCGGTGTGCGGGGTAAGGCGCCGCGACTTTCGCGAGCGTTCCCGGCGCCATATCGCTGCAACAAACAATCGTCGTGGATGCTCCTGGGCGTGAACTTGATCACGTCGATTCAATAAAAATCGCGTTGAGTACCTGCGGTCGATCACTCGCGACTCCGGCGGAAGTCTCGCTAGGATGAGCCATGGTGATGCGCTGTCGTCTGCTGAGCTGCTGCTGGGTCGGCGCGCGAAGCCTGATCGCATCCAAAAGCGCAGCGCCCAGCAAAGTACATACCAAGGATGAATTTTTCCTAAGACTTTAGATGTATCGTTTTGTCATCCTTTAGCACTATTCTTCGGCCCGAAGCAGGATGCTTCGGGCGTTAGGGGCGCCCTGAGTTGATCGTCTACGGCTATCTATATCGTGCGACGGCTTATCGCCCCGGAGGGGGGGCACACCTTTATTTAAACTAGGGAGTGATGCATGTGTAACAAGAAAATGTTCCGGCGTTTTTTCGCGATTGCTCTGGCCGCCGGCCTGAGCTTGTCGGCGTGGGCGCAGGAAACGAGTAGCGCCTTTAACCTCGAGCAGAATGACGAACACGAAATCCTGATTGCCACGCCGGATGCCAGCAGCGGCAGCTGCGGTGTCGAGCGCTGGTCAGTGAAGACCGGAACGGATCCGGATGTTGGCCTGATCAATCTCAACAGTCCCGTTATCCAGACCATCAGCTATCTCAGGTCGCTCACCGCGCCTGCCACACCGCCAGCCAACTCGCGCGTGCAACCGACCGAGACGACGATGTTCGTGATCGATGCCACGCTGATCGAATACAAGCTGGAGAACGACTCGGATTATCACCTGGTCATCAAGGATGCCCAAGGCAACACCATGATCGCGGAGATCCCCGATCCTGCATGCGTCACTGCGAGCAGCCCTTTCGCTACTTATATTCAATCTGCGCGTGCGCAGTTCGATAGCAAGTACACCGTAACCACCAGCTTTCAGACCGTGAGCATTCCGGTGCAACTGACCGGCATCGGCTTCTTCGATTTCCTGCATGGGCAAACCGGCGTCGCGCCGAACGGCATCGAGCTGCACACGATACTGGATGTGCAATTCAATCCGGGATCGGGCGCCACGCCAAACTATGCGTTATCGATAGCGCCAGGAACTGTCGTCACGGCGCAAAGCGGCACCACCAGCACAGCGGTGACGGTGACGCCAAGCAATGGTTTCGCCAGCAACGTAAATTTCTCAGTCACCGGACTTCCGGCCGGGGTGACCGCATCTTTCAGTCCCGCCAGCGCGGCGACGACGAGCACCCTCACGTTGACCGCCAGTAGCACGGCGACTATCGGTGCAGCAACGCTGACGATTACCGGAACCTCCGGAACGCTCAGCCACACGGCGACATTGAGCTTGACGGTGAACGCAGCCGGCGGCGGCGGCGGTGGTGCACAAACAGCGCTGTATAACTCCACGCTCAAGGCACCGGGCTGTTCGACCATCGGGACGTCCTGTGACTCTGGCCCGTCGCTGCTGTTGGGGCGCGGTACGTTGTCGGGCGGTACTGAGCCGAACCAGCCGAATACGATCAATAGCTCGTGTGCGGATGGCACATCGGGCACGTTCCATTCCGACGAGTCGAACGACCGTCTGCTGATCGCAACCACCGACGGCAGTCCGCTGGCGGCGGGAAAAACGGTAAAAGTCACGGCCACGGTATGGGCCTATGCCAGTGCATCGGATGCGTTGGATCTCTACTCGGCGGCCAATGCGAATAGTCCAACGTGGGTGTTTCTCAACACCATCGCGCCGTCCGCTGCTGGCGCACAAACTCTGTCGACCACATTCACTCTTCCGGCAGGTGGCTTGCAGGCGATTCGGGCGAACTTCCGCTATCAAGGCACGGCAGCGGCATGCAGCACCGGCGCATACGACGATCACGATGATCTGATTTTTGCCGTAAGTGCGGTTGCGGCGGTGCCGGACTTTACGATCGGTGCAGCGCCGAGCGCTGCGAGCCTGAACCAGGGTGCCAGCAGCACCAGCACAATTACCGTGACGCCATCGGGTGGATTTACCGGCAGCGTGACGCTGGCTGCGTCAGGCTTGCCGACCGGCGTGACTGCCACGTTCAGCCCAACCAGCACCACGGGCACCAGTACCGTGACCTTGACCGCCAGCAGCACCGCAACCACCGGTGCGAAAACGGTCACGATCACCGGTACCTCGGGTAGCCTCACGCATTCCCAGACAGTGAACCTCACCGTCAACGCGGCATCGGCATCGCCGATACCGCACTACGATCATGTAGTCATCGTGATCGAAGAAAATACCAGCCAGAGTACGGTGATCGGCAATTCGGCGGCACCGTACATTAATTCGCTCGCATCGGCCGGCGCGAATTTCACGCAGTCGTTCGCAATCACCCATCCGAGCCAGCCGAACTACCTGGCGCTGTTCTCCGGGTCGACGCAAGGCATCATCGACGATAGCTGTCCGCACACGTTTACTACCGGCAACCTCGGTAATCAGCTGGTGACGGCGGGCTTCACGTTTGCGGGCTATTCGGAAACCATGCCGTCGAACGGATACACCGGTTGCACATCAGGTACGTCGGGCTACGCGCGCAAACATAATCCGTGGGTCAATTTCAGCAACCTGGCAACCTCCACGAACCTGACCTCTACGTCGTTCCCGACGGATTTCACGACCCTTCCAACGCTGTCGGTTGTGGTTCCGAACCTGTGCGACGACATGCATGACTGCTCACTGGCGACCGGCGACACCTGGTTGAAGAATAACCTCGATGCTTACGTCACTTGGGCCAAGACGCACAACAGCCTGTTGATTGTGACGTGGGACGAAGACGATAGCAGCACAACGGCGAACCGGGTCGCCACGATCTTCGCCGGTGCGAACGTGAAGCCGGGCAACTACCCCGAAACCATCAACCACTACACAGTGCTACGTACCCTCGAAGACATGTACGGGCTCGCTGCGCTCGGCAGCGCCGCAACGGCAACACCGATCACGGATGTGTGGGGCACCGTCGCGACACCAGACTTTACCTTGTCCGTCTCGCCGGCGGCCGCCAGCGTCACGCAGGGAGCGAGCAGCACCAGCACCATTACCGTGACGCCGTCGGGTGGATTTACCGGCAGCGTTAGTCTGGCTGCATCGGGCTTGCCGACCGGCGTGACTGCCACATTCAGCCCGACCAGTACCACGGGCACCAGCACGCTGACCTTGACGGCCAGCAGCACGGCCACTACCGGTGTGAAAACGGTCACGATCACCGGTACTTCTGCCGCGCTTAGCCACACCAGCAGCATTGCGTTGACGGTGAATGCGGTCGTCGTCGGCGGCGGCGCGCAAACGGCGGTTTACAACACCACGTTGAAGGCGCCGTCCTGTGCCACGGTCGGTTCATCGTGTGACTCTGGCGCGTCGCTATTGCTGGGTCGCGCCAACCTGTCGGGCGGGGTGGAACCGCATCAACCCAACACCATCAATAGCAGCTGTGCCGATGGCACGTCCGGCACTTTTCACTCGGATGAATCCAACGATCGTATCAAGGTAGCGACGACCGACGGCACTTCAATGGCGGCGGGCAAGACGGTCACAGTCACGGCCACGGTATGGGCCTTCGATGGCACCTCGGATGCGCTGGATCTTTACTACGCGCCGAATGCCAACAGCCCGGTATGGACACCCATCCAGACCAGTATCGTGCCGACGGCAGCAGGTGTGAACGTGCTGACGGCGACGTACACCTTGCCCAGCGGAAGTAGCCAAGCCATACGCGCGAACTTCCGTTATCAGGGCAGTGCATCGTCGTGCAGCACCGGTGCGTATGACGATCATGATGACCTGATTTTCTCGGTCAACTAATCGAGTTTTCAGGTAACAAGAAACACAGCGCCGGCCCTATCGGGGCCGGCAATCCCTATACTGTCGGCTGTGTCGAAACTCCTGCCATACCCAGTTCTGATCGCGCTGCTTGTTGCCACGGTCGATGCGGGTGCGGCACAAAGTGTGGTCTTGCCGAGTTGGGTCTGCGCCCATCCGGACGCGATTTTCGTCAACGGTTTCGAGATTGGCTCAGCGGCCATCGCGCAGTTTCATTCAAATGGTAGCGGTGGCGCGCATCCTGGCAATATCACGCGGCAAGTGGCCGTCACCGGCCTGGGTTTGCAAACGTATTACCTGTACGTGCCGAGCGCTTATGCGGCTAATCGGGCGTGGCCGTTGATGGTAGTTTTGCATGGCGCCGGTGGCCCCGGTACCTCGGCTACAACTGCGCAACAGGTGCGCACGGACTGGGGCTCGCTGGCGGATGCACGCGGTTTTATAATCGCCGCGCCGGTGGGAACGAACAGCAATGGCGGCTGGAACGAACCTGATATCAATGGCGGCGGTCCATCGGACTACAACATCATCGCCAACACCATTACCGATGCCGAAGCGGCCTACAACATCAATCTCACGCGCGTGTATGGCTGGGGATATTCGGCCGGCGGCGAAGTGCTCGACGACATCGTGCTGACCGGTTGGGCCGGCTTGAATGCGAACTCGTTCGCTGGTTATGCAGTCACCGGCACTGCCCTGGCCGGCTGCCCAACCTACAACACGGTGCAAAGCTGCGTACCGGCCAATGCCGCGCGCATCATTCCACTGGATATCCACATTGGCATGCAGGATTCGATCTATACCGGCGGTTATACGGCCAGTGACAAAAATGCATTTCTGGCAGCGGGCTGGACGAGCGGCACAACGCTGTTCTACACCGTATTCACCGATGGCAGCCCACCGGGCGGGCATACGTATTCGGCGGCGAATCTCGCACAGGTATGGAGCAATCTTTGTCCGAAGGCAGTGACTCCGTGATTTGGTAATCCGTCATTCCAGCGCGAGACTGGAATGACGGCTCTTGTAACCTTGTTGCCGGCTGTTCTTATTCTTTTTCTTCGCGCGCGATTGAGCCGAATACTTTCGGTGCGCCGACATTGCCTCGCGTTACGGAAGAATCCGCGACCGCTTTCGCCACCGCGTGAAGCACTGGCGGTTTGTCGACGAACGGCTTGATGCCGAGTTCGCCGAATACTTCGTTCGGCGAAATCAGTTTGCCTTGCGTGATCACGAGCGCGACCTTGCGGATGTCGCTGATGTTGCTGGTCGGATCGCCATCGACCAGCACGAGATCGGCGAGCTTGCCAGGTGTGACACTGCCGCGCTGTTCGGTTGTGCGCGTGTATTTCGCACCGTTGCGCGTCGCCACCTGCAACGCCTGCGCGGGCGTGAGTCCGGCCTGCACGTAAAGCTCCAGTTCGCGCTGCAGGGTGAAGCCCGGCAAGGCATCAGTGCCGGCCACCAACGGGATACCGGCGCGATACAAACGTCCGACGAACTCGATCATCTTGGCGTACGACGCGGCATAACGCTTGGCCGTGGCCGCATCGGGAATGTTCATGCTGGCAACGCGAAATCCGCGCTGTACATCGAGCGGCATGTGCTCGGAAACAGCGGCATAGGCCTGCGACAAATCGCCATCACGTTGCTGGATGAAATCGAACGTGGTCAGCGTGGCATCGATCACGGTCTGATGCTGCTTGAGCAGCGCGATGAAATCCTGCACGGGCTTCGAATCGAAATCCAGCGCCGCTGTTTTTTCCGCCGGCAAACGGAAACGTTCGAGGCTGCGCGTGTCGGTGGTCGGCGTGACGAAAAAATTGAGCAGCACCTGATTGATGTGCTGGATCTCGTCGAAGCCCTGCTCCACCACATCCTGCGCGCGCATGAAGGCCGGCACATGGCCGCTCACGCGCAAGCCGCGACTGTGCGCATAAGCCACGGTCTCGCGCACCATGTCGTGCGGAAACGAGTTGTAGATTTTCAGCTGCGGATAACCGTGTTCGGCGTACCAGTCGATCGCGTCTTTCGCTTGCTGCTGGGTCGAGATGACAAAACCGTTGCGCGCGGAAAACTTGCTTTCGCCTTCGAGAAATCCGGCCGGCACGATTTGCGGGCCGAGCAATTGTCCGGCCGCGGTTTCGTCCAGCATCTGCTGCAGCGTGGGATTATCGTTGCCCATGTCGCGTACGCTGGTGACGCCGGTGGCGAGATCCAGGCCGCCATCCCAGCGGCCCATGTGTGCGTGCATGTCAAACAGCCCCGGCAGCATCACGCGGCCTGCGGCATCGATCTCGTTGTCGACGCCCTGGCTGGCCGATCCGGCCGGCAGCACGGCGGTGATTTTTCCACGCAGCACATACACATCGGAGGCAGCGCCGAGTTCGGCCTTCTCGCTGTCGAATACACGCGTATTGCGCACCACGGTGAGGCCGCTCAGCGGGTGTGCGAGGCGCGCAGCCATGTCCTTGAGCAGATTCGCTTCGGCGATTTTCTGATGCGCATCGAGCACCTTGCCGGTATCTTCGTAACCTTCTTCGATCGCCAGCAAATAACCCGGCACGACCAGCGCGAACATGCGCGGTTTATCGCCGGTGGTGGCCCAGATGAACGATGGCGATAGCCCCTGCCCGGTCAATGCGAGCAGCTGCACCTTCTGCGTTTTGCCGGCGTGCATGACTTCGACCTCATCGATCTTGCGCTGCGTGAGCGTGCCCGCAGGCAACAATGGCAGCTTGCCATCGGCGCGTTGCGCGAGCGCGCTGATCGCTACCGATGCCACTTCGAACGACGAATTCAGCGGCATGTACAGCGCCGTGCCGCTGACCGTGGTCGCGCCTTTTTCGGTGGTCGACAACCAGCTCGCGTTGTCGCCCTTGCGACTGAAATGTTCGTTGACCCTGGCGCCGAAAGTCGATGCGCCCTTGACCTGATATTCGCTCAGCGTGCCATCGGCTGCGACGCGAAATGTTTCGTCGAGTTCCGGGCCACGACCGTTGTCCTTGAAGATGTAGTGCACCTTGGTCTGGCCGTCGTCACCTCGCTCGACAATCTGTTCGCCGGCCTTCTTGCCGTTGTCGACCAGAATCACGTAACGCGTGGTTTGTTTCGCCTGTACCGCGCACGCGAAAACGCTGGTTATAACCAGCACCAACAATTTTTTGTACTGCATGATCGAACTCCTCGAATGGATGCCGGACGGCCGATGACGCCGCCGCTGGATGTTTCTTTCTGACTAGACACGACTACAACGAATTCAGACGAGACGCTAGCGCGAATCGCCGCGCTTGGGCTGTGCCGCACGTACTGATGCAGGCTCGGCATCGGTGGTTGCAGTTTTCGCCACAATCTTTCACGCAGCCTGACTATCGTTCGCGTACTGCAATTGCTTTGCGACGACAAGAGCCACCAGTGCCTGCAGATTTTCGCGCGCGACTGGCGCATAGTTTTGCGAAATCGCACTCACGCCAGGGGGCAACGTGCTGCAGATCGCCAGATCCGGATTCATGTGTTTTGTGCTCGTGTTCGCCGCGCTGAATATTGCCGATGCGCAAGCGGTGGACAGCGCGGTTGCTGCGCCCGAACCCGCTGCCATAGCCGCGCCCAGCGCAGTCGCGCCGCAACATCGGCACAGCGCCGGTTACGATTATTATTCGACCGGAGATACCGTTGGCGGCGCGCCTGCACGCACAGAAGCGGCGCTTTTGCTGATGGGCGGCGGTACCGATGTCGATGCGGCATTCCGCTGGTTCATCGCAAAATTCGGCGGCGGTCATTTGCTGATCCTGCGCGCCTCGGGCAACGACAGTTATCACAAATATCTGTTCGACGAACTCGGGGGCATCACCTCGGTCGAAACCTTGGTTTTCCACGATCGCGGCGCGGCCAGCGATAAACATGCGCTCGACATCATCGCGCACGCGGATGGAATTTTTATCGCCGGCGGCGATCAGGCCAAGTACATCCACGACTGGAAAGGCACGCCGCTGGCCGCAGCGCTCGATCATCACCTGCGCGCCGGCAAACCGCTCGGCGGCACCAGCGCGGGCCTCGCGATTCTCGGCCATTACAGTTACGGCGCGCTGGATGGCGGCAGCGTGGAATCGGCGACGGCGTTGCACGACCCGCTCGGCGGCGAAGTCACGCTGGAAACGGATTTCCTGCATCTGCCGCTGCTCGACAGCGTGATTACCGACAGTCATTTCAGCGCACGCAAACGCCTCGGTAGGCTGATCGTTTTTGTCGCGCGCCTCGCTGCGCAGGAAAAAAAATCGCGCATCTACGGCATCGGCATCGACGAAAATACTGCGCTGTACATCGAGGCGAACGGCAACGCCCGCGTTTACTCCGGCTCGCGCGGCCGCGCCTGGCTGGTGGTGCCGCAACACGCTGCAAGCTTGTTGCATACGGGCAAACCGTTGAGCATTTCAGACATCCGCATCGTCGGCCTCGACAGTCACAGCGGCCTGGATTTCAAGACCTTCGCAGTCGAACAACCGGCATCAAGCCGTACCGTTAATGTGCGCAACGGCGAACTTTCACAGCACTGATGGGTGATGGTCCACTGCGCGCGATTTCGCGCTGACGATGGCTACTGATTTGTCGACGCCACGCGATCGTGCTTGAGTTCGGCGCGCAATTCGCCGACCTCGCGCAGCAGGATTTCGATGTTGACTTCGTTCTTCAGGTTGACGTTGAAATCGCCATCGGCGCGCGCGCGATCCTTGCGCGACTGCCGGTTCTGGCTCATCACGATCAGCGGGCCTTGCAGGCCGACGAGGATCGCCAGCGCAAGATTGAAAAACTGATACGGGTACGGATCAAGCGGCGATTTCATGAGCCAATCGGTATTGATCACACACCAACCGAGGGTGAACCCGAGCAGCAGCAGGATGAATTTCCAGCTGCCGTTGAGCTCGGCCACGACGTCGGCGAGTCGATCGCTCCACAACAGGTTTTTCTCGAATTCCTCGTCGACGTTTTTCGCCGCGCGCGAAGAAAGCAACGCGTTGGTTTCGCGCAGACGCGCACTGATCGTGCGCAGGATCGCCAGCGCCGCACGCGGGCGATGTTCGAGATAATTTTCCAACGTTGCGCGCGGTAGTTCGTACAACAATACATCGCTGCTGGCCAGCGCGCTGGCGCTGCGCGGTTTATCGTCGAACAACGCGAGCTCGCCAAAATATTCGCCGGGCAGAATGGTGCGCAGCACGATGCCCGGCGATTGGCCATCCGGCAGAAAAATACTGATCTCGCCGCGCTCGACGATGTACATCGAGCTGCCGATATCGCCTTGCGTGAAAATACGCGTGCCCGCGGCAAATGCACGCGACTCGAGTGCGCTCGCCAGCGCATCAAGATCCTGCGTCGAGAGACCGTCGAATAGCGCAATAGAGCTCAGCAGCGGAGTTGCCTTCATGTCGTTTCCAGCCTGTGGAGATAAGTATTTTTGCGCCGGCATTGGCTACGACAAACCTTACTATGCTTCGTCGCGAATCGCATCACACACGTATTTTCGCGACAGGTTGTAAACATCGATAACGCGAGAAAATTGTTGGGCGGATAAAAAAATCGGCAGCCCGAAGACTGCCGTTTCCAATGCTGAAAAGCAGCGCTAACTACTTAGTATCTACCAGCCATTTCTTCAGCCACGCATTGACGGTGTCATGCCACTGCACGCTATTCTGCGGTTTCAGCACCCAGTGATTTTCATCGGGGAAGGTGAGGAATTCACTTGGAATGCCGCGGCGCTGCAACGCGGTGAACGCGGCCAGGCCTTGTTCTTCGGGAATGCGGAAATCCTTCTCGCTGTGGATGACCAGCATCGGCACGCTCCACTTCGCGACGTAATTGACCGGGTTGAAACGCTCGTAGGCTTCGGGTTTGTCAAACTGCGTGCCGTGATGTTCCCATTCGTCGAACCAGAGTTCTTCGGTCGCGTACGACATCATGCGGCTGTCGAAAACGCCGTCGTGATCGATCAGGCATTTCCATGGTTTCTGCCAGTTGCCGGCGATCCAGTAGACCATGTAACCGCCGTACGATGCGCCGAGCGCGCAGGCGTGATCGCCATCCAGAAACGTGTATTTTTCGAGCGCCGCGGCGTAGCCTTTTTGCAGATCTTCGAGCGGCTTACCGCCCCAGTCGCCGCTGATCGAATCGATGAACGCCTGGCCGTAACCGGTCGAGCCGTGGAAGTTGATCGTGACCACGGCATAGCCCTGGCCAGCATAGGTTTGCGCGTTCCAGCGATAATGAAAATCGTTGGTCATCGCGCCTTGCGGACCGCCGTGAATGATGAACGCGATCGGATACTTCTGGCCGGCCTTGTAGCCGACCGGCTTGACCACATAACCCTGCACGGTCTCGTTGTTCCAGCCTTTGAAATCGAAGAACTCGTAGTCGCCGAACTGGATATTCGCGAGCGCTTCGGCATTGACGTGCGTGAGCTGGGTCGGCTTGCCGCCGGCGCTGGTGGTGCGGAATAGATCGGCGGGATTTTTCAGCGTGCTGTGGGTGTAGACGATGCTGTCGCCGGCGATATCAAAACCTTCGACCTGGCCGGTAGTCACGATCTTGCGCGCTTTGCCGCTCGCGATAGCGACGGCGAACAGCGAATGATCGCCGTTGTCATCGCTCGTCGTGTACAGCGTCTTGCCGTCTTTCGACAGCTTGATGCCACCGGCGGAACGATCCCACTCGGCATCGATCTCGCGCGATTTTCCGCTTGCCAAATCCAGCGCCATGATGCCGAAACGATCTGCCTCGAAGGTCGGTTTTTTCATCGCTAGGTAATACAGCGTTTTGCCATCGTGCGAGGCGACCGGGGTGGCATCCCACGCGAGATTTTCCGCGGTCAGATTTTTCGGCGGCGCCGATGCATCAGCCGGCACGGAATAGACATCGAAGTTGGTCGACCACGGCTCGGTGCGACCCGCGATGCGTGCGTCGAAATACACGGTCTTGCTGTCGGGCGAGAACGAATATTCATCATCGCCGCCGAACGGCTTGGACGGCACGTCGCCATCAATGCCGCGCGTCAACCAGGCAAGCTTGCCGCCATCGATGCCATCCTTGCCGAGCTCGGCGAAGAACACTTGCGCGCGCGTGCCATCGGCCCAGGCATCCCAGTGGCGCACGAACAACTTGTCGTAGTGGCGACCGCTGGCCTTGTTCGCGGCGCGCTCGTCCTGACGTTTTTTGCTGCACGCAATATCGGCGCAATCGGTGAAAACATCCGCCGAGAACGCGACGTGTTTGCCATCCGGTGCGAGCACGAAGTTACTCACATCCAGCGGCAACTTGCTGACCTGCACCGCGTCACTCAGATGATCGAACACGGCGTGATACTTGATGCCGAGCACCTTGCCATCCTTGACCGACGATGCCGCCGCACCGGCCACATCCTGCCGCCACAGCTGCGAGCTGTCGCCGCTCTTTCCGAGGTAATAAATGCTCGCACCATCAGCCGACCAGCGCGGGCTGTTGGCGCGTTTTTGCGGATCGGTAAGGCGGAACGGTTTCGCATCCTTCGTCGCCAGATCGAGCAGCCACAGGCTGGTTAACCCCTTGTTGGCGGCATAGTCGGTCTGACGCAAGGTGTAGACCACCTGCGTGCCGTCGCGCGACAGTTGCGGATCGCTGATGCGCTGCATGTTCACGAGATCGTGCGCGTTGAACGGATGCGGCGCCTCGCTCGCGAGCAGCGGACTCGCGCACAGCAACGCCAGTGTTGCGGCGAATAGTTTTGACATTGAATTCTCCCTGGAAAAACAGGCGGGTGGTAAAAGTTCGGGGTCGGATCGCAGAGCAGCCGACAGCCAGCAATCGATACCGGTCGAGCAGCTGATTTTAAGCGTCATTGAATACGCATCCTAGTGACTTTTGGACGGGAAAGCACACCGCGATGCATCGACCCAGTTCGCACGCGTTGGCACATGCTGTCCGCCGCGCTGCGGATGGCTATACTCGCGCGTTGCGTCGTACCCCATTCAAGGATTTTGCATGTCGGCTGTGATTACCAACAACGCGGTTACGTCCGATGAGGGCGACGATGCCCGAGGTAGAGTACCGCTGGGAGCGAGTGCCGAAGAATTCCTCGGCCATCCGAAAGGATTGTACGTGTGTTTTTTCACCGAGATGTGGGAGCGATTCTCGTTCTACGGCATGAAAGCGCTACTGCTTTTGTATCTCGTCAAACATCATCTTTTCAGCGATGATCAGGGTTACATTCTGGTCGGCGCCTACGGCGGCATGGTGTATGCGATGCCGTTGATCGGCGGCTTGCTGGCCGATCGTTATCTCGGCATGCGCAAAGCGGTTGTGCTCGGCGGAATTTTATTGTGCCTCGGCCATTTCGGCATGTCCTACGAGGGCGCGCAGGCGACGCTGGTCGATGGTCAACCGCATCGCGACCTGTTCGCGCTCAGCGTGTTCTACATGTCGCTCGCACTGATCATCAGCGGCGTCGGATTTCTCAAGCCGAACATTTCGACAATCGTCGGCAAACTGTATCCGCAGAACGACCCGCGCGTCGATTCCGGCTTCACCATATTTTACGCCGGCATTAATCTTGGCGCGCTGTTCGCCAGCCTGATCTGTGGTTATCTTGGTGAAGCCTACGGCTGGGGTTACGGGTTCGGCGCGGCCGGTATCGGTATGCTGGCGGGGCTCGGCATGTTCATCACCGGGCAGAAATATCTACTAGGTCACGCCGAACCGCGCGATCCAGCCAAGTTGCGCCAGCGCGTGTTCGGTCCAATCACGATCGAATGGACGATCTACCTCGGTGCCGTACTTTCGCTGCCGGTGATCTGGTTGCTGATGCAACTCGGCCACGCTGTGCTTTACGCACAATTCGCACTGCTGACGGCGTGGCTGGTCTGGCTCGGCTGGTACGTGTTCGCGCGCTGCCAACGCGTGCAGCGCGAACAAATGCTGGCGGTGGTGTTTTACGTCGCCAGCGTGCTGCTGTTTTTTGCGCTGTACGAGCAGACTTACGGCTCGTGGGTATTGTTTACCGACCGTCTACTGGAGAAGGATTTTTTCCCGTCGCTGGTGATTCGCGAAGGCACGCCGTGGCCGTGGTCACTGATTCCGCTGGCGTTGAGCCCGATCGTGATCGGCGTCGCGCTGCGCATGCATCGACAACGACTCGCCGCGGGCATGATCGCGATACTCGGCACGCTCGGTTTCCTGCTGATTTTTCGCGACTGCTTTGTGTTGCCGCAGACCGCCGGCTCGCTGACCTATCTCGGCGCGCTGTTCATCGTCTTGCTGTCGCCGATTTTCGCGTGGTTGTGGCCGTGGCTGGAACGGCGCCAGTTGAGCCCTGGCAAGGCGCTGAAAAACGTCATCGGCCTCGCACTCGCAGGCCTATCGTTTCTTGCGCTGCTCGCGGCCAACAATTCGGTCACGCCGAATCATCTCGGCTCGGTCTGGTGGCTCGCGCTGGCATATCTGATTCTGGAAATCGGCGAGATTTGCCTGATGCCGATCGGTATGGCAGCAGTCACGCAATTATCGGTGCCGAGCGTGATCGGTGTGATGATGGGCGCGTTCTGGCTGGCGACCTCGTTCTCGGAACAGGCGGCAGCATTGTTCGGCAGTTTCGCCTCGCTGGATATCACCGAGGGCGCAAAGATCAATGTGGCCGAAGCGACTGCGAAATACGGCGCGCTGTTTCACAATATGGTCTGGCTGGGACTCGCCTCGGCACTCGTTGCGCTGGTACTGACTCCGTGGATCAAACGCTGGATGCACGGCGTGAAATGAAAAAGCCGTATCGAGGCATAGCCGGGAAAACGAAGAGACGGAAAAGCAATGTTCCGTAATCGCCAATCGTGGCGGAGACCGGCTTCCCCGTTCTCTTCGTTTTCCCGTCTATCCGGCAATCCATCAATGCCCCGCAGTCTTGGCCCCTGCGCCGATATGCTTGTCGAGAAACGTCAGCATTTTTTGGTAGAACTCGGCGATGTTTTTCTCGTCGTAAAAACCGTGGCCTTCGCCGCGTTTTTGCAGCCACTCGTAGGCGATATGGCGCTTGTCCAGGGCGTCGCGCAGCTGTTCGGCATTGGCGATCGGCACACGTTGATCTTCGCTGCCATGCACCAGCATTACCGCCGCCTTGAGCGCACCGACATTCGAGATCGGCGAACGTTGCAGCAAATCGGTTTCGTTGTCGCCGATCATGGATTTCATATAACTCACGCCCGATTGCGAACGCGCGGTATCCGAGCGAGTGACTTCCAGCTTGAGATTGTAAACGCCCGCGTAACCGATCGCACAACGATATAGATCCGGCTCCTTTTCGGCGCCCATCAATGCCGCATAACCACCATAGCTGCCTCCGTAAATGCAGATGCGATTGGCATCGGCCACACCTTGCGCAATCGCCCAGCGTGTGGCGTCGGTGACGTCATCCTGCATCTTGCCGCCCCACTCGCGCTGCCCGGCTTTATAGAAACTATGGCCGTAGCCGTCGGAGCCACGAAAGTTGACCTGCAACACTGCATAACCGCGACTTGCGAGCAGCTGGGCTTCCGGATCGAACTCCCAGTGATCCCGAATAAAAAACGGTCCACCATGCGGCAATACCACGAGCGGCAGATTTTTCGCCTGCTCCTTGCCGACCGGGCGCGTCAGATAACCGTGCAGATCGAGGCCATCGCGTGCCTTCAGCTCGAACGGCTCCATCGTGGCCATCTGCTCGGGTTTGATCCACGGCTCGCGCGCGGCCATGAATTCGAGTTTGTTGCTGGCACTGTCGAACAGGTAGAACTCACCAGGATTGGTGTCGCTCTGGACACTCACAATCGTCTTGCTGCCATCGCGCGTGCTGGTGCCGAGGATCACATCCTGCCCCGGAAATTTCTGCATCAGATTGGTCAGCATTTTCACGCCGGCCGACTGTTTGTCGAGCACCGCCAGCTTCGGCCGACCGGATTCATAGCGAAGTGCGACGATATCCTTGCGATCGGCACTGCGCACGATGTCGCTGACGTCGTTATTGTCGGGCGGCGATAACGCATTGAACTTGCGCGTAGCGACATCCCAGCTGCAAATGGCCACACCCTTGCCTTCGATACCGCAGTAGAAATATACGATCTTGCCATCGCGATTGAAGGTTATCGGTTCACGTACCGAACCATCACTCTCACCGCTCTGCTCGATGAGTTCCCACTTGCTGTCGGCATCACTGCGGTAATACACCTGTCCTTTGTAATCGGCATTTATCGCATAAGCAAAACGCGGCACACCCTCGTGATCCAGCACAAATTTGGCGTTGCGTACGGGCGCGGTAATGACGCGCGAGTGCGTACCACTGCGCACATCCATGCGATGCACCGAAGGAAAATCGCCATCACCGGGATGCGCATCATTGCTCCAGGGCGTCACCGAAATCAGCACGTAATTTTCGTCACTCGGGCGGTAGTGCAGCAACGTCGCCGAAGCACGCTCGGGTTCGGCGTGTCGAATATTCGTTGCGGTTATGGTGGCCGAGCCAGCCTGAAATCCGAACAACGCTTCGTTGCCGCCGCCATCGGCATTCACACCAAACAATTCGCCGGTGGCAACGGGACGCACCAGGCCACCCAGGCGCAGACCGACGCTGTAGATCACACGACGATCATTGACCCAATCGAAATCGTCCACTTCTCGCCCAACGCTGGCATGCAGATTCTTGCCGGAATGATCAGACAAGCGAATCAGCGACAACACGCGCTCACCCTGCACGATGGCAATCGCCCCGAGATATTGTCCGTCAGGCGAAATCTTCATTTCGGTGTATTGCGCGTGCCGCGCGAAATCCGCGACAGGAATATCGGCGGCAAACGTCGATATCGGCAGCAACAGAAAAATCAGAAAATATTTGAGCAACATTACCCCTCCTTGAGTGGGTGCATTGATCGCACCAGAGCGCGGCAGTATGCCCAAAGTTGCGCAAAAACGGCAATGGAGTTTATGCACCGTAAAGAAAAAGCCGCGACACTGCGCGGCTTTTTCTTTATTCGCTGACGCTATGCGCAGTCAGGCCATCAACGTCGTATTACTCGCAAGCTTCTCATGCCCCCCAATCCCAGCATCAGGCCCATGATCAACAACAACCAGGGAGTATTCACCGGCACCGCCGTCGGCGGATTTGCCTGCGGCAGCTTCACTACGGTCGACACACTCGAGCTGGTTTGTGTGGTCTGGTCACTGACGACACTGGCGATATTTACGATAGAACCGCGGAAGCCCGTGGTAATCGCAAAGGTCAACCCGGTAACGGTCACACTCTGTCCCACATTCAGCGTGCCCAGATTGCAAGGCAACGCACTGCACGGCGCGCCGACACTGACATAAGTCAATCCGTTGGGTGCGGGATCACTCAGTATCGCGTTGTTGGCTACAGCGGTTCCGGTATTGGTGATCGTGATCGAGTAGACGATGTTCTGTCCGGCAATCGCGGTCGCCGGGCCGGTCTTCACGATCGTCAACTGCGACTGCGTCACCGGCGTGATCACCGTACTTGAGCAGTTCGGATTCGACTGGCGCGGGCAGGTCGGATCACCACCGCCAATCACCGTAGCCGTATTCGCCAGACTCGTGCCGTTGGCTGGCGCTAGCGGCGTCACCGGAATCACGAAGCTCACCGGCGTGTTGATCGCCAGACCTGCGGCGATCGTACAGGTCACGATTTGTCCGCTTGCCGCGCAACCGCTCGGGACCACGCCGATGGTCAAATTGCCCGGCACGTTATCCGTCACCGTGGTGACCGCCGTCGTAACCGCGCTACCGATGTTGTTGACTGTCAGCGTGTAGCTGGCCGGCGTGCCGACCACAAAACTGCTGTTGCTCGCAGTCTTGATCACTCGCACCTGCGGCGCGTTCACCGGTGTATTGACGGTGCTCGAACAGTTGGCATTGGTCTGGCTCGGACAGCTGGGATCGCCACCGCCGCTGACATTGGCGGTATTGGTCAATATCGTCGCGTTTGCTGCAGGCAGTGGTGTTACCGCAATCACAAAGTTCACCGGCGTGTTGATCGCCAACCCGGTTGCGATCGTGCAGGTCACCGTCTGACCGCTGACGTTGCAAGCGCTCGATACGCTACCGATCGACAACGTGCTGGGCACAATATCGGTGATCGTGCTGACCGCCGCCGTCGCCACGCTGCCGGTATTGGTCACCGTCAAGGTGTAGCTCGCCGGGATACCAACCACGAAGTTCGTGCTGCTGGCGGTCTTGACGATCTGGAGTTGTGGCGCGTTTACCGGCGTGGTGACCGTGCTCGAGCAATTCGTATTCGCCTGGCTCGGGCAGGTCGGATCGCCACCGCCACTCACCAACGCGGTATTCGAAATGCTGCTGCCGCTGCTCGATGCTTGTGGTGTCACCGGAATCACGAAGCTGACCGGGCTGTTCGTCGCCAGGCCCGCCGCAATCGTGCATGTCACAGTTTGGCCGCTGGTGCTGCAACCGCTCGGTGCCGTTCCGATCGTCAGACCCGCCGGCACATTGTCCGTAACCGTCGTCACCGCCGTCGTTGCGGCATTGCCGACGTTGGTCACAGTCAGCGTGTAGCTCGCCGCAACACCCACGATGAAGTTGTTACTGCTCGCGGTCTTGACCACACGCACGGCCGGCGCGTTTACCGGGGTAATAATCGTACTGGCACAGTTCGCCCCGCCCGGACAGCTCGGATCGCCACCGCCCACCACCGTGCCGGTATTGCTCAGGTTCGTCCCGCTGGCCGCGGCTTGTGGGGTAATCGGGATGACGAAGCTGACCGGACTGTTTACGCCCAAGGGGGCCGCAATCGTGCAGGTCACGGTCTGGCCGCTGGCCGTACATCCGCTGGGCACGGTGCCGATGGTCAGGGTGCTCGGGATCGTGTCCGTCACGGTGCTGGTGGCCGTCGTCGCCGCCGTGCCGCTGTTGGTCACCATCAAGGTATAGCTCCCCGGCACCCCAACGATCAGCGGATTGCTGCTGACGGTCTTCAGGATCACCAGCTGCGGCGCGTTCACCGGTGTACCGGTCGTGCTCGTGCAGTTCGGGTTGCTCACGTTCGGGCAGGTCGGGTCACCCCCGCCGCTGACGGTCGCGGTGTTGTTCACCGTCGTGCCGTTGGCGATGGCTAATGGCGTGACCGGGATGACGAAGCTCACGCTCGCACCCACCGCCAGACCGCTGGCGACCGTGCAGGTCACCTGCTGCCCGGTAATGCTGCAGCCAGCCGGGGCCGCGCCCACGCTCAGGGAACTGGGCACGCTGTCGCTGAGGGTGGTGGCTGCGGTGGTGGCCGCACTGCCGATGTTGGTCACCGTCAAGCTGTAGCTGGCCGGCGTGCCGACGACGAAGCTGCTGGTACTGGCCGTCTTCACGACCTGCAGCGCCGGGGCCTGCACCGGCGTGTTCACCGTGCTCTGGCAGTTCGTCGTGTTGGTCGGGCAACTGGCATCGCCCCCGCCGATCACGCTGGCGGTGTTGCTTAATGTCGTGCCGCTGGCCGAGGGCTGTGGCGTCACCGGGATGACGAAGGCGACCGGCGTGCCGGTGGCCAGGTTTGTTGCAATCGTGCAGGTCACGGTCTGGCCGCTGGCCGTACATCCGCTGGGCAGTGTGCCGATCGTCAGGTTGCCCGGGATCGTGTCGGTAATGGTGCTGGTAGCCGTCGTTGCCGCCGTGCCGATGTTGGTCACCGTCAGGGTATAGCTGGCAGGCACACCGACCACGAAGTTGCTCGCACTTGCCGTCTTGACGATCTGCAACTGCGGCGACTGCACCGGGGTCAGGATCGTGCTGGTGCAGTTCGGGTTGCCCGCGCTCGGGCAGGTCGGATCTCCACCCCCACTGACGGTGGCAGTATTGCTCACACTCGTGCCGTTGGCCGAGGCCTGCGCCGTGACCGGGATGACGAAGCTCACCGACACGCCGGTCGCCAGACCGGTCGCGATCGTGCAAGTCACGGTCTGGCCGCTGGCCGTACAACCGCTGGGCACGGTACCGATCGTCAGGCTGCTGGGCACGATGTCCACCACCGTGGTGATCGCCGTGGTCGCCGCACTGCCGGTGTTGGTCACCGTTAGGGTGTAGCTGGCAGGCACACCGACCACGAAGTTCGCGGAACTCGCCGTCTTGACCACCTTCACCGCCGGGGCGTTCACCGGCGTGTTCACCGTGCTCTGGCAGTTCGCCGTGTTGGTCGGGCAACTGGCATCGCCACCACCCACCACACTGGCGGTGTTGGCCAGGGTCGTGCCGCTGGCGGCAGGTAATGGCGTCACCGGAATGACGAAGCTCACCGGCGCACCGGTAGCCAAGGGGGCGGCAATCGTGCACGTCACGGTCTGCCCGCTCGCCGTACAACCGCTCGGCAACGTGCCGATCGTCAAGGTGCTCGGGATCGTGTCGCTGATCGTGCTCACCGCCGTCGTTGCCGCCGTGCCGATGTTGCTCACCTGCAAGGTGTAGCTCGCCGGGACACCGACGACAAAGTTGCTGGCGCTCGCGGTCTTGACGATCTTCAGCGCAGGCGCGCTCACCGGCGTGGTGATCGTGCTCGTGCAGTTCGCGGTTGTCGGACACGTCGGGTCGCCGCCGCCACTGACGCTGGCCGTGTTGCTTAACGTCGTGCCGTTCGCCGCCACGGTGGGCGTGACCGGGATCACGAAGGCGATGGTGCTGCCCACGGTCAGGCCGGTGGCAATCGTGCAGGTCACTTGCTGGCCGGTCGCACTACAACCGCTGGGCAGGGTGCCGATCGTCAGGCCGCCCGGGATCACATCGGTGATGCTCGCACTCGCCGTGGTCGTGGCACTGCCGGTGTTGCTCACCGTCAGGGTGTAGCTGGCAGGCACACCGACGACGAAGCTCGAACTGCTCGCCGTCTTCACGATCGTCAGCTGCGGCGCACTCACCGGGTTGGTCACCAGCGATTGGCAGCGGGCCGGCAGGCTCGCCAGCGGCGTGCCCGTGGCGCAGCCCGGATCGCCACCGCCGGTGATGCTACCGGTATTGGTCACTGACAGGCCGTTCAGGCTGTTCTGCGGAATGACCGGGATGGCAAAGCTCACCGGCGTGCCGGTGGCCAGACCCGTGGCGATCGTGCACGTCACGGTCTGACCGCTATTGGTGCAACCGCTCGGCAAGGTGCCGATCGTCAGGCCGCTCGGGATCACGTCGCTGATGCTGCTCACCGCCGTCGTCGCCGTCGTGCCGGTGTTGGTCACCGTCAGGGTGTAGGTGGCCGGTTGCCCGACCACGAACGTGCTCGGGCTGGCGCTCTTGAGGATCGTCAGCTGCGGGGCCAGCACGGTGTTGGTCGTGGTGCCGTCGCAATGCGACGCCGCCGGGCAGCTCGGATCGCCCCCGCCACTGGCCACGGCCGTGTTCGCCACGCTCGTGCCGCTGGTGCTGGCTTGTGGTGTGATCGGGATCGTGAACACGACGTTGCCACCGACCAGGATGCCGGCCGGCAAGGTGCACGTCACGGTCTGCCCGCTGGCCGTACAACCGCCGGGCAAGGTGCCGATGGTCAGGCCCGTGGGAATCACGTCGCTGATCGTGCCGGCCAGCGTGGTGGCCTGGCCGGTGTTGGTCGCTGTGATCAAATAGTTGTTCGCCACACCGACGATCAGGTTGCTCTGCACGCTCTTGCTCAGGGTGATCTGCGGGGCGTTCACCCCCGTCACGATCGTGCTGGCGCAATGGCTGGCCGCCGGGCAACTGCCATCGCCCCCGCCGGTGACATTGCCGGTGTTGCTGATCGAGGACGCCGTACCGGCGGCCACCGTGATCGGGATATTGATCACCGGCGCATTACCGCCCGGCAACAGCACCGTCGTGGTCGTACAGGTCACCTGCGTACTCGTGCTCGTACTGCAGTTCCAGCCGCTACCGCTGGGCGTGGCCGTGGTGGTAATCCCCGCCGGCAGGGTATCGCTGACGGTAATCGTGCCGGCCGTGCTGGTGGTGCCCGTGTTGCTGACCTGCAGGCTGTAGATGCCGCTCTGTCCGATCGCGAACGTGCTCGGCGTGGCCGACTTGACGATACTCAGTACCTGCGTCCCGCCGTTGGTGTTGGTCACCGTGGCGGTCTTGGCGCACGGTGCGGTGGTGCACGTCGTGCCGGTCGGGGGCGTGGCGGTCACGCTGTTGGTGATCGCACCCGTCGCGGACAACTGCGCCGTGCCGGTCACGGCAACGCTGATGCTCGCGCCACTGGCCAGGAACACGTTCGGCAGGCTGATGGCATTGGTGCTGCCGCTCGCGCCGGTGCCGGCCGCGGTGGTGTCGCAGTCGGCACTGCCGCTGGCAACACTACAGGTCCAACTGCTTACCGTCACGGTGGCCGGTACCGTATCGCTCACCGTTACGCCGGTCAGGTTGCTCGGGCCGTTGTTGGTTACCGTCATCGTGTAGTTCAGGCTCTGCCCCGGCACATACGTGCTCACCGGACTGGCCACCTTGCTTACCACCAGGTCGGCTTTGGCGCTGACCGTGGTGGTAGTCGAAGCACAATGCAGATCCCCGACGAGACAGGTGCCCGGCGTCGGTGGGGCGCCGCCATTATTCGGATCGCCGCCGCCGCCGACCGAGGCATTGTTGGTGAGGCTGGCGGTGGTACCGGATGGCACCGCACTCGCTGCGATCGTGATCGGCACAGAAATCGTACTGCTGCCGGAAATCGCCGCCAGCGAGGTCGAATTGGTGCAGCTAACGGTTTGTCCGGCCATAGTGCAATTCCAGCTGCCGCTGGTGAAGGACGCCGGCGCACTGAGGCCTGTTGGCAGAATGTCGCTGACCGTTATGGTTCCGCTGCTACCCGTGCCGCCGGTATTGGTTTCGGTGAGGGTAAACGTCGGCGCCGGTGTGGTTTGCCCGACCGTCCAGGGTCCATTGGATGTCTTGGCGATTTTCAGGAATGTGCTTGAACAGATCGGCACGCCGGTGAAAGCAGGTGCCGTTGCCGTGGCGTTGCCGGCGCTCCCCTGGGTCGCACCATTGGCCGGGAATTTGGGTTGGGTAATACCGCTTGAATCGCTGGTACCGTTGGCACCGCCAGCAGCCGTGCTTGATGGCGGCGTGCCACCACTCACCGCGATGTAGCCACCACCGCCACCGCCGCCGGCACCTTCACTTTCGGCCGTGGTAATGTGCTGATTGCCGCCTTTGCCGCCATTGGACTTGACTGCAACGCCGCTGAGCGCCGTGTTTGCAATCAATACGACGGAGCCGCCGCCGCCGCCGCCGCCCGGGGCATCGTTGCCGGCACCCAGGCCATTGTTGTCCAGTGCAGCCGCACCGCCAGCATCAATGGTGCCCGCGCCGCTGATGGTATCGGCCACGATGAATACCAGACCGCCGCCATTGCCGCCGGCAGTGCCGGCACCGTTGTTTTCGTCACCGGCGCCGCCACCGCCACCGAAGAAAAGACGATCTCCGGCAATACTGGCATCGTTGGTCAACGGCCTGCCGCCAAGGCCTCCGCGTTCGCGGCGGTTGTTGCCACCCCACGCGGTATTGCCGGGGGCAATCGTGGTGGGGTCGTTGGTACTACTTGCGAAGGTGTAACCGCCACGGCCCCCACCGGATGAAATGCTGGCATGAGTGATTGTGCCGTCTAGATCCCACGCGGTGGAGTAGGTTGCAACACTGATATCAGGAATGCCCTCACCCGTCCAGGTAACGCCGCTGTCGCCGTTGGCGCCGCCGCCGCCGGCGGCGTTGTGGGCATTGCCGCCGCCGCCGCCGTTGGCCGGCGCGCCGCGACCGTAACGACCATTCAATGAGTCATACGAAGCTTGATAACCGGCGATGCTCTCGCCCTTCTCCGCGCCACCACTTGCGCCCTGCGTATTGTTGACGTAATAGGTCCAATTGGTGGCCTGGGTAGCAGTATTGTTGATGATTGCGCCACCGCGAAAACCTTTGCCGAGCACCGTAACGCCGGCACCGCCAATGCTAGCGGTGTTTTGCACCAGTACGGCAACGATTCCGCCGGTTGTGCCATCCCATGCCTGGGCCGTAATCGAGCCCGTGCCTGAAATCGTCAACGACGTGTATTGCGGAACACGAACCACTTGGGCGCCGATGGGATAGGCATTGCGCAAGCCACCGCCGCAGGTATTCGTGCTGCCACCGCTTTGCACGGTAATCACGTTGGCCGCAACCGAAACCACACTGACCATTTCATAGCGGCCGGCGTTGTTAAGCGCCGAGACCGCACCGTACAAATTGGAATCCGGCGTATTGATGGTCGCGCCCTGCGCGCTATACAGCATCAGCTCGTCGTTGGCGGTAATGCCGGTCGCACTGGCGACGGTGATCGTCGTGGCGTTCTGCGCCGCCGCCACGGTCGTGCTGGTATAGAGATTGACCACGGTATTTGCGGTCGTGATAGAACCGACGCCGTCCTTGCCGGGGAAATACGCAAACGCCGGCGTCAGCGCCAAAGCGCTGATCGCAACCAGGGATGCGGCGGAGAAACCTTGACGCAGTCGCACCGGTGACATGCGCTTGAAAAAGCGTTTGATCCGGCCCGCTGAGGCATGCTTGATATCCGACATTGCGATTTCCCCTGGTGTTACTGAATGGATAAACATCGGCGGCAAAATTCTTTGGTGATAGTTCATTTAGGTGGCGGCGTGCTCTGGGTCTGGCAGATCGCGACAACGCGAATGGACAACATTGTTAAAATCTGGCATTGCGACTGGCAAGCTGTGCAACAAATGCATCGCATCGCCTGCCTCAACCAATCCGGCAGGCGCCACGTGACTCAGGTGCGGGGCCGGTGAATTGTCATCGTCGACCTGCGTGACTGCGGAAGCGTCGATAACGATCGGAATGACGATCACGCTGTTGCCGCCGCCTGCCGCCAGCACGGCACTACTGGTGCAACTCACTGCCTGACCAAGCGTGGTGCACGTCCAGCTGCCACTGCTAAAACTGGCCGGTGCCGAGATTCCGGCGGGCAAGGTATCCAGCACGGTGATCGTGCCGCTGGTCGGTTGACCGCCGCTGTTGGTAACCGTCAGCGTATAGGTCGCACCACTCTGGCCGACGATCCATGGGCCATTCGAGGTTTTGACAAGTCCAAGAGTCGGCGGCGTTTTCACAAGCGTGGTCGCACTGCCGCAACTTGGCGCCGGGGTGCATGACGCACCAGGCGTTGGCGGCGCGGTGCCGCCAGTGGGGTCGACCGAGGCATAGTTGATGATCGTACCGGCACTACTCGGCGCGGTGGTCGTGAGCGTAAATACCGCGGCACCAATCGCTGCATTTGCCGGGATTGCTGCGGTTAGCGTGACAGCGCAGTTGAGCGTGGTGGTACCGGTGCAAGTCACGCTCGTCACATTGGTACCGTTCGTCGCGCTCACATACGTCACTCCGGCCGGTAAAACATCACTGACCGTGAGCGTAGTTCCACTTGCCGTACCGCCGCTGTTGCCGAGACTGATCGTATCCACCAGCGAGCCATTAGTCGTGACGGTGGCAGGCGCACCTTTGCTCAGCGTGATATTGCTTGGACTAGCGATGGTATCGACCGCACAGCCAACACTTGGCGCGCCGTTGCCGGTACAACCTGCCGCCGTGGCGGCGGTGGGTAGGGTGGCGTTGCTCGGATCCGCCCCAGTTGTTCCAACCTGGGCGCGATTTACGATAACGTTGGCAGCACCGGCATTCAGTGTGGCGCTGAAGGTAATGCTGGTGTTCGACAACGCCGGGATAACGGCAGTGTTGTCGCAGGCGATCGTCTGAGCAGAAACGCTGCAGTTGAAAATTCCTGAGGTAAATGGGGTTGTACCGCTGAAACTCATACCGGCAGGCAATACGTCGATCACCCGCACCGTACCGGCGCCGCCAGAACCTATGCCGCCGGTATCACTGACCATCAAGGTGACCGGGACGGTATCCACAGGTGACCGCGCCTGCGGATTCGCATGCGATTTGGCCAGGCGGATGGTCGGCTGGGTCGCGGTGTCCAGATCGGTCGCACAGCCACCGGGGTTGCTGTTACTTACGCAATTGCCGACATCGGTCGCGGTTGGAGCTGCGGGCAGCAAGTCCGGATCACCGCCGCCGTTGATGCGTGCCTTGTTGATGTATTGATTGCCATTTGACGCGCTGCCGGCGTTCGCGATCAGGCTGAATTTGCTGTTCCCGCCGGCCGCAATCGCGGTGGCGGAGGAACAGGTCACGGTCTGCGCGTTGACGCGAATACAATTCCAGTTGGCCGCATTCGCGCCCCCGACGGTCAGGCTCGCGGGCCAGTTCATCGATGTAGCACCCACCGTGGGCAGTACATCGGTAAAGTTGATCGTGCCGACGGATGCGGAATCACCACCGTTACTCACGGTGAAGGCATAAGTGGTTTGGCCGTTGATCAACAGATACGCGACGCCGTCGTCCTTGGTCAGCGACAGATTCACATGCTTGACGCTGTCGGCGTCGGCTGCGCACCCGGATGAGGCATCGAATGACGTAGTCGCGGGCGGCACTGGCGCCGGACAGGCCGACGTTGTCGTGATCGTGGGCAACGTGGTTTTGTTCGGATCACCGCCGCCGCCGACTTGCGCGAGGTTGGTCACCGCACCCGGCGCCGCCGTTGCCACAGCAACTGGAATGCTGATCGTGACATTGGCGCCCGCCGCCAGCGGAGTTGTGCTATCGCAGGAAAAACTCAAACTCGCCGACGTATAGTTGCAAGTAAACGGCGCCTGGGTAAATGGCGTGACACCGGTGTAACTCAAACCTGTGGGCAGAACATCAACAACGCGGATCGTGCCGCTACTGGCGACCGCGCCATTGTTCGCAACAGTCAAGGTGTAGGTGCTGGTGCCTCCGGCAAGAACGGTAACGGTCCCATCGGTTTTGCTCAGGCTCAGCGACGGTGCCTGGATCGTATCAACATCGATCGCGCAACCGGATGGCGCGTCGTTAGCGCTACATGCACTCGTCGTGGTCGGGGTGGGTGCAGAGGTCTTGTTAGGGTCGCCGCCACCACCGATCAATGCCTTGTTGATGACTGCCGTGCCATTCGCACCGTTAACAACCGCGCTGAACGCAAACGCACTTGATCCACTGCCTGCGATTACTGTTGCCGAGGTGCAAGTGATGTTCTGGGCCGCCGCTGAGCAAGTCCAGTTGGCCCCTTGCGCACCGGTCAATGCCACTGCCCCGGCGGCAACGGTCAGCCCGGCCGGCAAAACATCGACAACGGTAATAGTGCCACTGGTCGCCAGCAAGCCAAGGTTGATTGCGGTCAAGGTGTAGGTTGTCAGGCCCGGGGATGGCAGGCTGGTGACGCCATCGGTCTTGCTTAAGTGCAGATCCGTTGCGCACAGCGCGCCCGGCAACACGCCCGGCGTATTCGGAGTCTGAAACGTCGCCAATCCTCCGTTGTTGCCGGTCGAAGAATAGGTATCGTTGGGGCCGTTGGTGCTGATGCCGGGGGTGCCGCCATTGAGGGTCGCGGTGATACTCATCGCGGCTGGCGAGAAAGCGATAAACCCCGCCCCACCGCCACCGCCAGGACCGTGACGGTCACCTGGGTTCGGGGTGACGTCGTGCCCGGCCCAGGCATTGCCGCCGTCGCCACCCGAGGCATCAACCGTAGCCGAACCGCCATCGATCGAATAGATCACGACTGAGCCAGCACCGCCACCGCCACCAGCCGCATCGTTGCCAGTGTTGTAGCCGTGTGCGCCACGCACGTCAATTAGGCCTGTTCCTGTGACCAGCCTGGCGCGAATAATAACGATACCCCCACCCGCCGCACCCGAAGAACAAATCCCATTCCCGGCACTGCAGGAGATGGCCTGATTGTTGTAGACGCCAGTATCGGACGTGCCATCGTTGGTGCCACCGGAGCCGCCGCCGCCGCCGAGGAACAATCGGTTGAAAGCGAGGACCGAAGCATAGGCGGCGCCGCCACGCCCATCGGTGTCGACCAGCGGCGCATTCCATGGGCGGCCACCAAATCCGCCAGCACCAAACCCGCCGCCGCCGCCGCCGCCGGCATTTTCATTATTCGCGCCGGTACCGCCATCTGTGCCGCCGCCGCCAGCATTCCCTGGGGCGCCGCGCGCGTGTGAGCCGCCGGGGTAACCTTCAACCGTTGAATCGAGTTGGGTCAATGCCGCTTGCGTGGCGGCAGTGCCATTGTTGCTGGTCTGAAACCCCCAGCCGTTAGTCTTGGTGACGATGTACCGTGGCGTGCCGACGATGCCTTCACCTTTGCCGCCATGCGCATTGGCTGCGACCGTAGCCCAATCGTTGGGCGAACCGGCTGCGGTGCTTTGAATGCCGGCGGCTCCGCGGAAGCCCTTGCCACCTAGGAAAAATGCGCGGTTGGTCTGGCCCTCGACGGTGGCACTGCCAAGCGTCAGGGTATCGCGAACGTCAATGACCGCGACACCGCCGGTTTCCCCGGTCGCTCCAACACCACTCAACCCCCACGCCGGCGCTGTCACGCCTGCTGCCGTGGCGGCTGTGTATTGCGGGACGCGGATGACTTGGTAACGCTTTTGGCCGCTGCTGGCGGCCGCATAGTTCGCTTGGTAATAACTATTGGTAAGCGCTGGCGCGAACGTCACCACCGCACTGGTGCTGGTGCCGGTCGTAGTCACCACCTTGACGAACTCCTGCAAACCCGCGCTGAGCACGCCGGTTGTGCCCGCGCCGGTGCTGCCATCACCGTAACTGCCGGAGTTGGTAAAGTTGAATGTCCCATCCTGCATCTGGATGATCAGCAGAAGGTCGCCGGCGACGATCGCGTCAGTCGCACCGCGCCCATCGCGCAGGCCGAGCGTCAGGGTCGTCGCACCCGCACTCAGATTGGCGTTGCCTTGGAAAAAAGTATTCACGCTGCCGGTGGGTGTACCCAACCCACTCGCCCCGGGTACGGCGCAAACCTGCGCCCATGATTCGCTCGCCGCACCGAGCATCATGCAGAGCAGCGTGCAGGCGCAGAGGTGCAGAAAATTCGCAGGGCGATACCGCCCGAATCGAATTGGTGTGTGCTTCGTCATTGGCACAATTTCCGAATCATTGCATTCCCCTAGTTACCTGTGGCGTCCGTCTGCGGGAAGCCGCGAATTTGAATTTTCCGCGCGAACTGCTGATTCAGACCCACGCGGTAGCCGAAAGCCATACCAGATGGCATTCGATTAGGACGTGTCGCAGAGCGCGCAATGGTTACGTTGCCGTTACAAACATCTGCGCCCCTTGCGCAGCCCCTATGTGTGTGGATAACACAGAAATTTGTCCAGTTCTGACGCAGAAAAGCGCTTCAATTGGTAGCCTTCTCTGGCGTAAAACTATGTAAAAACCCAAAAAAAACGTGACGTATATCACTGAATGTTGCGTTGGTTGCTCAAATAACACAACCGTAAAGGTGTGAACAATTGCAACAGTCTTTTGTGGCGCTTTGTGTTACGTAGGGAGCCGCCGACTGGATGCATAAGCAATGAGCGTGCCGACCAGGACATCGGTTGTCATCGCCGGGTGAGAGCTTCAGCCCGCCACGCGCCCATACCGATCTTCCAGCCGGACGATGTCGTCCTCGCCAAAGTAGTCGCCACATTGCACTTCGATCAGAGCGATATCGGCGTCGGTGGGATTTTCCAGACGATGAATCGTGTTCATCGGGATGTAGGTCGATTCGTTGCGTTCGAGCAGAAATTCCTTCTCGCCGACACGCACCTTGGCAACGCCGCTAACCACGGTCCAATGCTCGCTGCGGCGATGATGCAATTGCAGCGACAGCACTTGCCCCGGCTTCACGACGAGGCGCTTGACCTTACAGTCGAGCGCATCTTCGAGCACGGTGTAGCTGCCCCACGGTCGATGTACGGTCTGATGATGTTTCGCCGCATCATGACCGCTGGCGCGTAGCTGATCGACCACGAGTTTTACTTGCTGCGCACGTTCGCGATCCGCCACTAGGACCGCATCGCCCGTATCGATGATCACGAGGTTTTTCACGCCGACTGCAGCGACCAGACGTTTGTCGCCCTGGATGTAGCAGTTCTCGCTCTCGATCACGATTGCACTGCCGCGGATGCGATTGCCGGCATCGTCGGTTTCGCTTTCCGGCGCGATATCGCTCATCGCTTTCCACGAGCCGATATCGCTCCAGTCGAACTGCGCCGGCACCACCGCGCGTTTGGCGGCGCGCTCCATGATCGCGTAGTCGATCGAAATATCCGGCTGCGCGAGAAACGCATCGCGCGCGAATTCGACCGGACTGGCGCTGCCGATGTGCTGCGCGTAACAACGCTGCGCAGCCGTATAAACGTCCGGACACGTTTGCTGCGCGGTTTCGAGCAAGACATCGGCGCGGAAACAAAACATGCCGGAGTTCCACACGTACTCGCCCGAGGCGACGTAGGTTTCGGCTTTCTCGCGGTCGGGTTTCTCCACGAATGCGCCGATCTCACGACCTTCGCGCCCGGCAATTGCCGCGCCCATGCGGATGTAGCCGAACCCGATTTCCGGATGCGTCGGACGAATGCCGAACGTCACCATCCAGCCATCCCGCGCGAGCGCACTAGCCCGTGCTGCGTCGGCAGCGAACGCATCGAGATCGCGGATCAGGTGATCGGCCGGCAGCACCAGCAAGGTCGCATCCGCACCAAATTGTTCGCGCGCATACATCGCTGCCAGCACGATCGCCGGCGCGGTATTGCGCCCGACCGGTTCAAGCAGGAACGGCAGTTTGTCGACTTGCGCCTGCGGATGAGTGGCGTATTCGTCACGCGTGAGGAAATAATAATCGCGCCCGGTCACGGTCAGCACGCTACCGCCCACGCCAGTGATTTTCAGCGCGCGATCCAGCGTTTTGTACAGCAGCGATTGACCATCGCCCATCTGCATGAACGGCTTCGGATACGCGCTGCGCGACACCGGCCAGAGCCGCGTGCCGGCACCACCGGAAAGAATGACGGGAATCAACATGACTTGCTCCAAAGATTAACCGCGCGCGGCTTCCGCCAGCTCGCCGATGACATCGTTCAGGCCTTGCTGCCACGGCGGCAGATACAGACCGAATTTTTCTTGCAGACGCTGTGTATTCAGCACCGAATATGCAGGACGCGTCGCCTTGGTCGGATATTGCGCGGTCGCGATCGCGGTGACTTGCGGCACACGCACGAGCAGGCCTGCAGCCAGACCTGCGCGCATAATCGCAGTGGCGAATTCGTGCCACGAACATTCGCCCGCTGCACTAAGATGATAGATGCCGCTCGCCTGACTGCGTTGTATTTCATTCCCGCTTGACCAGCGCACCAACAACGCCGCCGTGGTCGCGGCGATGAGCCGGCTGCAGGTCGGCGCGCCGCGTTGATCGGCCACCACACTCAACTGTTCGCGCTGTGCACCGAGACGCAACATCGTGCGCAAGAAATTCTGCCCGCGTGCGCCATAAACCCACGCCGTGCGCAGGATCAGATGCAGACACCCCGAGTCGCGCAAGGCCTGTTCGCCGGCGAGTTTGCTGCGTCCGTAAACGCCGAGCGGCGCGGTGGAATCATCCTCGCAATACGGCGTGGTGGCGCGACCATCGAACACATAATCGGTCGAATAATGCACCACGCCCGCACCGCGTTTTTTCGCCCAGGCACCGAGCACGGCGAGCGCTTGATGATTGCTGCGCTCGGCGAATTCCGGCTCGTCTTCGGCGCGATCGACAGCTGTATAAGCGGCTGCATTGACGATCAGATCGGGTGCGATTTTATCGAGCAAAACAAGCAGCGCTCCCGATTGCGCGAGATCTGCCGTTTCGCAAGCGATCGCGCCAGGCAAGACCCCGGAGCGTGTCGCGCAGACCAGCTCGCCGAGCGGCGCCAGCGTGCGCGCGAGCTCGAAGCCGACTTGACCATTCGCGCCGAGCAACAAAACTTTCACGCGACGTACTTCGGCAATTTTTGCTGCGCGATGTCGGCGAGAAACGGCGCGCGCTGATCCTTGTCCGACAATAGCGGCGCACTGATCGGCCAGTCGATGCCGATCGCCGCATCGTTCCAGCGCACGCTTGCATCATTCGCGTGCTCGTACAAATTCGTGCATTGATAGCTGAAAGTCGCGTTCTCGCTGAGCACCGCAAAACCATGCGCGAATCCTTCCGGTATCCATAAGTGGCGTTTATTTTCGGCCGACAAAACCACGGCGGCCCAGCGCCCGAATTGCGGCGAGCCGACACGGATATCCACGGCGACGTCGTAGACTTCGCCTTCGAGCACGCTGACGAGTTTTCCCTGCGGATTCGGATATTGGTAATGCAAGCCGCGCAACACGTTCTGCGCCGAGCGCGACACATTGGTCTGCACGAATTTCAGATCAAGACCGATGCCGGCGAACTTCGCCGCATGAAAACTCTCGTAGAAAAATCCGCGCGTATCACCGTGTACGGTTGGCTCGATCACGAGGCATTCCGGCAACGGCGTCTTGATCAACTTCATGTGCGCACACCGGTTTTTGCGAGCGTCTGCAGATACGTGCCGTAGCCGTTCTTGGCCAGCGGCTTAGCCAGACGCAACAGTTGCTCGGCGTCGATCCAGCCATTGACGAAGGCGATTTCCTCAGGGCAGCAGACTTTCAAACCTTGGCGATTTTCGATGGTCTGGATGAAGTTGGACGCTTCGACCAGCGATTCGTGCGTGCCGGTATCGAGCCACGCGTAACCGCGCCCGAGTTTTTCCACCATCAGCGAATGATCGTCGAGGTAACAGCGATTCAAGTCGGTGATTTCGAGTTCGCCACGCGGCGACGGCTTGAGATCGGCGGCGAAATCGCAGACGCGCGAATCGTAGAAATACAAACCGGTGACAGCGTAGTTCGACTTCGGCTGCGCAGGTTTTTCTTCGAGTCCGATTACGCGATCGGCATGATCGAATTCGGCCACGCCGTAACGATCCGGATCCTTCACCCAGTAGCCGAACACAGTCGCGCCATGCGTGCGGCTGCCCGCGCGGCGCAGCACCTCGGTAAGGCCGTGGCCATAGAAAATATTGTCGCCGAGAATCAGGCAACTCGGATCGTTGCCGACAAAATCGCGACCGATCACGAACGCCTGCGCGAGTCCGTCGGGACTCGGCTGCGGCGCATACGAAATCTCGATGCCCCATTGCGATCCGTCACCGAGCAGCCCGCGAAACAAAGCTTGTTCATGCGGCGTATTGATCACGAGAATTTGCCGGATGCCGGCCAGCATCAGTGTGCTCAGCGGATAATAAATCATCGGCTTGTCGTACACCGGCAGCAGCTGTTTGCTGATCACCTGGGTGAGCGGATACAGACGCGTGCCGGAGCCGCCGGCCAGAATGATTCCCTTGTGTGTATTCACGCCCCACCCTTCATGACTGCGATCGATTTTGCGAATTTGCGTAATAAAACAATACCGAATCAGGCGCCGCCGAGACGCTCGCCGCGGTAGCTGCCGTCGAGCACACGCTGACACCATGTCTGATTGGCAAGATACCAGTCGACGGTACGCGCGATGCCGGATTCGAACGTCTCAGTTTGCGACCAGTCGAGTTCGCGCTTGATCTTGCTCGCGTCGATCGCATAACGCCGATCGTGGCCCGGGCGATCCTTGACGTAGGTGATCAGCGTGTCACGTTTTTTCCCATCGGCCAGCGGACGACGTTCGTCGAGCAGCGTGCAAATGGTCTTGACGACGTGGATATTCTCGCGCTCGGCATCGCCGCCAACGTTGTACACCTCACCGATCCGACCGGCTTCGAGCACGCGCAGGATCGCATGGCAATGATCGACCACGAACATCCAGTCGCGCACGTTCAAACCGTCGCCGTAGACCGGCAGCGGTTGCGCGGTCAGCGCTTTCTGGATCATCAGCGGGACGAGTTTTTCGGGGAACTGAAACGGGCCGTAGTTGTTCGAGCAATTGGTCGTCAGCGTCGGCAGGCCGTAGGTGTGATGGAACGCGCGCACCAGATGATCGGAAGCCGCCTTCGAGGCCGAATACGGCGAATTCGGCGCGTATGCGGTGGTCTCGGTGAAGCGCCCTTCGGCACCGAGTGAGCCGTACACTTCGTCGGTGGAAACGTGCAGAAAACGAAATCCGTCACGCTGTTTTTCATCCAGCGCCCGCCAGTATTTTAAGGTGCATTCGAGTAGGCTCAAGGTGCCGACGACATTGGTCTGGACGAATTCCGCCGGGCCGTCGATGGAACGATCGACATGCGATTCGGCGGCGAAATTCACCACCGCATCGGGCTGATGTTCGGCCAACAAACGGGATACCAGTTCGGCATTGCCGATATCGCCGTGCACGAATCGATAGTCGGCGTGCGCCTGCACGCTGCTCAACGTATCCGGGTTGCCGGCGTAGGTGAGCTTGTCGAGATTGACGATGCGATACCCGCCGCGGGCGAGCAGATCGAGCACGAAATTACCGCCGATGAATCCGGCACCACCAGTCACGAAAAGAGTTTTCATTGAACGCGTCGTTTGGGGCCGAACATCGGGCCGAACCGCTATTTTCGCTTAATCCGGGGCCGGCATGCCAGCGCGAATGGAAAATGGCCGTTCTTGCTCCTCGCCAGATCGGCAGATTCTGCGCGATTCTCAGGCGCGTTATATGCTTATTCGCACTGGGCTCTGCACGTTCCGGTGCAGTGTTATACCCTTATCGGCTAGGAAATCTCCGAGCAAGAGCCGCTTTTGCGGCGTATCCGAGGAACGCCCCACGCAATGCCAGTCCTGACTCATCTGCACCGCCTCGAAGCTGAAAGCATCGATATCCTGCGCGAAGCCGTGGCCGAAAGCGCCAAGCCGGTGATGCTTTATTCGATCGGCAAGGACAGCGCGGTGATGCTGCACCTCGCGCGGAAGGCGTTTTATCCGTCGAGGCCGCCGTTTGCGCTGCTGCACGTCGATACCACCTGGAAGTTTCGCGAGATGTATGCGTTTCGCGACGCCACGGTGCGGCGCACCGGCATGGAATTGATCGTGCATACCAATCCCGATGGTGTTCGTGACGGCATCAATCCGTTCACCCACGGCTCGGCATTGCATACCGATATCTGGAAAACCCAGGGTTTGAAACAGGCGCTGGATGCGCACGGATTCGATCTCGCTTTCGGTGGTGCGCGCCGCGATGAGGAAAAATCGCGCGCCAAGGAACGCGTGTTTTCGCTACGTTCGGCGCAGCATCGCTGGGATCCGAAACAGCAACGCCCGGAACTCTGGCGACTCTACAACGCACGCAAAAACGTTGGCGAAAGCCTGCGCGTGTTTCCGCTATCGAACTGGACCGAACTCGACATCTGGCAATACATCTATCGCGAGCAAATTCCAATCGTGCCGCTGTACCTGGCCCAACCGCGACCGGTGGTCGAGCGCGACGGCGCGCTGATCATGGTCGACGACGAGCGTTTGCCGTTGCGTGACGGCGAGCAGCCGACGATAAAAAACGTTCGCTTCCGCACGCTCGGTTGTTATCCGCTGACCGGTGCGATCGAGAGCGACGCGGATTCGCTCGCGGCGATCATCCAGGAAATGCTCGTCGCAAAAACCTCGGAACGGCAAGGCCGCGTGATTGATCGCGATGTATCCGGCTCGATGGAAAAGAAAAAGCAGGAAGGATATTTCTGATGAGCATTTCCAACGACAGCGGCATACCCTTGATCGAGCAATACCTGCACACCCAGGCACACAAAAGCCTGCTACGTTTTATCACCTGCGGCAGCGTCGACGATGGCAAAAGCACGCTGATCGGGCGGCTATTGTACGAATCAAAAATGCTGTTCGAGGATCAACTCGCGACGCTCGCCGCCGACTCCAAAAGTGTCGGTACGCAAGGCGACGATCTGGATTTCGCGCTGCTCGTCGACGGTCTTTCCGCCGAGCGCGAACAGGGCATCACGATCGATGTGGCGTATCGTTTTTTCGCCACCGAGAAGCGCAAGTTCATCGTCGCCGACACGCCCGGCCATGAACAATACACACGCAATATGGTCACCGGCGCCTCCACCGCTGATGTCGCGGTGATCCTGATCGACGCGCGCCAGGGTTTGCTGACGCAAACGCGCCGCCACAGTTATCTGGTTTCACTGCTCGGCATCCGCAAGATCGTGGTGGCGATCAACAAACTCGACATGCTCGATTATTCGCAGGAAGTGTTCGAGCGCATCGCACGCGACTACCGTGTATTCGCACAAAAGATCGGACTCGACGATATCGTCTGCATTCCGATCTCGGCCTTGCGCGGCGACAACATCACGACACCGAGCGCGAACACGCCGTGGTATCACGGTCCGGTGCTGATCGATTATCTCGATTCGGTCGGCATCGCGGGCGATGTGCCGACCGATCCGTTCCGCTTTCCGGTGCAGTGGGTGAACCGACCGAATTCGGAATTTCGCGGCTACTCCGGGCGCATCGTCGGCGGCAGCGTGCGCCCGGGCGATCGGGTGCGCACATTGCCATCGGGCAAAGAAGGCACAATCGCGCGCATCGTCACGCAGGATGGCGATCTCGGTCTTGCCAGCAACGGCCAATCCGTCACGCTCACCTTGGCCGAGCAGATCGATATTAGCCGCGGCGATGTGCTGTGCAGCGCCAGCGATCCGGCCGGCGTCGCTGATCAGTTCGAGGCGACGATCATCTGGATGAGCGAGGAAGAAATGCTCGCCGGACGGCCATGCCTGCTCAAGCTCGGCGCCAAAACTGTAAGCGCGACACTCGCGCCGCCGAAATACAAGATTAACGTCAATACGCTCGAACACCTCGCCAGCAAGACGCTGGAACTCAACGAAATCGGCGTGTGCACAATCACGCTCGATCAGCCAATAGCTTTCGATGCCTACGCGCAGAATCGCGACATGGGCGGCTTCATCCTGATCGACCGCATTAGCAACAACACCATCGCTGCGGGCCTGCTACATTTTGCGTTGCGCCGCTCGCAAAACATCCACTGGCAGGCGATCGAGATCGATAAACGCGCGCACGCTGCGCTGAAAGGTCAGCGGCCGGCGGCGCTGTGGTTTACCGGTCTGTCCGGCGCGGGCAAGTCGACGATCGCGAATCTGGTCGAGAAGAAATTGCATGCGCTCGGCCGGCATACCTATCTGCTCGATGGCGACAATGTGCGCCACGGTTTGAACAAGGATCTCGGCTTCACTGATGCCGATCGCATCGAGAATATCCGCCGGGTCAGTGAGGTCGCCAAGCTCATGGTCGATGCCGGATTGATCGTGCTGGTGTCGTTTATTTCGCCGTTCCGCGCCGAGCGTCAGATGGCACGCGAGCTGCTCGATCGCGGCGAATTCTGTGAGGTTTTCATCGATACACCGATCGCCGAAGCCGAGCGTCGAGATCCGAAGGGCCTGTATAAGAAAGCACGGCGTGGCGACCTGAAAAACTTCACCGGTATCGACTCGCCGTACGAGGTGCCGGAGCATCCCGAGATTCGCATAGATACCACGACGATTTCTTCGGAAGATGCGGCGGAACGCATCGTTGCACATCTCGTCGCGAACGGGATTTTGCTGCAGGCCTGAGGCGCCACTCAGGAGCCGCGTCGAGGAAAAAGTGTCACGCTGAAGGAAAACCGACGAGTGCCGTCATGACTCGCGGCGTCCGCCGCTCAGCCGCCGGGCCATGCGCGATACGGATGTTCGTTTCGGCATCCTGCCTACACAGGCTGGCGTAGACGGAAATCCCATTGTCTTTTTCAGTGCCGCAAGAACTGGATTCCAGCCTGCGCTGGAATGAGCTGCTAAAAAGACGCCATCATGACGCACGCAAGATTGATCGCCGACCCGTACGCCGGACGTTTGCTGTTGCAGCGATTATACGAAACGGCCCTTGTCTGTGTCGCCAACTCAACGCCACTTAAACGCCGGTGCCGACATCTGCTGGAATAACGCCGATTGAACAAGCGCGAAGAATCGTCTGTGCTACAACGCATCCCAATATGAACATCGCGAATTTCTTTGGTCGCAAGAGATCGTATCGGTCAACTCCCAATCCACCATCAAGCATTTATCATCACCAATGAAACTGACTTTCTTGCATCCAGCTTCAGGCCTGTTTCTGTTATCCCTGATGGGAGCGCCGGTATTCGCGCAAACGTCGGGGGACGTGCCGCCGCCCGATGCCGCGGCCACCGAGCTCGATCAGGTGCTCGTGACCGGCGAGCAGCCCGGGCCAGGGTTGTGGAAAGTGAGCAAGGATGATCACGTGTTGTGGATCCTCGGCACGCTCGCGCCGTTGCCGAAAAAAATGTCGTGGCGCTCGAAAGATACCGAAGCGGTGATCGCGGACTCGCAAGAAGTCATCGGCGATTCCTCGGCAAAAATCAGCGTCGGTTTTTTTCGCGGCCTCACCCTCGTGCCGTCGTTGCTGCGCGCACGCAAGAATGCGGACGGCGCCAAGCTGAAAGACGTGCTTTCGCCGGCACAATACGCGCGCTGGTCGGCACTGAAAGCCAAGTACATCGGTCGCGACAACGGCATCGAATCACGTCGACCGATGCTCGCCGCGCAGGAGCTTTACGAAAAGGCCGTCGATCGCTCGGGCCTGAGCTCGAAAAATGCGGCATGGGATGTGGTCAAACAGGCGGCGAAGAAAAACAAGATTCCGGTGATCTCGCCGAAAATCGACATCGCGCTGGACGATCCGAAAGCGACGATCAAGGAGTTCGAAACGACACCGGTCGCCGCCGATGTCGCCTGCCTCGAAACCACGATGCAACGTATCGAAACCGATATGCAATCGATGCAGTTGCGCGCGAATGCGTGGGCCAGCGGCGATCTGAATGCGTTGCGCAACCTGCCCTATCCCGACCAGAAGGCAACCTGCCTCGCGGCGGTGTCCAGCGCACCCGGATTGCATGACCGCGTGCAGCAGGTGCAGGAACAGCTGATCACCGAATGGATGACGGCGGTGCAAACTGCTCTGGCGAAAAATCGCAGCACGTTCGCGGTGGTATCGATCGCCGAACTGGTGAAACCGGACGGCCGACTCGCGCGTTTGCGCGCGCTCGGCTACACCGTGGAAGAGCCGCAATAGGCCGCCAATGGCAAACCACACGATACGACGATCGGTCAAAAAATCATCGGTTTGACGGCGGCGTAGATTCTCTGCTGTGCTGCCGCTAGGTGCGGCCCAAGCCGCCTGATAGAATCCGCCGCATTCCGCCGCCGTGGTCACGTCGCGTGCGGCGCTTCGTCAGCCACATCAGCACAGTCGCAGGAACGTTTATGGGCAGAGGCCCCAGCATTGAAGGTCGCAAGAACGCCGAGGATTCCAAGCGCGGCAAAATGTTCACCAAGTTTATCCGCGAGATCACCGTCGCCGCGCGCAATGGCGCCGATCCGGCGAGCAACGCGCGCCTGCGCATGGGCATCGAAAAAGCGCTCGCATCGAACATGACGAAGGACACCATCGAGCGCGCGATCAAGCGCGGCTCCGGTGCCGATGGCGCGGACAACATGCAGGAGCTGCGCTACGAGGGTTACGGCCCGTCGGGCGTCGCGCTAATCATCGATTGCATGACCGACAATCCCGTGCGCACGGTGGCCGATGTACGCCACGCGCTGACCAAGAACGGTGGCAATCTTGGCACGACCGGTTCGGTCGCGTTCCAGTTTGCAAAAGTCGGGGAGCTGGTATTCGATACCGCCACACCGGCGCTTGAGGAAAAAGTGCTCGAAGCCGCGCTCGAAGCCGGCGCCGACGATGTGCAAACCGATGCCGGCCAGAGCCTGGTGTTGTGCACACAGGAAAATTTCGAGGCAGTGAAAAAAGCACTGACGGCGTCGGGACTGAAACCGTTACGCGCGGATGTCGTGATGCGTCCGGCCAATCGCGTCGCGGTCAGCGGCGACGTCGCCGAGACCTTGCACGACCTGCTCGAATGGCTCGAAGAACTCGACGACGTGCAGGACGTGTATCACAACGCCGACCTGCCGGATTCAGCATCCGCCTGAGTCTGCGGATCGATCGAACCGACATCCGCGAGCCA
>JAYVLO010000214.1:0-5338 GCA_043759455.1 Pseudolysobacter sp.
CGGCCCGAACACCACGCATGACGCGACGGTCGCCTCGCCCATCGTGTGACTGATGTCGAAACACTCCAGCCGTCGCGGTGTTTCGTCGAGCCCGAGCAATTCGCGCAGCGCCTCGAAACGTTCGCGCATGGTCTGATTGCTGGCGACGTGCGCGGCGAGCGCGGCATCGGCATTTTTCTGTGCAAGCTCGAGAAAACGCGCACGTTCGGCACGCACACTGGATTTGATTTCCACGACATGCGCCGAATTTTCGGTCAATACTTCGGCGAGCAATACAGCGTCATCAAACGCGTGGCTGACGATCAGCTCATGTGGCACCGGTTTGTCGAGGTAATACTGCGCAATGAAACTCGCGAGCACATCGCCCGCGCTGGCATCCATCGGCAGGCGCGGAAAAAACGCACGCGATCCAAGGCTGGTGCCGCTGCGAAAATATAGCACCGTGACACACGCCACGCCGGACACGATCGAACACGCCAGCACATCCATGTCGGCGCTCGCGCCCTGCACGTAGTGTCGCGCCTGCAACTGCTTGAGCAAACCGACCTGATCGCGCAAACGTGCGGCGCGCTCGAACTCGAGTTCGCCGCTGGCGTGCTCCATCGCCGTGCTCAGTTCTTCGGTGACGACGGTACTTTTGCCTTCGAGAAACATCGAGGCATAACGCACGCTGGCCTGATAATCGACCGGCTCGATCAGCGCCACGCACGGCGCGCTGCAGCGCTTGATCTGGTATTGCAGACACGGCCGCGAACGATTACGAAAATAGCTGTCCTCGCATTGCCGCACCTGGAAAATTTTCTGCATCAGGTTCAGGCTTTCGCGCACCGCATACGTGCTCGGGTACGGCCCGAAATAGCGCCCTTTGCCGCTGCGCGCGCCACGATGAAAACCCATGCGCGGATAATCTTCGCCGGCCGAAAGATAGATGTATGGAAAACTTTTATCGTCGCGCAACAGGATGTTGTAACGCGGTTTCAGCGACTTGATGAGCTGGCTTTCGAGCAGCAGCGCCTCGCCTTCGGTGCGCGTCAACGTGACTTCCGCATGCGCGATCTGCGCCACCATCGCGGCGATGCGCGGCTCCATGCGTGGCTTGAGAAAATAACTGCCGACGCGCTTTTTGAGATTTCCGGCCTTGCCGACGTACAGCAGATCGCCGGCCGCATCGAAATAGCGATACACACCCGGCGACGCCGCCAGCGTGCGCACGAATTCCTTGCCGTCGAAAGCATCGCGGACACGTTCGATCATGACGATTTTTTTGCTGCCAAAATCCGCTCAGACATGTGCGGATGCAGCCTTTTTCAAGCGCGCGAGCAAGCCGCTCATGCCGCGCTCGGCGAGATCGACGACGTGTTCGAAATCCGGCGTCTTGCCGTAATACGGATCGGGCACTTCGTGCGGCTGCGCGATCCCGCAAAACGGCAGGAACAATTCCAGCTTGTGCGCGAATCGTGGCGGACAGCGCGCCATCAGCGTTCTCAGATTGGCCTGATCCATCGCCAGCAAATGATCGAAGTCGACGAAATCCGCTTCGCGCACCTGCCGCGCGCGATGGCCGCTCAATGCATAACCGCGCGCTCGTGCGATCGCGATCGTGCGCGGATCGGCAACACCGCCCTCATGATAATTTTCGGTACCTGCGGAAGCCATGTGTATATCCAGATTCGCTCGCGCGAAATGCGTACGCGCGACCGCTTCGATCGTCGGCGAACGACAAATGTTTCCCATGCAAAAAAACAATACCCCACTCATGCGCGATTCGCGTCCGAGGATTCCAGCAAACGCCGCACGCGCGCGAGATCTTCTTCGGTATCGACGCCGGTCGGAAACGGTTCTGGCGCAATCCGCACCCTGATGCGTTCGCCGTGCTCCAGCGCACGCAATTGTTCCAGTGCTTCGGCCTGCTCCAGCGGGGTCGGTCTCAGCGCGGCGAAGCGGCGCAGGAATCCTGCCCGATACGCATAGATGCCGATATGCCGCAAGAACGGCACCGCCGCCGGCAATACATCGCGTTTCAGCGCAAACGCATCGCGCGCATACGGCAACGGCGCGCGGCTGAAATACAATGCGTAGCCATTCGCATCACAGACCACCTTGACGCAATTCGGATCGAACACTTCGTGCGCGCTGGTGATCGGTGTCGCCAGCGTCGCCATCGGCGCATCGCTCGCCGCCAGCGCCTCGGCGACGGCGCAAATTCCACTTACCGGAGCAAGCGGTTCATCGCCTTGCAGGTTCACCACGATGGTATCGTCGCTCCACGCCAGCTGCTCGGCACACTCGGCCAGCCGATCGCTGCCCGAAGCATGATCGCCGCGTGTCATGCACACTTGCACCTCGTGATCACTCAGCTCGGCCGCGATGCGCGCATCGTCGGTCGCAACGATCACGCGGCTCGCACCCGCAGCGAGTGCGCGCCGCGCGACGTGCACGATCATCGGCGCACCTGCAATCTGCCGCAACGGTTTGCCGGGCAATCGTGTTGACGCATACCGTGCGGGAATGGCGACGATAAATGGGACTGGATCACTCATTTGCGTTGGCATTTTTCAGACATTCGCGCAGACTACTGAATAATCGCGACCGCGACTACGATCCACTCGACATGAAGGCAAAACCCGAATCCACAAGCACCACCGCGGGTGCGTGGCGCGCATCGGCTAACGACATCGGCTGGCCGGACGTTTCTGTACGACGAATGTTGGGTCGCGCAGTAGCTCAAACATCGTGTGCAACCGGTTGATGGCTGCAACGGCGAGAGCACAATCCAGTTCGAGCAATAGTGCTGGCATGAATGGCTGGAAGTCCTGGCGCAGGTTAAGATATTCGTCATCTTTTATCCCACGTCGCCCTCGTGAGCGCTGCCACCAACCCGTCTACTGCAACGTCGCCCATGCGCCCCGCCCTGCGCGCGACGCTGCTGATGACCGCGAGTGCCGTGATGTTCGGCGTGATGGCCGTGGTGATCCGCCTCGCGTCCGAGCATATGCATGCGTTCGAGATCGGATTTTTTCGCAGCTTTTTCGGCCTGATCTTTGCGTTGCCGTTGCTGATTAAACCCGGCCTGCGCCTGCTGCATACGCAACGTTTCAGCCTGTATCTGCTGCGCAGTTTGTTCGGTACGGTTTCGATGTTGTGCAGTTTCTGGGCGCTGTCGCACCTGCCGCTGGCGCAGGCGATTTCGATTTCGTATTCGACGCCGCTGTTCGTTACGATCGGCGCGGTGCTGATGCTTGGCGAAGTCGTACGCCTGCGTCGCTGGAGCGCGGTGATCATCGGTTTTGTCGGCGTGCTGGTGATCTTGCGTCCGCACAGCAGCGACTTTTCACCCGCGATGCTGATCGCGTTGTTATCCGCTGCGCTCGCGGCCGGTTCGTACATCAGCATCAAATTTTTGTCGCGCACCGAACCACCGGATGCGGTAGTGATTTACATGACCCTGATCATGACGCCGCTTTCGTTAATGCCGGCGCTGCTCGACTGGAGCTGGCCGAGTGCGATGGGCTGGTTATGGCTAGCCGTGATCGGCTTTCTCGGCACCGCTGCGCAGGTGTGCATGACTCGCGCCTACCAGCTCGGCGAAGTGTCCGCGCTGGTGCCGCTGAATTTTCTGCAGTTGCCGGTGGTGGTGGTTCTGGCCGGCGGCTTGTTCGGCGAAAAACTCGATTTGACCACGGCGTGTGGCGCCGCCGCGATCATTGGTGCGAACTTGTACATCGCGCGACGCGAGGTGCAACTGGCGCGCAAGGTCACGATCGATCCGCAAGCCGTGATCGCCGAAAGCGCGCCGCGCTTATCCTCAGCTCGGGCTGGCTCGCGCAAACTTGCGCGCGACGTAGTCCTCGACCACGCCGACGAATTCCTGTGCGATGTGTTCGCCACGCAGGGTCATCGCCTTGATACCGTCAATGAATACTGGCGCGGCCGGCGCTTCGCCGGTGCCCGGCAACGAGATGCCGATGTTCGCGTGTTTGCTTTCGCCCGGACCGTTGACGATGCAGCCCATCACCGCGAGCGTGAGATTTTCGACGCCATCGTATTGCAGGCGCCATTCCGGCATCTTATCGCGCACATGGCTTTGAATGGTCTGCGCCAGTTCCTGAAAAAACACGCTGGTAGTGCGGCCGCAACCCGGACATGCCGTGACCAGCGGCGTGAACGCGCGTAGACCGATTGTCTGCAACAACTCCTGCGCGACGATCACTTCGCGCGTGCGCGATTCGTTCGGCTCGGGTGTGAGTGAAATACGGATGGTGTCGCCGATGCCTTCCTGCAGCAGCACGGCAAGCGCCGCGCTCGACGCGACAATACCTTTCGAGCCCATGCCGGCTTCGGTCAGGCCGAGATGCAAGGCGTAATCGCAACGTGCGGCCAGATCGCGATACACGGCGATGAGTTCCTGCACACCGGAAACCTTGCACGACAGAATGATCTGATCGCGTTGCATGCCGAGTTCTTCGGCACGCTGCGCCGAATCCAGCGCCGAGCGGATTAGCGCCTCGCGCATCACTCGACCGGCATCCCACGGTTCGGGCCGCAGATGATTTTCGTCCATCATGCGCGCAAGCAGATCCTGGTCGAGGCTGCCCCAGTTCGCGCCAATGCGTACCGGCTTTTTGTATTTCAGGGCGAACTCGATGATGGTCGAGAACTGCGTATCGCGCTTGCGCCCGAAACCGACGTTGCCGGGATTGATGCGATATTTCGCGAGCGCTTCGGCACAGGCCGGCTCGGCGCTCAGCAACTGATGGCCGTTGTAATGAAAATCGCCGATCAGCGGCACACTCACGCCCATCATGTCGAGGCGCTCGCGAATCTTCGGCACGGCCGCCGCGGCCTCGGCGGTGTTGACAGTCAGGCGCACGAGTTCCGAGCCAACGCGCGCGAGTTCGGCCACCTGTTTGGTTGTGCCGATGATATCGGCGGTATCGGTATTGGTCATGGATTGCACCACCACCGGGGCGGCATCACCGACCCGAATCGCGCCGATCCGCACCGCCACGCTAGAGCGCCGCGACATGGGTCGCGCGGCGAGAAGGATTTCACTCATACAAATTCTGTCGCTGGCAATAGCTGCTCAAGCGACGGAGCTTAATTCATCGAGCCCCGCGGCGCTAAGTTCGGCAGGATCCGGTGCGTCCGGTCCATCTGGTGAAGCGGGCGGATTCCAGGCAAAACGCAAATACGTGCCGGTATCGTTGATCACATCGAGATCGGTGATCACCTCGACGTGGGCTTCAGGTTTTTCATCATAGATATCCCGCGGCACGGTCAACTCGACGCGCTCCAGATGACGCTCCAGCAGCGGTGGTGTGAGCACGGTGGCCGGCAG